>JAFQKX010000052.1 GCA_017414705.1 Clostridia bacterium
TAATCTTTGGTATATCTTGATTTGTGGTATCATTATGCTTATTTGCCTTTTTATTTACTACAAATTCACTCAAAAGTATAAGTGGTTTGAGAGAAAAGGTGCTTATTGGATTAAAGATGAAATAGTCTATATACAAATACAAAACAAAATCTATGAACTTAATAAAGTTAATTGGTTAAGGGGAACAACCGTTTCTGTTTACGGTATGGCAAAGTCAGGGATGTTGGTTATACAATTAGATAAAAGAAAAATTGTTTTAGTATCCTCACAAACCACATCCGTTGACTCTTTTGAAGATACTGAACTATTACACTTATTTGAAACGATTCTGAAATTCAATACTAAATTAAAAAAAGACGATACTCTGGATTTTTGGTATGAAATCGAGCATTAAGAACAACTTCCAATTTGTCAACCAGCGCTGCCACAATACTTTTGGTCGTTTTTATTCCTACTTATACTGCTTTTAGTCGCTCTTTCGCAAGAAAAAAGTCACCTTTGTCAATCGACAAAGGTGACTTTTTAATTATTTGCGGTGCAAGGCTTCGCGCAGGATGGCAATGCAGGTCTTGGCGTCGTTGATCTCGCCGCTTTCCACCATAGCCAGCGCTTTGTCAAACGCAATGCGTTCAACGTTTAAAAATTCATCCTCGTCCAGATCCTGCTGACCAAACCGCAGGTCAGCAGCGCGGTAGAGATGCAGCGTCTCGTCACAAAAGCCGGGAGAGACCAGGCAGGAGCCAAAGGGCTCAAAGGTACCTGCAACGGCGCCCGTTTCCTCACGCAACTCACGGATGGCGGCAGCCTCGGTATCGGTCTCGCCGGGATCCATTTTGCCTGCGGGGATCTCATAGATGACCCGTTCGATTGGGTAGCGATATTGACGCACCAGCAGCACCTCGTCCCGATCGGTCAACGCCAAAATACCGACGCCGTCGGGGTGATACGCTACCTCGCGAGTACTCTCGGTGCCGTCCGGCAGCTCAACGGTATCGATCACGACGTGAATGATCCTTCCCGAAAAAATTTCTTTCCGTGAAAGGTACTTTTCTTCCAACTCCATGCAATCTCCTCCTGCAGCATTTTATTTTTTAAATTCTATCATAAAAACAAGCAAAATTCAATTGTATTTTGCTCCGAAAAATGGTATACTGAAAGAAATATACCATTGAGCAATAAAGGAAAGACTATGAAACAGAAATTTCCGGGCAGCGCACTGCTTGCACCCGTCCCTGCGGTACTCATCAGCTGCGGCGACACACAAGTCAAAAACGCCTTGACCGCGGCTTGGGTGGGTATGGTTTGCACCGCACCGCCGATGCTGTCGGTCAGCATCCGCCCCGAGCGGTATTCCTATCCCATCATTGAAAAAAGCGGTGAATTTGCCGTCAATCTGACCACCCGCAAGCTGGTGCGCGCCACCGATTACTGCGGTGTACGCAGCGGGCGCGATGCCGACAAGGCGGCGTTGTGCGGCTTTACTTATCAGGACGCTGCGGAGATCAAGGCGCCCATCATCGCCGAATGTCCCGTGAATTTGGAATGCAAGGTGCGTGAGATCCAACACTTGGGCAGTCACGACCTGATTCTGGCAGACATCGTGTGCGTGCAGGTGGACGACAAGCTGATCGATGCAAACGGGCGCATTGCCTTGGAAAAAGCCGATCTGATCACCTACTGTCACGGACAGTATTTTGCGTTAGGCGAGCTGTTGGGCTCGTTTGGCTATTCGGTCAAGCGACCCAAAAAGGGCGGCACCAAGCGATTTGAAAACAGCAAAAAATCTCATCCTGAAAGGAAGAAAAAAATATGAGTATTTTACGGTTGACCCCTGCGTTTAAGGATTACTTGTGGGGCGGACAAAAGCTGCGCGGCGAATACGGCGTGACCGAGCTGGACCGTGTGAGCGAGGCATGGGTGCTTTCCTGCCACAAGGACGGCGAGAGCCGCATTGTGGGCGGTGAATACGACGGCATGACATTGTCTGCCGTGCTCGAGCAGCTGCCCGACGCCGTGGGCGCGGCAGCAAAGCGCTTTGACCGTTTCCCCATCCTGATCAAATTCATTGACGCGGCACAGAATCTGTCGGTGCAGGTGCATCCCAGCGATGAATACGCGCTGCGCGTGGAAAAAGAATACGGCAAGACCGAAATGTGGTACATTTTGGACGCCGAGCCGGGTGCCGGAATTTATTACGGCTTCAAGCAGGAGGTCAGCAAGCAGGAGTTTGAGGATGCCATTCGTCAAAACACGCTGACCGATCTGCTGGAATTCGTGGAGGTCAAGGCGGGAGAATGCTATTTCATCCCTGCAGGCACCATTCACGCCATCGGTGCAGGTCTGCTGATCGCCGAGATCCAGCAGAATTCCAACACCACCTACCGTGTTTACGATTACGGCAGAGTAGGTGCTGACGGTAAACCGCGCGACCTGCACGTTGAAAAGGCATTGGACGTGACCGCCCTCTGCCCCGCTCCCGCACAAGGCGTTCCGACACAGGAAGACGGCATGACGGTATTGAGCGAATGCGAATATTTCCGCACCCTTAAGTTGGAGCTGAACGGCACCAAAGAGATCGCCGTGGGCGCTTCCTTCCTGTCGGTGCTGGTAGTAGACGGTGCCGGCAAGATCAACGGCGAGGAATTCGGCAAAAACGATTCGTTCTTTGCGACGGCAGACACCGACGCGGTGGTGCTGGAGGGCAAGGCAACCGTTTTGCTGAGCAGCGTGAAATAATATGCAGTTAAATTTGGTTTTGGTCTGTCCGCAGATCCCGCAAAACACCGGCAACGTGGCACGCACCTGCGCGCTGACCGGCGCACGGCTGCACTTGGTAGGCCCGATGGGGTTTACCATCACCGACAAGCAGCTCAAGCGCGCGGGCTTGGATTATTGGCATCTGCTGGACATTACGTATTACGACGATCTGGATGATTTTCTTGCCAAAAACGAGGGGGAATTTTATTTCTTCTCCACCAAGGGGCAAACACTCTATTCGGACGTGCAGTACACCGACGGATGTTATCTGTTTTTCGGCAGCGAGACGGCGGGATTGCCCGAGCGACTGCTCAAAGAACGGTATGACCGCTGCGTACGGTTACCGATGCTCAATCACCCCGATGCCAGGAGTCTGAATTTGTCCAATACGGTTGCCATCGCCGCCTACGAGGCGCTGCGGCAGCACGAGTTTGAGGGGTTACTGTTTGAGGGACACCTGACCGGCCGCATTGACTGAAAAATTAGATATTATCGATAAAGAAGACCATTATGAAACTCAACAAAATTACACAAGCGAATTTCATAAATCCTTAAATTCCCACAAAACCCATAAATTCGATGAAATATAAGCTAAAAAATACTGCAAAAATATTACTCCTTAGTTAACAAAACCCCTGTGATATTGTGCAACTCCATAACAAAAATGCACATCTGCTAGTTTGCAGATGTGCATTTTTGTTATACTTTTTATTTAATAAATATCGAAGAAAACAACTTCCGGATTGGCAGTGGTTCCAGTTACTTTAGCCTCACATATTTTCTCTTGACCATTTACAGTACATTCCGCCTTTAAAAACCAAGTATTTTCATCATCTAAAGACTCGTCAATTTTCCCCACAATATAATGAAGTTTAAACGTTTTCCCGTATAGTCCTTCTCCGTATTTTTTAACAGCAGTCCAAGCCGAACCTAATTCTAATTTTTTCTTAAGGCTTTCTTCCTTTTCATTTTGTTCAATACTGGATTTAAGTTGCAATTTGACATCAACTGTTTTGGCGACCTGATTTTCTTCCAAACTGCCAATCACAAAAGATTCACAATCTTCCTTTGTGTAAAATTCAAGAATTTCAGTATAATCTGTTCCCTGATTCCAATAAGTAGCAGTATATCCCAATTCTTCAACTTTTTCCATAAATTCAACTAAAGACTTTCCAACATATCCACTAAGAAGTCCTTTTTCTTCTTGCTCACTCTTTGGTTCACTAGAAATTTCCTTTGATTTTTCTTCATCCTCAGCATTATTATTTCCCAAAATTTGATTCATAGCATTCTCCATTTGTCCATATGCATCTTCTAGATTTTCATACGGAGAATCTAAAGAAGATAACATATCACAAGCAGAAAACATCAGGCACATTAAAATTATTAAAATCAATGCAATTACTTTTTTCATTAATATTCCTTCCTTCTTGTACTTTGGATAGTTTCAATTATACAGTATATTTTATATAATGTCAACTATAAATATCTTTATGATAATGCAATATCTTTTTGGTTGATTTACCATACTTATATAGAAAGTTGGTGTAGTATGGTAGCAGATAGAATAAAATTTTTGAGAGAGCAGCAGAATAAAACACAGGCAGAGCTTGCAAAACAACTTGGAATTACAAGATCTAGTGTAAATGCGTGGGAAATGGGAATTTCCGTCCCTTCTACTCAATATGTTGTTGAACTTGCAAATATTTTCAAGGTATCTACTGACTATATTTTAGGCGTAAATAATTCTGCAACTATAAGCATAGCTGGATTAACAGATAAAGATGTGGAACTGGTGCGCAGTATAATTTTACATCTAAAAGAAATAAAGCATTAATATCAAAATTAGTATACTATCCAATTAATCATCTTCTATTTTGCTTTGAAATTGATTTTAAAGAGCACAACAATGTATGATGTTGTGCTCTTTTTCAACATTAAAACAAAAAGGTATTTAATTAAAATTATCATTTCTATTGAAAAAAAGTTACAAATACGATATAATTTAGGTGTTCAGCCAATGGATATGAGAAAAGTTGAAGCATAAAAGCACCAATAAAGCAAGGAGATTTGAATATATATGAAACTTGGTATCGTTGGACTGCCCAACGTGGGCAAATCCACTTTATTTAACGCCATCACCAACGCCGGCGCACAGTCTGCCAACTACGCATTCTGCACCATCGAGCCCAACGTGGGCGTGGTGGCGGTGCCGGACGCTCGTTTGGACGCATTGGCAGAAATCTATCATCCCGTCAAATTCACCCCCGCAACGGTAGAGTTTGTTGACATTGCGGGTTTGGTTCGCGGTGCTGCGCAGGGCGAAGGCTTGGGTAACAAGTTCCTGTCCCACATTCGCGAGGTGGACGCCATCGTACACGTGGTGCGCTGCTTTGAAAATGACGATATCATTCACGTAGACGGCAGCGTGGACGCGGTGCGCGATATGGAGACCATCAACTTGGAGCTGATCTTCTCGGATATGGAGATCGTGCAGCGCCGTATTGACAAGGACACCAAGCTGCTCAAGGGTGACAAGAGCTATCAGACCGATCTGAATCTGATGAAGCGCATTATGGAGCGGTTGGAAAACGGAAAAAGCGCACGCTTGGATGATCTGAGTGAGGAAGAAGAAAAGATTCTCAACGAAGCCTGCTTATTGTCGGCAAAGCCGGTCATCTACGCCTGCAACATGAGCGAAGAGGATTACGCCGCAGGCTTAGAGCAAAACCAAAACTATCTCAAGGTCAAGGAAAAGGCCGCCGAGGAAGGCGCAGCGGTGTTGCCCATCTGTGCCGAATTGGAGGCGCAGCTTGCCGATATGGACAAGGAAGAAAAGGCCATGTTCCTGGCAGAGCTGGGCGTGGAGCAATCGGGTCTTGACCGTTTGATCTCGGCCTGCTACAGTCTGTTGGGGCTTATTTCCTACCTGACGGCGGGTCAGCCCGAGGTGCGCGCCTGGACCATTCAAAAGGGCACCAAGGCACCGCAGGCAGCCGGCAAGATCCACAGCGATTTTGAACGCGGCTTTATCCGTGCCGAGGTCATTGCTTTTGACGATTTTATGCAGTTCAAGTCTATGCCCGCCGCCAAGGAAAAAGGCTTGGTGCGCAGCGAAGGAAAGGAATACGTTATGCAGGACGGCGACATCGTTCTGTTCCGATTTAACGTATAAAACAAAAAAGAAGGGAGACGACCATGAGCATCAATTATTCTGAAATCACACCGTATCTTCAGCAGCTTGCCGCCGTCTCGGATCAAAACAACCATATTGAGCCGCAAATGTATCTGCAGCATCAGGTCAAGCGCGGCCTGCGTGATCTGGACGGCAGCGGCGTTGTGGCGGGATTGACCGAAATTTCACACATCAAATCCAAAGAGATCACGCCCGACGGCAAGGAGATCCCCTGCAAGGGAGAATTATATTACCGCGGCGTTGACGTGCACGATATTGTCAAGGGGTTTTCCCCCGACCGCTGCAACGGGTTTGAGGAAACCGTCTATCTGTTACTGTTTTCCAAGCTGCCCAACAAGCAGGAGCTGCAGAAGTTTACCGAGCAACTGTCGATCTACCGTTCCCTGCCGCCCTCTTTTGTGCGTGATATTATTCTGAAAGCACCCGGCAAGGATATGATGAACATTCTGTCACGTTGCGTGCTGGCGTTGTATACCTACGACGAAACCCCCGACGATATCTCTACCGCCAATATTCTGCGGCAATGCTTGCAGCTTATCAGCCAATTCCCGCTGCTGGCGGTGTATAGCTATCATTCTTATCAGCATTATCACAACGGAAAAAGTCTGTTCATTCACTTCCCAAAGCCCGAACTGACCACCGCCGAAAATCTGTTGTATATTCTTCGCGAAAACGGCGAATTCAGTCCGTTGGAAGCAAAGCTGTTGGATCTGGCATTGGTCCTGCACGCTGAGCACGGCGGCGGAAACAATTCCACCTTCACCACCCATGTCGTCTCGTCCTCCGGCACCGACACCTATTCCGCCATTGCGGCGGCGCTCGGCTCGCTCAAGGGCCCACGCCACGGCGGTGCGAACATCAAGGTAGTCAAAATGTTTGACGACATGAAGGCCACCATCGACACCACCGATAAAAATGCGGTGCGTGATTATCTGGTGCGGCTGCTGGACAAGCAAGCGTTTGACAACGCGGGACTGATCTACGGTATGGGCCACGCGGTATATTCCGTTTCCGACCCGCGCTGCGAGATCCTCAAGGATTATGCCAAGCAGCTTTCGATTGAAAAGCATATGGAAGAAGAGTTTGCGCTATATGAGCTGGTAGCGGAGCTTTCTCCCGAGATCATCGCGCAAAAGCGCAAGATGTACAAGGGCGTCAGCCCC
The DNA here is from genome assembly GCA_017414705.1 of Clostridia bacterium. Lineage (GTDB taxonomy): Bacteria > Bacillota > Clostridia > Oscillospirales > Acutalibacteraceae > RGIG1913. The sequence continues at coordinate 7,117 of JAFQKX010000052.1, forward strand.
AACGTAGATTTCTATTCCGGTATGGTGTATCGGATGCTGGATCTGCCCAACGAGTTGTTCACTCCTATCTTTGCGGTGGCACGCATCGCAGGCTGGAGCGCACACCGCATGGAGGAGATCCAAAACGCCGGCAAGATCATGCGTCCCGCATACATTTGCGTCAAGGAAACCCAGCCCTATATTCCCATGGAAGAACGGTAAAACAAAAACAGCGCATCCATCGATGCGCTGTTTTATTTTTGGAACCGTCAGTCAAACAAAGGCGTAGAGAAATAACGCTCGGCGGTATCGGGCAGGACGGTGACGACCGTCTTACCATTGCCCAAACGCTCGGCAAGCTTGAGGGCAGCCGCAACGTTGGTGCCGCTGCTGATGCCGCACAAAATGCCTTCCTTGCAGGCAAGCTCTTTGGAGACGCGGATGGCGTCCTCGTCCTTGACAATGCAGACGTCGTCATAAATATCGCAGTTGAGGATCGCGGGAATGATGCCGTCGCCGATACCCATCTGCAGGTGGGTTCCGATGGAGCCGCCCGATAAAATAGCGGCGTTTTCCGGCTCGACCGCCCAAATGGTCATATCGGGGTTTTGCTGTTTGAGTGCTTCCCCGATGCCGGTGATGGTGCCGCCGGTACCGATGCCGGAGCAAAAGCCGTGAATGGGGCCGCCCACCTGCTGCAGGATCTCCTGCGCGGTCTGTGAACGCTGAATGGCGGGGTTGGCGGGATTTTCAAACTGTTGGGGCACAAACACGTTGGGGTCTTCGCGCTGCATTCTCAGCGCGATCTCAAGGCATTCGTGGATACAGTCACCGATATTGCCTGCATCGTGCACCAAAATGACCTCGGCGCCGTACTGCTGTACCAGCTTGCGGCGTTCCTCACTAACTGAATCGGGCATAATGATCTTGGTCTGATACCCACGTACGGCACCCACCAAGGCAAGACCGATTCCCTGATTGCCGCTGGTCGGCTCAACGATAACGGTATCCTTGCCAATCAGTCCGCGTTGCTCTGCATCGCGAATCATATTAAAGGCAGTTCTCGTTTTGATGGAGCCGCCGACGTTAAGACCCTCAAATTTCACCAGAATCTCGGCACTGTCGGGCGCGGGCAAATGCTGCAAGCGGATCAGCGGGGTGTTACCCATAGCATCCAGAATGGTATTACAAATCATAAGTATTGCTCTCCTGCAAGAAAATCATATCGCCCTTATTATACCGAAAATACATCGCCGTTTCAACCCCGTTTTGACTACTTTTGCAATAATTTGACAGAGAAGCCTGCGATAATTTCCATTTGATTCGATTGATTCATTATAACGAGTTTTTTACCCAAAATACAATTGCAATCCGCGCAAATAACTGCTACAATGAAAAAAGCAAGAAACAGGAGGACTTAAGCAATGAAGATCACGTTTATGGGTGCCGGCAGCACAGTTTTTGTCAAAAACGTATTGGGAGACACGCTGTTGACCCCCGCTTTACAGGAATGCGAAATTGCACTTTATGACATTGACGGTACAAGGTTAGAAGAATCGTTTTTGGTGGTCGAAGCCCTCAATCGCCGTTACAACCAAAACAGAGCCACGGTACAGAAGTTTTTAGGAATTGAACAGCGCAAAGAGGCTCTGCGCGGTACAGATTTTGTCGTCAACGCCATTCAGGTCGGCTTATACGATCCCTGCACCATCATTGATTTTGAGATCCCCAAAAAATACGGTCTGCGCCA
>JAFQKX010000053.1 GCA_017414705.1 Clostridia bacterium
CGGATATTACAGAAATTCGTTTTTATAATTTTAAAATAAAAACAGGCGATTTTGATATCAACTTGCTTAATGGCGGTTGGTGGTTATCAGACGAATTGTCTGAAAAAGGTGACCACTATTTGTTAGAATTAAAATTTGACACTATTAAATGTAAAACAAAAGTAATACAAATTATTTTTAAAAGAGTAGAAGTTATTAGAGCGTAAAACCCTCGGTTTTTGACCAGTTTTTCGGACACGAGAGACAAAAAAAGAACGAAGCAATGCATCGTTCTTTTTTATCCATTGCGAAAGCAATGGCATATCATCAACATGGCGTTGCCGTGTTGTGTCTCATCAGTCTGTTAGGACTGTATATCATCGCGCTTTAGCGTGTATCAAAAACACTTTCGCAATGATGATATACAATGCTCTGCATTGATTGATCGCCGCTTTTTTGTTATAAGAAAAAGCCGTGAATTTAACCGCTTATTTTTGTATATTTGGATTGTCTGTTCTTTCAAGAAGAAAATCTATTGAAACATTAAAATAATCAGCGATTTTTATAAGCTCGTTTATTCCGGGCTCGCGTTCACCGGTTTCGTATCGACTTATGGTGTTTTGATTCGTATTTAAATCAAGTGCCAATTTTAATTGAGAAATCCCTTTTGCTTTGCGAATTTCTTTTAATCTCAATAAAACCACCCCCCTTGACATTATTATCCCATAATGGTATAATAAAAATATCCCAATTCGGTATGGAACGCTAAGGAGGATTTAATTATGAAAAAATTACAAGTGTGTTCTTGGCTGTGACGTTGCTTTTAACATTGATAGAATGTGGCGATTCATCGAACGATTATAACCGTGCGTTTTTCGCTAGGATTTGATTGCTCACCCTAAACAAAACATAATGGAGGATCTATTTATGAGTACAATGAACGAACTGTCCAACAAACAAGCATTAGAAACAAAGTATAATAATTCACGATCCAATTTATTGCTGGTGGTTGTATTTACTGTGGTAAATCTGGTGCTTCTCATTACCAACAGCGATACCTATTTTTTGTTTTCCGCATACATTCCTTATATGTTGGTCACTCTTGGAATGATGTTCTGCGGAATGTTTCCCGAAGATTATTATGGCGAAGAATTTTCGGGGATGGAGTTTTTAGACACTTCCGTTTTTGCTGTTTTTTTGGGGTTAGCATTGATCATTGTAGCCCTCTATCTCATCAGCTGGATTTTCTCCAAAAAGAATAGGGTGGGCTGGCTCATTGTTTCTTTGGTGATTTTCTCCGTTGATACGTTGGCTATGTTCGCACTGATGGGATTCGAATTGGAAAGCATTATCGACATTGTTTTTCACGCGTGGATCATCATTTCGCTTTCGCTTGGCATCAATTCGCATTGCAAGCTTAAGAAACTGCCGGTGCAAGAAGCAGATGTCTCGGAATTGGAGCAGACGGAGGAGAGACAGGAAGGCTTTGCAAATTCGCAAACGCTCCGAGCAGCCGATACAAACGTAAAGGCGAGAACGCTGATTGAAACTGAGGTATTCGGACATACCGTTACATACCGCAGGGTGAAGAGAGTGAACGAACTTGTCGTTGACGGTATTGTATACGACGAATTAGAGATCCTGATTGAAGGGAAACATTCTCTCGAAGCGAACGTTGACGGGCATCTCATTCAGGCAGGCTTCGACGGCGCGATTCACAGTTATTTGAAAGTTGACGGTGAATTGATCGCCAAAAAGGTCAGACTGTATTAATCGAGGATCGATAAAATTTCTTAAAAATCTCTTTTTCCGGAGATGGGAAACGCATCTTAAACTCATTGGAATACCTCGGCAGAGGTATTCCTTTTTATATTGCGACAGTATGCTTTTTGTAAACCGACAAATTCAATGAAATTTCGCAGAATATCTTCTTAAAAAAACTGATTTTCCGCTTGATTTTCTTGATATCTGTGATAAAATGAAATGTAAATCTTTTTTGTTAACATTGGCGCATTGTTTCCGTTTTTTGTGTACAAACCGACGAGGACAAGCCTGTTGCAAACGGCGCCCTCAGGCGAGTGCGGATGCCCCCTTTACGGATGAAAAGGTGATTCTTTTGCTGAAAAAACTAAAAAAAATATACAACGCAGTTTCGGTGATCTTGTTGGTGCTTGCGGTGGCTCTGGTGATCTTACTGGCAGGAGTGAGATTGGTCGGCTTGCAACCGTACACGGTGCTGTCAGGCTCGATGCAACCCAAGTATCCCGTCGGCTCCCTGATCTACGTCGCACAGGCGGATCCTGCCGATCTGAGGGTAGGGGATGCAGTCACGTTTCGCTCCGGCGGCAACGTAGTCACTCACGAGATCGTTGAGGTGATCGAGGGGACTTCCCCGAGCGAACGCAGGTTTGTCACGCAGGGGCTGACCAACAATATTTCCGATGGCCAGATCACAATTTCCGATATCATCGGAAAACCGGTTTTCTGTATCCCATACTTAGGTTACGTGTCGGCTTACGTGCAAAACCCGAGCGGTATGATCGGAATTGCCTGCATAGCCGTGGTTCTTTTGATCCTTTCCTTGATCTTTGATTCCTTAAATCTGGACAAAAGACGGTCAAAGGATCTCCCCAATCCAAGCGTTCTATCGGATGGCTCCAATGATCCCGTGGAACCGTCGGAAGACAATATAGAAATAAAATCTCAGGAGGAAAAACAATGAAGAACAGAAATTTTGTCAGACCGTTGCTGTATGTGCTGATCGCAGTTTTGCTGGTGCTTTCCGGCGTACTGGGAACCTTGGCATTCTTGGCATCGTCCACCGCCGTTTCCAACACCTTTACCGTCGGTCAGGTTGGCATTCAGATGTTCGAATCCAGAACCGACAAAAACGGTGTGGATTTGGATGGAGCTGAAAAGACCTCGGATGGTAACAGCTACGAGTTGGTCCCCGGTAAGAATTACTTAAAGGACCCCACCATTTACGTCAATGAAGGCAGCACTCCCTCTTATCTTTTCGTGAAGGTCAAGAACGGAATCTCTTCCATTGAACTTGCTGGTGCGACCACAATGAAGGCTCAGATGATACAGCGTGGATGGCAGTTGGTCAAGAAGAATGACAGTACCCAAGAAGAGCTTTATCTTTACGTAGGTAAGGACGCTCAGGGCAATACCAAGGCAGTTGAGACCATTCAGACCGGCGTTGTGGATTATACTTCTGTCGGTTCTGCTCAGGCTGAAGAATACGACGTGTTCCACGATTTTACAATTGCGACTGACATAGATGTTACCGACTTTGGCGGTGCTAAGGTAACGCTGACCGCATTTGCCATCCAGACCGAAAGCTACACCGAAACCAAGGAAGGCTTGCAGGGATATCAGCGCGCATGGAATGCCATTGTCGGAAGATTCCCGTTTGAAAGCGGTACCGTGTTTGTTGCACAGAATAACCCATAACTCAAAGTGAGAAATGACAGGGAGGTGAGACGAGGATGAAAAAAAGAATTATGCTGATCGGTTCGATGATGTTGGCGTTGACGATTTTCGCTGCCGGCGTTACGTATGCATTTCTTGCATCCAAGTCTCGCCCCGTTGTCAACACCTTCGTGGCAGGGAAAATTCAACTTTCACTGACCGAAAGCACGGGATCTCGTTACATTCTTGTCCCCGGGACTGACGTCCCGAAGGATCCGAGGGTAACGGTTGGCAAAGGCAGTGAGGAATGTTGGCTCTTTGTTCGCGTGGTGGGCGACAGCGCCTTAGATAGCGTTGTTACTTATGCCGTTGACGACGGTTGGACTCTCGTTGATGGAGAGGAAGACGTCTATTGGCGCAAGGTGAGTGCCGTCACGGAAGAAAAAAGTTATGCAATTCTAAAAAACGATAGATTCTCCGTAGAATCCACAGCCACGGAAGAAATGCTCCTTTCCTTGGGAAACGGGCAAAAGCTTACGTTTCGTGCATATGCAGTGCAGACAGAGGGTATGTCTGCACCGGAGATGGCGTGGCAAAAAGCACAGTCAATGGAGGAGGAAGCATGACTAAGAAATTATTGATCACAGAAGTCACGCTCCTCGTCGTGGCGGTGTTGCTTTTTGCACAGACCTCCTATGCATATTTTTCCAGTCAGAAACAAGCCGGTGCAACCATTACTTCGGGATCCGTATCCGTAATGCTGTCGGAGGCTGCCGTAACGCGTGACGAAAACGGCGATCTGGTAGAGGATCGGACACAACCGAGAATTTTCGGAACTGCCGAGGGTACGGTACACGACTACGGAATGGTTTCTCCCGGTCAGCGCATCTTCAAGGATCCCACCATTTCCAACACGGGAAGTAACGAGGCGTGGATCGCCGCTAAGATTTCCATCAGCGACGGAGCGGGTGATATTCATCGCGTCATGGGTATGGAAAACTATGATGATATTGATATTTCCGACTTTATGACCGGCGGCTTGCTTGCCGAGGAAGCCCATTTTGGTGTTTGGAATGGCTTAGAGGATGTGACGCATAACAGTCACTTCGCTATGCTTCAGATTCCCCACAGAGCCGAGGACAGGTATGATTTTTACGTTTTTATTCTTGCGCCTGTTGCTAAGGCGGAATCGGTGGTGTTGTTCGAGAATCTGTATTTTCTTTTAGAATACTCCAATACGGATATTCAGGAATTTGCAGATCTGAGGATCGATGTGATGGCCTACGCAGTTCAGCGATACGGCTTTGGTTCTTGCTATGACGCTATGTTGGAAGCATTGCCTGAGCATTTCAGCGATCTCGTGCAGTCTGCTCCGTGAGAGCAGGGTGCAGAGAAGCATTAAAATCCGTTTTTAATGCTTCTCTGTGTCGAGCTGCAAAATGTTTTGAAAGAAATCACAAAGAAAGGAGGGCATATCATGCATACCAAACCAAGAAAAACGCTTTGGATCAAACGGATTCTTTGTGCCGTTTTACTGTTGTCACTCTTGCTTGAGTTTGCAGGAGTTTTTGGTCTGCCCGCCCTTTCTGAGGCCGGCAATGCTTATATTGCACTCGATGGCGAGCGGGTCGATGAATTGTATCTTGACGAGGGTGAGAAGATCACCTTGCAGGCGGTTTGCCAAGGGGAAGAAAATTTACAGTACAAATGGCAAATCCGTCACGCTACCGCTACCGAGCGTTGGATCAACATCTCCGGCGCAAATGCGCAGACGCTTGCGGTCACCCATGCCTTGCTTGCCAGCATTACCGACGAAAATGCCGTGTCAAGGGTCCGCTGCGTGATGAAGAGCGATCAGGAATATATTTCCAACATGGTAGAGATTTGCATGACCGGCGCCAATCGTCTTTCCAATGCGGTTCTTTCTTTGCAAAACGTTTCCGTGCCCCGCAGATTTTCTGCCAATACCGTTACGGCACAAGCGCAAGAAGAAACCTCCTCCGGGGAGAAACAGGAAGATCTTCGTACGCACTCAATCGTCATTAATTATTTATTTGACAACAATGCCATTGCCTTTGAGCCTTACGGTGCCGCCGTGGCACACAATTCTTCCTTCTCCGAAAGTGTTACGAGCCCTGCAGTGGTTGGCTATGCGCCGTTCCGACGGGATGAAGAGGACTATGTAGATGCCTCTGTAGTGAACTTCAATATCGAACACGTCACCGAGGATATTACCATCAACGTTATCTATGAGCCCGCCTTGGTGCATTTTGCGATTCATCACCACCTGCAAAATCTTCACAATGACGAATATTCCCTGACTTACGATTATATTACCCACAGTTCTGCCCTGACGGGCTCTGTCGTGCCTGCGGGCCTTGCGTATACCGAGATGCAGCTTCCCGGATTCAAGGCGCTTTCCTATGAGCGGCTGGAGGTTGCTGCTGACGGCTCTACCGTAGTTGAGATTCGCTATGACAGAAACTATTATCTGGTCGATTTTGATATGAATGGCGGCTATGGCACCGATCCCGTTTATACCAGATTCGGGGATACGGTGGGTGCCAATACCCCGATCCGTCATGGCTATGTATTTGACGGTTGGGAGTTGGTTTCCTATAACGGACATCTCCCCAGTGAGCAGCAGAAGGCTGATTATGCGTTGGCCACAGGCACCACCATTACCGTGCCTGCAGCAAATCTGGAATACCGTGCCCGCTGGATCACCACTCAAACCACCTATACCATGGTTTTCTGGCGTGAAAATGCCGAAGATTCCGGTTATACCTACTGGGGGCATTTGGAAAAACTCGGTGCGCTTTCCGGATCCTTGGTGAATGGTCGTGACCTGATCGCTCAGGTTGACGGAATCGATGATGAGGCATATTTCACCTTCAACGAAAGCAAGACCGACAAGGCGGTTTTGGTTGAGGGTGACGGATCCACCGTTGTCAACGTATATTACACGAGAAATTATTACAAACTGAGCATAAAAGCAACGGGGAAATGTACCATTCCCGCCAATCATCACCACGAGGATGACTGTTACGATTACATTTGCGGTTTTTCGCACGTCCATTCCGATGCATGCTCCCCCGAACTGACCTGCCTGCTTGATTCGCACACCGAGCATACGCAGGAGTGCATCTCCTGTATCATTCCGGAGCATAGCCATTCTCCGTTGTGCACCTGCCAATTGGTTGAGCATACACACGTCAAGAACTGTTGGCCGGATGTAGGAAATTTGCAAAACTCTACCCCCTCCGGTGCGCCCGATAATCCCAAGGACGGAACCGTATACAAGAGAACCTTCAGTAACACCCGATATATCTATATCAAGGGTTCTTGGTATCGCTATAGCGGTAAAGCTTCCTCCGGTGTTGTGGTTGATCCGACCTGTGGTTACGATACGGAGCATGCGCATTCCGATGAATGTTTTTGTAAGATCACGGAGCATACCCACGGGCTTTCCTGCTATCGAGACGTTTTGCATTCCCATACCGAGTCCTGCTATCGCTATTCATGCAATATGGTCGGACACGAACACTCAGACAGCTGCAAGAGACTCAAGTGCGGCATTACCGACGGTCATACGCATACCTCCTCCTGCAATAGCTCGAACTCCACCAACGTGGTCAAGGAGCTTTACAGAAAATACGGACAGTCTCTGGAGGATATCTGGCCGATCGTCGACGATAACGGCAAGGTCTATGACGGAGGCGAGCGTTGGAAGCCGTCCGGCTCCACCGCTTATACGCAGGTTTTGGTGCATATCACCAAAATGACCCCGGATAGCTTTACCCTCACGTTGGATATGGCGGACTATACGCCGTACACCATGCTGTACTACATGGAGATCCTGCAGGGAGAGCCTTTGCCCGCAGGAGATGAGGTTGTCACCTATGAGGGTAAGCAATATCTTTTGGAAAAAACCATTAAAGCGAAATACAGTTATGTCACCAAAGCGGAGGACTTCTTTGACATCGCAGGCTTTACGCAGTACAAGTCTAACCCGTCTTTTTCCTATAACAATCAGATCAACATTTCCGGCAGCGAAGACAAAAAAATCGTTAAATTCTATTACAACCGCATTACCGATCACGCCTTGGATTTCAGTAATAACGGCGAGATCATGACCGATCAGCGGCAGTACGGGATGCCGTACGGCGCAAAGCTGGAAAGCTACTACTTTGTTCCGGAGTATCCTTCTACGCTGGAGCCAAACGCCTATGAATTTGCGGGTTGGTACAGTTCTCCCGGTTGCTATGACGGTACCGAGGTGGATTGGGAGACCCTGAGAATGCCCGAGGGAAATCTGCTTCTGTATGCCAAATGGTCGCCCATCAAGCATACCGTCAGGGTGTGGTTGGATTCTCGTATGACCGCGCAGATCGGCAATACGCAGATCGTGGATCACGGCGCCTTTGCTCACGCGCCCGCGGAGCACGTCACAAACGGAAACTACGCCTTCCAAGGATGGTTCTATACGGACGTTGTCAACGGCGAGAGGGTAGAAAAGGCCTTTAACTTCACCGGTATCCCTGTTTTGGACGATATGGATATCTATGCCAAGTGGGGCTCCCACGTGTCGGTTGACTATCGCGTTAATTACGTGGATCATCTTACCGGGAATCCGGTTGCTGACCTAACCGTGGGCAGTGCCATTGCAGGACACAACAAGACCTTTGAAGCCAAGGCAGGCACCGACCTCTACGAGAAATATAGAAGCGGATATTATCCCTTAGTCAACAGTCACACCATTACCATGAGTGTGGATGGCACCCATGAATTTACCTTCCGATACGTTTTTGTTCCCGCAATGCCCTATGCGGTTCGTTACGTCGACGCCGCCACCGGACAAGAGATCCTTCCTACAAAGAAGGTTATGGAAAATTCTCTTTCCGTGGTTACCGAGACTTTTGAGCGAGTGGATAAAATGGTCCCGGATGCCTATCAAAAGCGGTTGATCTTGTCGGCAAATGAAACGGACAGCGATGGGGACGGTATTTTTGATGATAACGTTATTACCTTCTATTATAACCACGATGAGATGCACGCCTATTATAAGGTGGTTCACTACATTCAAAATATTGCTACCGACGGCTACCGTGAGTATCAATCCGTAGAAACCCTTGGTGTGATCGGTACCACCTGCACGCAGAAAGCGTTGGATATTACGGGCTTCCATTTCAACACAGCGCGTACAAGGATCAACGGAGTAAATGTCCCTGCAGATGCCTCAGGCGTCAGCGCTGTTTTGGGCGAAGAAGGAATGATCATTGAGCTTTACTACGACCGAAACGAGTATCAGTATACCGTGCGCTACGTCGATGGCGTCACGGGTAAGCAGCTGATCGGCGACAAGGTCGCCACCGCCCTCTTCGGAACGCAGATCACTGAAAATGCCGCGGATCTGACGGCAAAGGGATATAAGCTTTCCAGTGATGCCGTTAAGCTGCTGAATATTTCGGTCAACGAAAGCCATAACGTAATCGAATTCTTGTATCTCGAAGCGGTCGTTTCCATCAAGTATTATATGGTGGGCTCGATGGGTGGCGGAACACTCAGCCGCAGTTCGGAAAATATCAATGCCGTGTCAGGTCAAGCACTCGGCTCAGCGCCTTTGGTTTCCAACGGCTATCTGTTTGTAGGGTGGTACGAGGATGCGAGTTGCACCAGACCGGTGGATCCCGCCCTGGTTGATCCGAGCACCAATCAATTCAAACCGACCAAGGCAGCCGGAACCATCTGGAAGGATGGTCTGGAATTTTTTGCTAAATTCATTCCCAAGGAAACGACGCTCACTGTTATGAAATCAGGGTGGGAACCGCTGGATTCCAACCAAAGCTATCTCTTCCGCATTCAAGGCGTCGCAGGGACTGAAACGCAAAACGTTGACCTTACCTTCACCATTCAAGGAAACGGACAAGCGATGATTGCTGCACTTCCCGTCGGTGAATATACTGTAACCGAGCTTGTAGATTGGTCTTGGCGCTATGTAACGGCGGAAAGTTCCAAGCGCATTACGCTTTCCATTGATCCGCAGGAGAATCGTGTCATTTTCTCCGGCTTGCGCTCCAACCTGCTTTGGTTGGACGGCAATGCGCTGCAGCGTAATTATTTTAATCTCGGATGAAAGGAGGGCGACCCTGTGTTGCGTCAACTGCTGTTTCAAAATAAGCGTCGGCTCATAACCGTTGTATCGTTTTTGCTTTTGCTTTCGATCGGCACCGGAGCCGTCCTTGCCTACATTGCAACCCAAACTCCTCCGTTGGAGAATACCTTGGAGCCGGGATCTGTTTCCTGCAGCGTCAACGAGACCTTTGACGGTACGGTGAAATCCAACGTCAGCATTCAAAATACGGGAAATACAGCTGCTTTCATCCGCGCTGCCGTTGTAATCAATTGGCAATCCAAGGGCGAAAATACGCAGATTTTGGCCAAAGCCCCCTTGGCAGGTACGGATTACACCATTGCTTACAGCGATTCCGGATGGGTTCAGGGCTCCGACGGATTTTGGTACTGTGAAACCTCTGTCTTGGCGGGGGAGAGCACTCCGAACCTCATTCAATCCGTCAGTCCCGTCGGGGATCCTCCCGCAGGATATTCTCTGTGTGTAGAGATCGTTGCCACCGCCATTCAGGCGCAGCCCATCAGCACAGTGCAAACCGCTTGGGGCGTCACCGTCACGGAGAATCGCATTGTCCCGCAATAAGAAAAAACGCAAAAAAATAAGTCCTGAACAAGGACTTATTTTTTATATTTGCACCGCCTTTTGATGTTGTCCCTTCAGCTTTCGTTGGAACTGTAGGTTTGGTCTTGCATCCCGCCCGAAGAGGTGCTATAATAAATCAAACTATCGTCGTTGTGTCGCAAAGGGGAAAACAGTATGGATATCAAAGCAGAGTCGCTCAAAAAGCATTATGAATGGCAGGGGAAGATCGAGGTCATCTCCCGCGCCCCCATTCATACCAGAGAGGATCTTTCTTTGGCATATACGCCCGGTGTCGCGCAGCCGTGCCTTGAGATTCAAAAGGATCCCGACAAATCCTACGAGCTCACCCGCCGCTCCAATCTGGTGGCAGTGGTCACTGACGGCACCGCCGTGCTGGGGCTGGGGGATATCGGCCCCGAGGCAGGTATGCCGGTTATGGAGGGCAAATGCGCCCTCTTTAAGGAGTTTGCCGACGTGGACGCTTTCCCACTTTGCATCCGCTCCAAGGACGTGGACGAGATCGTGCGCACGATTTATCTGCTTTGCGGCTCCTTTGGCGGCATCAATCTGGAGGATATCTCGGCGCCCCGCTGCTTTGAGATCGAACGTAAGCTCAAGGAAATTTGCGACATTCCCATTTTTCACGACGATCAGCACGGCACCGCCATCGTCGTTGCCGCAGCTTTGCTCAACGCCTTAAAGCTTGTGAAAAAGGAGATCGGCAGCGTGAAGGTCGTCATCAACGGCGCAGGCTCTGCCGGAATCGCCATCGGCAAGCACCTGATGAATATGGGTGTCAAGCACCTGACTTTCTGCGATCGCTTTGGGATCATCTGTCAGGGCGATCCCAACAACAACCCTGCGCAGGAGCAGATGGCAGAAGTTACTAACTTGGAGCATCAGCGGGGAGACCTTGCCGACGCCTTGGTGGGCGCAGACGTTTTCATCGGCGTTTCAGCACCGAATCTGGTCACCCCCGAAATGGTCCAATCTATGGCGGCGGACAGTATTTTGTTCCCCATGGCAAACCCCACGCCCGAGATTATGCCGGACATCGCCAAAGCAGCAGGTGCCCGCGTCGTAGGTACCGGCCGCTCGGATTTCCCCAATCAGATCAATAACGTACTGGCGTTTCCCGGCATCTTCCGCGGTGCGCTGGATTGCCGCGCCTCCTGCATCAATGAGGAAATGAAGGTCGCCACCTCGTATGCTCTGGCCTCTCTCATTCCCGAGCAGGAGATCACCGAGGAAAATATTATCGTCTCCGCGCTGGACAAGCGCGTGGCGCAGACGGTAGCACAAGCCGTTATTCGAACCGCAAAAGAAACCGGCGTCGCCCGTATTTAACATTGGATTAAAAGTTAGGGGAAAAATATGAAACAAACCTATTTATTCGATTTTGACGGCACCTTGGTCGATTCCATGCCGGTCTATATTTCGGCCATGCTGGAGATTCTGGACGCGTATCAAATTCCCTACGGCGACGATCTGGTCAAGATCGTGACTCCGTTGGGCGCCGAGGACACGGCGAAATATTTCATCGATATGGGCGTGCCGCTGTCCAAGGAAGCCGTTATGCAGCGTATGAAGAATCATATGCTGGACGGATATCGGCACCGTGTTGAGACTAAGCAGCATGTCATTGCGACGCTCAAACGGCTGAAGTCGCAGGGGGCAAGCCTGAACATCCTGACCGCCAGCTCGCATGATACGCTCGATCCTTGCTTGGATCGCTTGGGTATTCGCGACCTGTTCGATCATATTTGGTCCTGTGACGATTTTGGCACCACCAAGGCAAACTCTCGCATCTATCATATGGCGGCGGAAGAGCTTGGCGTGCCGGCGCAGGAGGTTCGGTTTTTTGACGACAACCTCAACGCCGTTCAGACCGCCAAGCAGGCAGGACTTTGGGTCTGCGGGGTCTACGATGCTTCCTCTGCAGAATATACCGAAGAGATCAAGCGTGATGCTGATTGCTACATAGAGGATTTTTCAAAATTATCGGATTGAATAAGGAGGAACCTGTGCGTTACGAAGAAATCGGTTTTGAATCGCTACATGCCATTGTTCGTTATCCGAACGGGTACCAACAGGGCAAGAAATATCCCGTTATCATTTTGTTGCACGGTGCGGGCGGAAGGGGCAATGATCTGGAGGTCACACGCCAAAACCCATTTTTTGTCATCACCGATCAAATGGCGGATTTTGAATTTATCTCGGTGGCACCGCAGTGCTGCGCCAACACCTGGTTTGACCTGTTTGAACAGTTGAGTCGTTTTGCCCGTGCCGTCAGCGCTGCAGAATTTACTGACCCCGAGCGTGTTTATTTGATGGGACCCAGTATGGGCGGATACGGTACCTGGCAACTCGCCATGAGTTTGCCCGAACTGTTTGCCGCCATCGTGCCGATTTGCGGCGGTGGAATGTATTGGAATGCCGGCAGACTTGCCAACGTTCCGGTGTGGGCGTTTCATGGCGCCTTGGATCAGATTGTGTTGCTTGAGGAATCGCAAAAAATGGTGGATGCCGTCAATCATTGCGGCGGCAATGCAAAATTGACGGTTTATCCTCAAAACACGCACGATGCCTGGTGTGATACCTATTCCAATCCTCAAGTCTTTGCTTGGCTGCTTTCGCATAAGAATCAAAACGCCAAGCAGTTGGTGGATGAATATCACGGCAGTAAATTATACGGTTGAAGAACCGTAAAACAGAGCGTGAGGTATGAATGGACTATTGACACCGTATCCCCCGCGTAAAAGATGATCTTAAAATGTTAAGCAGGAGAAAAGAAATGAAACAATCCAAAAACGGCGGCTTGCTCAAGCGCTTTCTGCCGTATTACAAAAAATATCGGTTTATTTTGGTCTGCGACCTGCTTTGTGCCGCGCTGACCACCGTTTGCGAGCTGGTGCTGCCCATGATCGTGCGTCACATCACCGAATGTGCCACCAACGATATCAGCGCATTGACGGTGGAGCTGATCCTGCGCTGCACGCTGCTGTACGTGGTTCTGCGGATCATCGACACGCTGGCCAATTATTACATGGCGTCGGTGGGACATATCATGGGTGCCAAAATGGAATCGGATATGCGCCACGACTTTTTTGACCACCTGCAAAAGCTCTCCTTTTCTTACTACGACAGTGCCAAGGTCGGCACCTTGATGTCCCGCATCACCAACGATCTGTTTGATATCACCGAGTTTGCCCACCACGGCCCCGAGGAGATCTTCATCGCGGGGCTCAAGATCGTTTGCTCCTTCATCATTCTGTGTACCGTCAGCGTGCCGCTGACCCTCATCGTGTTTGCGGTCATGCCGCCGATGATCTTGGTGCTTTCGCTGTTCCGTCGTCGTATGAAGGAGGGCTTTCGCGATTCGCGCAAGCAGATCGGCGAGCTCAATTCGCAGGTTGAGGACAGCCTGCTTGGCATCCGCGTGGTCAAATCCTTTGCCAAGGAAGAATATGAGCAGAAAAAATTTGACGACGGCAACGGCGTTTTTCTCAAGGTCAAAGAGCGTGTCTACAAGATCATGGGCGGATTTCAGTCCTGCACGCGCCTGTTTGACGGTATTATGTATATCACCGTTGTGGCGGCAGGCGCCTTTTTCTTGCGTGCCGACAGTATTTCCGCCGGCGACTACGTGGCGTATCTGATGTTTGTTTCCACCCTGATGACCTCGGTGCGCCGCATCGTGGAATTTACCGAGCAGTTCCAGCGCGGTATGACCGGTATCGAGCGTTTTAGCGAGATTATGGACATTGAGCCCGAGATCCGTGACGCCAAAGACGCAAGTGCGCTTGAGAGTGTGCGTGGTGAGATCACCTTTGACGAGGTCTCGTTCCATTATTCTGAGGGCGAGCGTGATGTTATCTCGCATCTTTCTCTGCAGGTTAAGCCGGGGGAGAGCGTTGCACTGGTCGGCCCCTCGGGCGGCGGTAAAACGACGCTGTGCTCGCTCATCCCGAGATTTTATGACGTCAGCAGCGGGACGGTGCGCATTGACGGCACCGATATCAAAGAGGTCACGCTGCGTTCCTTGCGTGAAAACATCGGTATGGTGGCGCAGGATGTCTATCTGTTCTCGGGCAGTATCCGTGAAAATATTGCTTACGGTAAGGAGGATGCCACCGATGAGGAAATCCGTGCCGCTGCAAAATTGGCGGGCGCCGACGAGTTTATCGATGCTTTGCCCGACGGCTACGATTCTTACGTCGGAGAACGCGGCATCAAGCTTTCGGGCGGCCAAAAGCAGCGTATCTCCATTGCCCGCGTGTTTCTCAAAAATCCGCCCATTCTCATTCTGGACGAAGCGACCAGCGCGCTGGACAATGAAAGTGAGCGCTTGGTGCAGCAATCCTTGGAGCGCTTGGCGAAGGGAAGAACCACCTTCACCATCGCGCACCGACTGACCACCATCAAAAATGCAGACCGTATTTTGGTGCTGACCGAAAACGGCATTGAGGAATCCGGCAGTCACCGCGAGCTCATTGCTCAAGGCGGGCTTTACAGCGAATTATATCAGTTGTATTCTGCCGATTGAATCAACCGTTAAGAAGGGATCTTTATGGATTATTTACTATTGTTTTCTGCTGCCGTTTTTTCGGGTGCCACAGCCATTTTCGGCAATCTGTTCAACTGTAAAAATGTTTCGGTCAAAAACGCCGCGTCTCTTTACAATCTCTTGCTCGCCGTTTCCGTGTTGGTGGGTTGGGGCATCTTTTATCTGTGCGATCTCAGTTTTGAACCCGGTGTTTTACTGTACAGTCTTGGCTACGGTGTTTGCTACGTTACATCGGTTGTCTGCCTACTTTATGCCATGAAGCACGGCCCCGTTGCGCTCAGCTCGCTGATCATGAATTTTTCTTTGATCGTGGTGACAGTCTGGGGCATGATCTTCTGGAACTCTAAGATCAATGCCGTCGTTTTGAGCGGACTGTGTCTGGTTGTGATATCGCTGCTGCTTTGTTTATATCAGAAAAAGAGCTCTCAGGAAAAATTGTCGGCAAAATGGTTTTTCTATATCAGTATTGCTTTTTTTGGCAATACAGGTTGCGTCATCTTGCAAAAAACGCAGCAGATGCAGTATCACAATCAGCACGGCAATATGCTTATGTTTTTTGCCATGATCCCTGCTGTTGCGATGTGCGCGTTACTGTACCTGCGCGCTCCTGTTCAAGAACCGAAAAAGGTGCTGTGCAGCAGCGGATTTTTTCCGGTTCTTGCTGGAACCCTGAATCTTTTGCTAAATTTATTTGTTATTTTGTTGGCAGCAGGCCCCTTGTCACCCAGCCTGATCTATCCCACCACCGCCGTAGGTGGGATCGCTGTAACGTCGGTGCTGTCGGTCATTTTGTTTAAAGAGCGTCTTTCGCTTCGGCAATGGTTCGGAGTTGCGGTGGGCGGCGTTGCCATCGCGCTATTGTCGATCTGATCGAATTGTGTATAAATTGTAAAATTTGGGCGGGCATCTTGACAAAATAATACGAATTATGATAAAATAGCAATCGATATGAGGGAGTAATTCCACACGTCGTGTGTGATCCCACCGTCATCACAAAGGCCGCGGCCTTTCGGTGAATCAGAAGAATGAGACTCATACACAGCTTGCTGTGTATGAGTTTTTTATATGCAGATGCGCACTGCGGCTCATACCGGCAAAAAAGAAAGGAAGAATTAATATGTCAAAAATCAAAAAACTCGAACCCAATTCCTCAAAGGTCGTCCGTATCGTCCTGATTGTCGCTGCCGTTTTGGTGGCACTGATCGTAGCGCTTTCGTGCTTTTCAATTGTGAATGCCGGACATACCGGCGTCGTTATGACCTTTGGCGCGGTATCGGATCAGGTGTTGAACGAAGGAATCCATTTTAAGGCGCCGTTTGTACAAAGGGTCGTTAAAATGGACAACCGCACCCAAAAGATCGAGACCGAGGGAACGGCATCCTCACAGGATCTGCAGATCGTTTCTTACGTAGTGGCGGTCAACTATCATGTGAATCCGACCTCTTCCGCCAAGTTGTACAAAAGCGTTGGTACCGATTACAGTACCGTCATTATTTCTCCTGCCATTCAGGAGAGTATTAAGTCGGTGACTGCACAGTTTACCGCTGAGGAGCTCATTACAAAGCGTCAGACCGTCGGTGATCAGATCAAAAATGTGCTTTCACAGAAGATCAATCCTTACGGAATCACGGTTGAGATCTTCAATATCGTGAACTTTGACTTTTCCGAGGAATTCAATGCCGCGGTAGAAGCCAAACAGACCGCTCAGCAGAATGCGTTAAAAGCAGAGCAGGATCTTGCCCGTATTGAGGTAGAGGCGAAGCAGAAGATTACTCAGGCGCAGGCTGAAGCAGAAAGCATCGAGCTCATTCAGGAGGCGTTGGCGAAATCACCGGACTATGTTGATTATGTTAAGTGGAACAAATGGGATGGAAAGCTTCCTACCGTGATGGGCGATAGCGATGTTTTGTTGAGCATTGATGAGTTGACCAAATAATTTGGTGAGGTAACCCCGTAAAATCAAAAGTGTCCGATCTGCAGCCTGCAGAATCGGGCACTTTTTGTTCAATAAACTCCAATGAAAACATTGCTTTTTATGACATTATATGGTATCATAATTGTAAATGTGAAATTGTCTGTTTGCAACAGAATGATTTAGAAAGAGGTGTTTGTTTTGCAGTATTATCTTGCCATTGATATCGGCGCTTCCGGCGGCCGTCACATTCTGGGCAGTGTGCAGAATGGGAAATTGGTGTTGGAGGAGATTTACCGATTTGAAAACGGAATGAGCGCCCTTGAGGACGGAACCCTGACTTGGGATACCGATCGTTTGTTCGGTGAGATCGTTGCGGGTATGAAGCTGTGTAAGCAACAGGGCAAGATCCCCGTGAGCATGGCAATCGATACCTGGGGTGTCGACTACGTCCTGCTCGACAGCGAGAAAAACGTCTGCTACCCCACCTATGCCTATCGCGATTCTCGTACGGCAGGTATGGTGGAAAAGGTGGACGAGATCATCCCGCGCGAGGAGCTGTATCAGCGCACGGGAATTCAGACGCAGTATTTCAATACCATCTATCAGCTCATGAGCGAAGACAAGAGCCGTTTGGACAAAGCAGCTCATTTCCTTATGCTGCCGGATTATCTGGCATATCGCTTGAGCGGAAAAATGGCAAACGAATACACCGAGGCAACTACCTCGGGTTTGGTCAATGCCAAAGAAAAGGCATGGGACCTTGAACTGCTCAGACGGTTGGGCATCAAGGAGGATATTTTCTTGCCCTTGTCCTTGCCCGGCACGCTGCTCGGTGGCTTGCTGCCTGAGATCGAGGCAGAGGTCGGTTATCAGACTGACGTGGTTTTGGCACCCAGTCACGATACCGCTTCCGCCGTTGCCGCCATTCCGCTGCAGGAGGGTCAGATGTTCATCTCCTCCGGAACGTGGAGTCTTGCCGGTATGGAGCTACTGGAGCCGGTCACGACCGCGCAGGCGCTCAAGAGCAACTTCACCAACGAGGGCGGCGTGGACTACCGCTTCCGTTTCCTCAAAAATATTACCGGCATGTGGATGAAGCAGCAGATCCGCATTGAGCTTGGCAAAAAGCATTCACACGATGAGCTCATGCATATGGCAGAAAACAGCTCCTTCCGTGAAACGGTGGACGTCAACGATGCTGCTTTTGCCGCACCTAAGAGTATGATCGGTGCCATTCGCGAAAAGCTCGGAAAACCCGAGCTGCCGCTGGAGGACGTGATGTCCTGTGTCTATCATTCCTTGGCTACCGCCTATTGCGATACCGTCAAGGAGATCGAAGAGGTGACCGGCAAAACGGTAGAGGCCGTCCGTATCGTGGGCGGCGGCAGCCGTGAGGAATACCTCAATAAATTGACGGCACAGTACATCGGTCGCCGCGTGTTTGCGGGCCCCACCGAGGCAACCGCAACCGGTAACATTATTACACAACTTATGCGTGATCAGGGCATTTCCTTGCAGGAGGCACGCGCTCTGGTTGCCGAATCTTTTTCCGTTCAGGAGGTTAAGTGATCATGTCAAATTATATCGATGCAAAAAACACCTACGCCGCATTCGGCGTTGATGCCGAGCAAGCCCTTGAGAGACTCAAGGAGGTTTGCGTTTCCGTGCACTGCTGGCAGGGAGACGACGTGACCGGCTTTGACACCGCAGAAGCTCTCTCGGGCGGTATTCAGACCACCGGCAATTATCCCGGCAAGGCAAGAACGCCGCAGGAACTTATGGACGACTTGGATGTTGCGTTTTCTTTGATTCCCGGCAAAAAGAAGCTCAACCTGCATGCTTGCTATGCTATTTTTGAAAACGGCGAACGCGCTGACCGCAATGCGCTTGAGCCCCGCCATTTTGCCAAATGGGTGGAATTTGCTAAGGCACGCGGTATGGGTATCGATTTTAACCCCACCTTTTTCTCGCATCCCATGGTACGTGATAATCTCACGCTTTCCTCACCGGTTGACGAGGTGCGTAAGTTCTGGGTCGAGCATGGCAAGGCCTGCCTGAAGATCGCAGAATATTTTGCTAACGAGACCGGCGTTCCCAGCGTTATGAATATCTGGATCCCCGACGGCTACAAGGATCTGCCCGCCGACCGCATCGGCCCGCGCCGCCGCTTCAAGGAATCGTTGGATGAGATCCTCTCCATTCCTTACGATAAGAAAAAGGTCTACGTCACCCTGGAATCCAAGGTGTTCGGTATCGGTCTGGAGTCCTACACCGTCGGCTCGGCAGAGTTCTGTCTGTCCTACGCCGACAAAGCCGGCATCACTCCGCTGATGGACAACGGCCATTATCATCCCACCGAGCTGGTTTCCGACAAGATCTCGTCCTTGCTTTTGTTCCACGAGAATATGGCTTTGCATATTACTCGTCCCGTGCGTTGGGACTCCGACCACGTGGTGCTGTTTGACGACGAGACCCGTGAGATCGCCAAGGAATTGGTACGCAACGACGCGCTGGATCGCGTGTTCCTGGCCACCGACTATTTTGATGCTTCCATCAACCGCATCTCGGCGCTGGTCACGGGCGTGCGCAACGTTAAGAAGGCGCTGCTTTATGCACTGCTTGAGCCTGCCGCACAGCTCAAAAAACTGCAGGACGAGGCCAACTACACCGATATGATGATCCTGCAGGAGGATCTTAAGACCGCTCCCTTCGGTGCCGTTTGGGAGGAATATCTGCGCCGCGAACAGGTGGACAGTGCCTATATGCCCGCCGTGCGCGCGTATGAAAAGAAAATCCTTTCCGAAAGAGCATAACGAACAGGAGGAAAAAACCATGTATACAACGCAATTACAAGCCCTTGCAGCAATGTCCAATCAGTATGGCGCTGACAGTCGATACGTTCTTGCAGGCGGCGGAAATACTTCCTTCAAAAGTGCCGATCATCTGTGGGTCAAGGGCTCCGGTACCGCACTTGCCACCATTCGCCCCGAGGATTTTGTCGTTTTGGAGCGCACTTTGCTGGACGAAATGTGGACGGCACAGTATCCGCAGGATGAGGACGAACGCGAAGCCGCCGTTTTGTCGGACATGATGAATGCCCGCGTGCGCGGTGAGAACCGCCGTCCCTCGGTTGAGACCTTGTTACATAATCTGTTTGCACAGCAGTACGTGCTGCACGTGCATCCCACCATGGTCAACGGTCTGACCTGCTCCAAAGAGGGCAAGGAAGCCATGCAGCGTCTGTTCCCCGATGCCGTTTGGGTCGACGCCTGCAAGCCGGGCTATATTTTGGCGTTGGAATGCAAAAAGGTCATGGACGCCTATCAGGCAAAGACCGGAAAACAGGTAGAGATCCTGTTCTTGCAAAACCACGGCATCTTCTTTGCTGCCGATACCACCGAGCAGATCGACGCCTTGGCACAGCAGGTCATGACGGCGCTGGACAATGCGATTGTCCGCAAGCCCGACCTCGAGCCGATCGAATTCGACCTGCAACGAGTGGTCGCCCTCTCTCCGGTACTGCGTATGCTGTACGGCAAGGGACAACCCGCTACCGTCAAGTTTGCCGCAAACCGTGAGATCCTCTCTTATGATCCCACCACCAAGAGCTTGTCTCCCGATCACATTGTTTATGCCAAAGCCAAGCAGCTTGCATTACCGCAGGATGCTACGGCAGAGCAGTTAAAGGACGCCTTTGAAGCCTTCACCGCACAAAACGGCTATCAGCCCAAGATCGTATTTGTTGAGGGCCTCGGTATGTTCTCCTGCGGTATGACGGTGCAGGAGGCCCTGACGGCGCAGGAGGTTATGCTCGACGCCATTCAGGTCGTCGCATATGCTGCGTCCTTCGGCGGCGTCAGCGTTATGCCCGATTTTCTCATTGACTTTATCGTCAACTGGGAGGTCGAAAGCTATCGCTCTAAGGTCAGTCTGGCAGGCGGCAACACCAAACGCCTGGCCAACAAGATCGCCGTCGTCACCGGCGGTGCACAAGGCTTCGGTAAAGGGATTGCCGAGGCAATGGCAAAGGAAGGCGCCTATCTGGTGATTGCCGATATGAATTTGGAGGGTGCCAAGGCAACTGCCGCACAGTTTGGCAATTGCGGTCTCGCCGTGGGTGTTAACGTCTCGGATGAGGATTCGGTCAAAGCCTTGCTCGATCAGGTCGTGCTGCACTTTGGCGGTCTGGATATCTTCGTCAGCAATGCAGGCGTTCTGCGTGCAGGTGGTCTGGAGGAAATGACCAAGCAGAATTTCGAAATGGTCACCGCCGTCAACTATACCGGCTATTTCCTGTGTGCCAAATACGCCTCTGCCGTTATGCGTCTGCAGCATAAATATGCACCCGATTATATGATGGATATCATCGAGGTCAACTCCAAATCCGGCTTGGCAGGCTCCAACAAAAACTTTGCTTACGCCGGCTCCAAGTTCGGCGGCATCGGCCTGACCCAGTCCTTTGCTATGGAATTGGCGGAATATAACGTCAAGGTCAACGCCGTTTGTCCCGGCAACTACCTCAACGGCCCGCTGTGGTCGGATCCCGAGCGCGGACTGTTCGTGCAGTACCTCAACGCCGGCAAGGTACCGGGTGCCAAGACCATTGAGGATGTTCGCCGCTTCTATGAGAGCAAGGTTCCCCTTAATCGCGGCTGCGATCCCGTGGACGTTGCCCGTGCCATCTTCTATATCGTTGAGCAGACCTACGAGACCGGTCAGGCGCTTCCCGTCACCGGCGGTCAGGAAATGCTCAAGTAAGCGGAGGACGGTTCAATGACAGTCAAGGAATTACAGGAGATCTATCAAAAAACGCAGCGCGGAGAATTGCCCGCGCCCGAAGAGACCATCTACGTCAACAATCACATCCATACCACCTACTCCTTTTCTCCCTATACGCCGACCGATGCCGTCTATATGGCATGGCAGAATGGTTTGAAAACGGCGGGTATCATGGATCACGATTCGGCTGCAGGCATTCGTGAATTTTTAGCGGCAGCAGAGGTCATCGGGATGCCGGTCACCTGCGGTGTGGAATGCCGCGTGGATATGTCTATGACGGCGCTCAACGGTCGGCGCATCAATAACCCCGACCAAAAAAGCGTGGCGTACGTTGCCATGCACGGCATCCCGCATCAGAATATCGAAGCAGTCGATGCCTTTTTTGCCCCTTACCGCGAAAAACGCAATCAGCGCAATCGTAAAATGTGCCAAAATATTACCGAATTGGTGCAGCCTTACGGCTTGAGCTTGGATTTTGATACCGACGTTCTGCCGCTGTCCAATTTTGACAAGGGCGGCTCGGTCACCGAGCGGCATATTTTGTACGCTCTCGCCAAAAAGATCACTGCCCGTTATCCCACGCCCGAGCAGGTCGTGCATTTTCTCAAGGATGAGATGCAGCTGCAGCTGTCCGAAAAGGTTGTTGCACAGATCGCCGACGGGGACAAGACGCCGCAATATTATGAATATGATATTCTCGGTGCCCTCAAGAGCAATATGGTAGAGAAATTCTACGTTGACGCCACCGATGAGTGTCCCAAGGTTGCAGATTTCGTGCAGATGGTGCATCAAAACGGCGGGATCGCCGCTTATGCGTATCTGGGTGACGTGGGACAGTCAGTCACCGGCGACAAAAAGGCACAGAAATTCGAGGACGACTATCTGGACGAGCTGGTGCAGGTCATCAAGGACTACGGCTTCGACGCCATCACCTATATGCCTACCCGCAATACCCGCGAGCAGCTTGACCGTCTGATCGGTCTGTGCGAGCAGCACGGATTTTTCCAGATCAGCGGCGAAGACATCAACTCCCCGCGTCAGTCCTTCCGCTGCAAGGCGTTGGATGATCCCGCCTTCGGCCATCTGATCGATGCGACCTATGCCTTGATCGGTTACGAAACTGCGGCAAGCAAGGACCTGCGGCAGGCAAAACAAGAGTATTCAAAATTATTCCGTGAATAAAAAAGAGGTTTCCTTATGCATTATATCTACAACGCTCCGTTTATGGAGGAAATGAAAAAAACCACCGCTAATATGTACCGTCTCGGCTGGGACGAGCGCAACGGCGGTAACATCAGCTACATGCTGGATGAAAAAATGGTTGGGGTCTATCTGGATCTCGATAACGTCATCCGCCGTATCCCCATCGGCTTTAATGCCAAACCGCTGATCGGTAAGATCTTTATCGTAACCGGAACCGGTGAGTATTTCAAAAACATCAGCGATGACCCCGAATCCAAACTGGGTATCATTCGCATTGCCGAGGATGGCTGCACGGCAGAGCTGCTGTGGGGCTATAAGGACGGCGGAAAATTCACCTCCGAGCTGCCCGCACATCTCATGAGCCATATGGCAAGACTGTCGGTCGATCCCGAAAACCGCGTGGTTACTCACTGCCACCCCACCTATACGCTGGCGATGAATCAGGTCGTGCCGCTGGAGGACAGAATTTTCACCCGTGCTCTTTGGAAGACCTGTACCGAATGCATCGTGGTGTTCCCCGACGGCGTAGGCGTGCTGCCCTGGATGGTTTGCGGCAATAACGCCATCGGTGAAGCAACCGCCGAAAAAATGAAGGAATACCGTTTGGTGGTCTGGGGCCTGCACGGAATCTACGGCACCGGCAAGACCATGGACGAAGCGTTCGGTTTGATTGAAACGGTGGAAAAAGCTGCACAGCTTTATATGATCCCCGGTTCGATGCCCCGCATCAACACCATTGAAGACGATCAGCTTCGTGCGGTTGCCGAGCGCTTTGGCGTAGAGTATCGCAAGGATTTCTTGGATCTGTAATCCGATAAAAAACGCGATGAGACAGTTTATTTTAGGCACCGATTGGTGGACCGATTGCGACGATGCCGTAGCGCTGCGACTGTTGTGCAGAGCGGTGCGTCACGGACAGATCCGTCTGCTCGGTATCGGCATCAATGCCTGTATGGAGCATTCGGTATCCTCGCTACACGGCTTTTTGTGCAGCGAGGGTGTGCAGGGCATCCCCATTGCCTTGGATCGCGAAGCCACCGATTTCGGCGGAAATCCGCCCTATCAAAAGCGTTTGGCTGCATTGTCTGACGGCAGCGTCACCAATCAAACCGCAGAACACCCCGTGGCACTCTACCGCCGCCTGCTGGCAACGGCAAGCGAGCCCGTCGAGATCATTGAGATCGGCTATCCGCAAATGCTTGCCGCCGTGCTGCAAAGCGGTGCAGATGAATACAGCCCGCTTTCGGGTGTGGAGCTGTTTCGCCAAAAGGTGTCCAAGGTCTGGATGATGGCGGGCAAATGGGACGAGGATCCGGGGCTTGAAAATAATTTCAAGCGCAATACGCGCTCTGCACAAGGCGGTGCCGCGGTTTGCTCACTTTGCCCCGTTCCCATCACCTTCCTCGGCTTTGAGGTGGGTGAAACGGTGCTGACCGGCGGGCAGCTCGCTGCAGACGATCCGTTGCATCTGGCACTATCGGATCACGGCTCGGGAGAGGGAAGAAGCTCCTGGGATCCCATGCTGGTGCAGTTGGCCTTGGAGGGCGACGAGCACACTGCAGGCTACGAAGTTTGCCGCGGAACGGCAACGGTTTGCCCCCAAAGCGGCCAAAATCGCTTCCTGCCCGATGGAAACGGATTGCATTGCTATGTCATCAAGCAGAAGCCGGACGGTTATTACCGAGAAAAGATCGATCAAAATATCCGACGCGAGTGTTACTGATGGTATGATCGTAATACTCCGCCACCGCGGATAGAAGAAACGCCCTATGGTAGAATCAGACTACCATAGGGATTTTCATTTTTGTTTTATTGTTTTTGAAATTCCAAGACCTGCTCGAGCGGTGCAATGGACTGTGCAGCGCCCGCCTTGGTTACCGTCAGCGCCGAGGCGCAGGATGCAAGCTCCAATGCATTTTCGACTGTGCCGCCGCGCAGCAGCTCGCCCAGGAAGAAGCCTGTGAAGGTATCGCCTGCCGCGGTGGTGTCTACTGCCTGCACGCGCCGTGCTGCAACGTTGACGTGCTTCTCACGGTCGAAATATCGCGCACCCGCAGACCCGAGTGTCAGCACGAATTTGGATTGAGGATACTTGATGCGCAACGCCTGCATAACGGCATCGGCATCACAGTCGGGCAGATCGGCAAGGGCCGCGCCCTCGGTCTCATTGAGCAGGAACCAATCCACGTTTTGCAGATCCGCCTGCAAAAGCTCAGCGGTGATGGGGGAGGGGTTAAGCACTACCGTCAGTCCCTTTTGGTGAGCCTTTTGGATGATGAGATCAATGTCGTTGATCTCATTTTGCAGCAGTAAAAAATCACCGATCGCAAACTGCTCCAGCGCCGCGTCGATCTGCGCCTCAGTGATGCACCGATTGGCACCGCCGTGGATGAGAATGCAGTTTTGTCCGTTCGGATCCACCTGAATGATGGCGTGTCCGCTCGGCTCCTCTACGCAAGCGATTAACGAGGTGTTCACCCCGTTTTGCTGCAAAAAGTCGGTCAGCATTTTGCCGTCTTTTCCCACACAGCCTGCGTGATACACCTCGGCACCGGCACGCGCCAGCGCAATGGACTGATTGAGTCCCTTGCCGCCGATGTTGACGTCACGGCGCAGAGCGCTGACGGTTTCGCCTGCCCGCACGAAATTCGGTACTTGATAAACGTAATCCAAATTGAGAGATCCGTAGTTGAGAATTTTCATTTCGTCACCTGCTTTGCTTTATTCCAGTTCAAATGCGCCGGTATACAGTTGATAATAGGTGCCCTTTTGTTCGATCAGATCGGCGTGACTGCCGCGCTCAATGATGCGTCCGTGATCCAATACCATGATCACATCCGAATTCATAACGGTGGACAGACGGTGCGCAATGACAAATACTGTCCTGCCCTCCATCAGCTTATCCATACCGCGCTGCACGATGGCTTCGGTGCGGGTGTCAATGGAGGAGGTGGCCTCGTCCATGATCATGACCGGTGGATCGGCAACCGCTGCGCGCGCAATGGCCAGCAGCTGACGCTGCCCCTGACTCAAGTTCGCGCCGTTATTAGAAAGCTCGGTCTCGTAGCCCTGCGGCAACCGCGTAATGAAATCGTGTGCACCTGCCAGCTTGGCAGCCTCAATGCAGGCCTCATCCGACGCCTCCAGACAACCGTAACGGATGTTGTCCATAACCGTTCCGGTAAACAGATTGGTCTCCTGCAGCACGATGCCCAAGGAACGGCGAAGATCGTTCTTTTTGATCTTGTTGATGTTGATGCCGTCGTAACGGATCTTGCCGTCTGCGATATCATAAAAACGGTTGATGAGGTTGGTGATGGTGGTCTTACCGGCGCCGGTCGCACCGACAAAGGCAACCTTTTGTCCCGGCTCAGCGTATACGCTGACCTCGCGCAGCACCGGCTTGCCTTCTTCGTAAGCGAAGTCGACGTCGGTCAAACGAACGTCGCCCTTGAGCAGGGTGTAGGTCACGGTGCCGTCGTTGTGCGGGTGCTTCCACGCCCAATGGCCCGTGTGGTGGTCTGCTTCAATGACCGCGCCGTCCTCACCTACGGTGGCGTTGACCAGCGTGACGTATCCGTCATCAGCTTCGGCGGGCTCATCCATCAGCGCAAAGATGCGCGACGCACCCGCCAGACCCATAACGATGGAGTTGATCTGCTGCGATACTTGGTTGACGTTGCCGGTAAATTGCTTGGTCATATTGAGAAACGGCACGATGATATCAATGGTAAATACCGCAAAGGGGCCGATGGCAAGGTTGGGCATCCCCGACAGCAGGAACAGTCCGCCCGCGGTGGCGCACACCACGTACAAAATGTTGCCGATGTTCATAATGATGGGGCCCAGTACGTTGGCATAGGCGTGTGCGCGGTAGCTGTCCTCAAACAAAGCGTCGTTGATCTCGTCAAAATCCTGTTTGCTTTGCTCCTCGCGACAGAAGACCTTGACCACCTTTTGCCCGTTCATCATTTCCTGAATGAAGCCTTCAGCCTTGCCGATAGAGGCTTGCTGACGGATAAAGTATTTTGCTGAGCCGCCGCCGATGTGCTTGGAGACGAAGACCATCAGCACGACGCCCAACAACACCACCAGCGTCATCCATACGCTGTAATACAGCATAATGAACAACACCGTCAAGACGATGATGCCCGATTGCAGCAGACTTGGCATGGCTTGCGAGACCAATTGGCGCAGCGTGTCGATATCATTGGTGTAATAGCTCATAATATCGCCGTGCTTGTGGGTGTCAAAATAACGGATGGGCAGATTCTGCATCTCGTCAAACATTTTGCAGCGCATCTTGTTGAGAAAGCCCTGCGTAATATACGCCATCAGCTGGGTCTGCAGCGTGATCAGACAGATCGACACGACATATAATCCGATCAGGATCCCGATCAGCGGAAAGATCTCCTGCTTGGCAACCGCCCAAGTCATACTGTCATTTGCCAATGCGTCAGTGATGACCTTGAGCACCTTTTGCGTAAAAATGGATGGAATGGCCGAAACGCCGGCAGAAAAAATGATACAGAACATAGCCAGCGGCAGCAGGCGCGGATAATAATGGAATAACAGCTTGATGACGCGTGAGAGCGTTTTGGGCTGGAAACGGGGCTTGGGGCCGCGTGCGGGTACCTTACTCATTGTCATCGCCTCCGTTCGTCTGCTGCTCGTAGGTCTCACGGTAGATGGCACAGTCCTTGAGCAGCGTATCGTGCGTGCCGCAGGCGGCGATCTTGCCGTTATCCATCACCAAAATCATATCGGCATCCCGTACCGACGCTACGCGCTGTGCAATAATGATCTTGGTGGTTTGCGGGATATAAGTTTTGAAGCCTGCGCGGATGAGCAGATCGGTCTTGGTATCCACCGCGCTGGTAGAATCGTCCAAAATCAAAATTTTTGGCTTTTTGAGCAATGCGCGGGCAATGCACAAGCGCTGCTTTTGTCCGCCCGACACGTTGGTGCCGCCCTGCTCGAGCTTGGTATCGTAGCCGTCGGGGAAGCTGCAGATGAATTCATCTGCTTGCGCCAATTTGCAGGCCTCCTGCATTTCCTCGTCGGTGGCGTCGGGATTGCCCCAACGCAGATTCTCCTTGATGGTGCCGGAGAACAACAGATTTTTTTGCAGCACCATGGCAACGGCGTTGCGCAGCGTGTTCAGATCGTATTCGCGCACGTCCACGCCGCCGACCTTGACACTTCCCTCGGTGGTATCGTACAACCGAGCGATCAGCTGCACCAAGGTGGATTTGCTGGTGCCGGTACCGCCCAGAATGCCTACCGTCATACCGGATTCAATTTTGAGATCAATGCCGGACAGTGCAAAGTTTTTTGCGGCTTTGGAATATTTGAAGCTGACGTTGCAAAATTCCACCGAGCCGTCTGCAACCTGCAGGACGGGATTTTGAGGATTTTGCAGCGCCGAGGTCTCGTCGAGTACCTCTACGATACGCTTCATGGACTCCGAGGACATGGTCAGCATAACGTAGATCATGGACAGCATCATCAGCTGCATGAGGATCTGCATGCCGTAGGTCAGCATGGCGGAGATCTCGCCTACGTTGATCAGCGTACCGTTGCTGGAAATGACCAGATAAGAGCCTACCAGCATGACGAACACCATGTTGAAATACACGCAAAACTGCATCAGCGGAGAGTTGCAGGCTACAATGCGTTCTGCCTTGGTGAAGTCCTTACAGATATCCTCGGCGGCAATGCCGAATTTCTGCTTTTCATACTCCTCGCGGGAAAAGCCCTTGACTACGCGCATAGCGCGCACGTTTTCCTCAATGGATTCGTTCAGGCGGTCGTATTTTTTGAAAACGCGACGGAATGCCGGCATTGCCTTGCGGCTGACCAAAAACAGTCCCACCGCAAGCACGGGAATAATAACGACAAACGAGGTGGCAAGCGCACCACCCATAATGTACGCCATAACGATGGAAAAGATCAGCATCAACGGCGCACGAATGGCGGTGCGGATGATCATCATGTAGGACATCTGCACGTTGGTCACGTCGGTAGTCATACGGGTGACCAGCGACGAAGAGGAGAACTTGTCAATATTCTCAAAGGAATAGGTCTGCACCTTGTGGAACATATCCCGACGTAGGTTTTTGGAAAAACCCGCCGAAGCCTTGGCGCAGGTGAAGCCTGCAATGCCGCCGCAGCACAGCGACAGCACCGCCATAACCGCCAGCACACCGCCCAAGCGCAGGATCTCGGAGATCTCTGCACCGTCCTTGATGCGGTTGACCATATTGGCGGTGATAAACGGAATAAAGGCCTCGATAATAGCCTCCAACACAATAAACAACAACGTCAGCACGGTGGGAGTTTTATATTCGCGCACACTTTTCAAGAGGCGTTTGAACATGAAGCACTCGCTTCCTTTCCGAGGAAAATAAAATCCTATGATTCTAACTTTATATTATACTGCAAAAATATGAATGAATCAAGAAGAACAGGGAATTTCTGTAAAAAAAGATATCCTGATTTTCATCAGGATATCGGTTATGCTTATTAGCGTCAGGTGATTTCCAGATTACCGCCCATGGTCACGATCTCTACGCTGCGGGTACCATCCTTGTAATACTGCCATCCGTCACGCTGCTTAAGCTCCAGCTTTGTGGTCAGCTCGCCCAGCGTGGTATCGTAGCGCAGGCGGAAATCAAAGAACTGACTGTAATTGAGCAGCACCGTGCCGCTGGTGGTCTGCACCTCGGTTTTTTGTCCGATGCTGTTACTCAGGGTCACTTTGCCCGAAACGCTTTGGATCTGCATCTCATCGGCCTGCACGCCCAGCACCTTGACGCTGGAGGAAACGCAGTCGATCTCTACCGTCTGCATTGACAAACGCAGGGAAGACGGCAGCTCGATACGCAGCTGCTTGGAGGCCAATTGATGCGCCGTCAAGGCTGAACTGCGCGGCGCCGCAAACTTGATCGATAAAACGCCGTCCTTGATACGGTAGCGCAGATGATCGGCTTTTTCCAGCTTGCTGCCGGAGGTTTCCCAAATGCGCACCTCGCGGTCGGAGCGTTCGTTATTTTGGATCGTGACGCTGCCCTTGATCCATTCCACCTGCAGACTGCGGATCTGCTCGGCGGGTAAGGCGGCGTAATTATCCTTGCTGTTTTCGGTTCCGGCATCAGTCCAATAGGTCGGATCGTCGTATACCAGGTATCCCGTATCGTCATAATCGCTCAAGCCAACCGAGC
>JAFQKX010000054.1 GCA_017414705.1 Clostridia bacterium
AAAAAGGTTTTAAACTTACTTCCAAAGTAACGGTGTTGTACATAAGAATTCCTCAATTAACACAATGGGTTATTGTTTCTTTTTTCTCTTTTTTACGGCAATGACCGATATGGTGGCACCGATAGCAACTACCGCGGCGGCAGCCCCGATTAACCAACCGAAGGGTAATGATTTTTTTACGTCCCGATCCGGTTCGGACGAGGGGGAAGACACAGAACCAATCTGGCTGCTTTCCCGGGATTGTGCGGGCTCGGACGGCGTGCTGCTTTGCGCACGCGCTACGCGTGTTTTGGAGACCATCCAATCCAGCAGCGTCGGCTCTTGGTAAAACGGCATCCAAGCATCGTGACCGTACGGATCGGTGTTGGTGTAGGTAATATCGGCCTCAAGAGCGGTCAATCGTTTTACCATACCGTTTGTTCCGACCGGTCTCACAATGGAATCTCCTTGGCTGTGTGCGGCCCAAATGGGCATATGACGGATGGTTTCTGCGAGCAGAGGGTCGGCGCCACCGCAAACGGGCATCGCCGCCGCAAAGTAATCTGGATAACGGCAGATCAGATCCCAGGTGCCGTAGCCACCCATGCTGATTCCGCTGATATAAATACGATCGGGATCAATGTTGTAGCTTTGCTGCAGTTCCTTTTGCATCAGCGACATTACCAGCTGAGAGGGGATGGTCTGCGGTGTTTTGTCAAGAGTGTAATATCCCGGATAATACCCGGCATCCACCCATTTGTCGTTGCTCGGGCATTGCGGTGCGACCACGATAAATTGCTCGCTGAGCGTTTCATCCCCGATCACACGGCGCAGGAGCAGCGTCATATCCTTTTCATCAATGACATGAAGAGAATTGTCCTCGCCGCGTCCGCTGTTTCCGTGCAGCCAAAGCAGTATGCGGTAGGATTTACTTTCATCGTAAGTGCTCGGCACGTAAATGCGATAGGGCAGAACGATGTTTCTGGAAATTTCGGGATCGCGATACTCGCGTGCCTGCATTTTTTGGGTCAGATCTATTTGGGCTCCCGCTGCGGGAACGATTCCGCAGGACATCAGCAGGATCGCATTTAAAACAAGTACTACGGTTTTGATCATCTTCATAATAATTCTCTCTTATCGAATGATAACGGCTTCAATGCCCAGAATGTCGGCGATCTTCTTGATGGTGTCGGCGTGATGACCGATTCCAAGTGCATAGTGATGCGTGGGACCCGCCATGACCCAACGTTTGATAAATTCGGGTGTTGAAGGCTGGAAGACCGCGCAGGTGTTGGTGTTTCCGGTAGGAGGAATGGGGCCGTGCTGCGATTCACCCTCACCGATGACGAACTTGAACCTTCCGTTTCCGTCCTGCGTAATGCCTAGCATGGTAATGGGACCTTCCTTGAGCTTGAATTCGATCGAAGCACCGTGCCCGGGCTTTCCGTGATATTTGAGCAGACTGCGTACCACCGGCTTGCCTTCGGCGATCTGAATGTGGTGCGGGCCGTCGTGACCGATCAGGATGCAGTTGTTTTTGAAATCAAACGGATGCAGTTCTGCAAAGCTGCCGCCGATGCCCAACCGATCCATGATCAGCATGGCAATACAGGTCTTGATGTCAAATTCACCGTACATGGGGAATCCGTCACCGATCAGCATGGAGTTGCCCAAAATCAAGCTGGTTACTGCCGTGCGCAGCTCGGAATCCTCCAGCCCTTCATAATAGTAAGCCAGACCGGTCAATTTGTTTTTCTCCACAAAATGCTCCAACGCTACCGCACTGCAGGCAGCCTCACGCAGATCAGCATCGGTCAGCTTTACGGTGATCGGATCGCTGACGGGGTCCGGCATATCAAATTTCTGCTTGATCTCCTCGGCCTTTTTCGCGATTTCTTCTTCGGTTACCTGACGGCGCAGCTCCAACAGACTGTCGGGCTCCAGCAGGGGGACGTGCAGACCGAATGCCGCAGAGACCGCCGTTGGATCAGCGTGCATATCATACATGGATTCCAAAACGTGGCCCATTAAGCCCATACGAGCGCCCTTGAGTGCGTGCAGAGCGTCGGCGACCGAGCACCACTCGGCAAGCTCGCGATCTGCCTGCTCGTCGCCGTACAGACGGCCGATGATAACGTCTTGGACCTTTTTGCCCATGCGAATGGCAACCCCCGTAAATTCCGGAACCGAGCAGATGTTATCATTTTCCAACTGCATGCGGGTGTTGGCCTGTGTGTAATCCAGTGCCGCCAACGGTTGCAGGGCTACCAATACCATTGGCGCATTGACCTCGCGCAGGATAGGCGCAAATACGGAAGAGGTGGCGTAGGTTACCATATTGCAGAACATAATATCCACGTTTGCGGCGTTGATCTGCGGGATCAGATCGTACGCGATGGTGTTGCTGTCTACCATGCCGAAATCAACGACCTCGGTTCCGTTGGCACGGATCTTTTCACACAGATCGCCGTGGTATTCCATCAAGCGGTCGCGAAGGCCGTCAAATTGCTCCCAATACTTTGCATGTGCTACGGCAAAAACACCGATTCTGCCGGGCTTTCTGATATGATTGTACTTCATTTGAAAAACTCCTTTTTGAACGGTTCAAGTTTAACTTGATTTTATCACCGATATTGTGTATAATCAAGTCACATATTAAAGAAAAAATAGCACAAAATAAAGATGGGAGTGAATGTTGTGTTATTTTCCCGGATTCGTCCGTTTGTTCGATTTGCAAGGTATCTAAGTTTGACCTTTTCTTCAGAGTACGCCTGTACAATCCCATACGACGCCCGCATTTTTTACACCGAACGGGGGTTCGGCAGGATCAAGGTTGGCGATACCGTCTATGAGATGCCAAAAGGGGCGCTGCTGTATTTAAATGCCGGTTGCAGCTATCAGCTGTTGCCGTGCGATGCCGTTTATCTGGCACTCAATTTTGATTTTACCGATGCACATAGTGACCAGATCGTCCCGATCGGGCCCGTGAACGAACAATACGCCCACCAGTTTGCACCCATCGAGCGGGTCTCCTTTTTGGATGTCGCTTGTTTTGAAGATCATTTGTTTTTAGAGCAATATCCGCAGGCGGGAGAGATGTTACACAGCATTCTTTCGGAATACGAGAAAAAATTACCCTGCCATCAGCTTCGCTTGTCCGCACAGATGATCTCCTTGCTGGTTAGGATCATGCGCCGCCAACAACGTATGCGACAACAGACCTCGGGATTAAATTTGGAAGACGTGGTAGAATATATTCAGGATAACTACCGACAGGAACTGACCAACAAGCAGCTCGCGCAGAGATTCCATTTTCATCCCAATTATATCAGTGCGGAGTTTCGCCGCTATCTCGGCAAACCCCTGCACCGTTATCTGCAGGAGTTGCGCATCCAAAAGGCAATGTCTTTGCTGGAGGACGAAAACCGTTCGCTTGTCGAGATCTCGCAAGAGGTCGGGTTTGAAAACAGTAATTATTTTTCTCGGTATTTTAAGAAAACGGTAGGGATCACACCGTCACAGTACCGAAAGAATCAATAGAATCAGAAAGAGGAATCGCCTTATGAAATTTGCGTTTTTTGATGAAAAGCCTTACGATCGAGCTTCGTTTGAGCCGTACGCACAGCAGTACGGCATTGAGCTGCGCTTTTTTGAAACCAAGCTCAATGAGCATACCGCTTCGCTGGCACAAGGCTGCGACGGTGTTTGCGTATTCGTCAACGATATCGTCAATGCCGCGGTAATCGACCGCCTGGTGCAGGCAGGTGTCAAGCTTGTTGCCCTGCGCTGCGCGGGATACAATAACGTCGACCTCGGCTACGCTTTCGGCAAGATCCACGTGGTGCACGTGCCGGCGTATTCGCCTTACGCTGTTGCAGAGCATGCCATGGCAATGCTGCTGACCTCCATCCGCCGTATTCATAAGGCCTATAACCGCACCCGTGAATTCAATTTCAGTCTCAACGGATTGACCGGCTTTGACCTGCACGGAAAAACCGTCGGTGTCGTCGGTACGGGACGCATCGGCAGAGTGTTTATCGATATCTGCAAGGGCTTTGGTATGAATATTTTGGCGTATGACAAATTTCCTGCACCCGACGTCGATTTTCCTTACGTTACGCTGGAAGAGCTCATGCAAAAAAGCGATATCATTTCCTTGCATTGTCCGCTGACCGCCGAGACGCATCACTTGGTAGATGCACAAGCCATCCAAGATATGAAAAAAGGCGTCGTGCTGCTCAACACCTCGCGCGGTGCTCTGATCGATGCCGAAGCGCTGCTGGAGGGAATCAAATCCCGCAAGGTCGGCGCCGCTTGCCTGGATGTATATGAAGAAGAATCCGATATCTTCTTTGAGGATTTCTCGGGGCATATCGTGGAAGACGATACTCTTGCCCGCCTGATCACCATGCCCAATGTGTTGGTCACCTCGCATCAGGCGTTTTTGACCCAAGAAGCACTTGGTAATATCGCGGAAACCACGTTTAAAAATATTATCGAATTTTTTGAGAACGGACGCAGCAACAATGAATTGTGCTATCGCTGCGGCAGGGTGGAAACCTGCAAAAAGCATCGCCAGGATAAATGCTTTTGAAAAACAAAAAAAGCCCTGCCGCCTGTTAGAGGCGGCAGGGCTTTTGCTTTTGTGATAGGCAACGGATTATTTTCTGCCGAAAAACGCATCCG
The DNA here is from genome assembly GCA_017414705.1 of Clostridia bacterium. Classification (GTDB taxonomy): domain Bacteria; phylum Bacillota; class Clostridia; order Oscillospirales; family Acutalibacteraceae; genus RGIG1913. Next base: position 4,666 of record JAFQKX010000054.1, read on the forward strand.
TGTATGCATCGCTTCTTGTTTTTAATTTCTCTGCGATTTCCGCGATCTGAGGATCCTTTGTGCGTGCATATTCCTTCATAAGGTTTCCTTGTTCATGGCAAAGGTTGATATAATCAGGGTAATAATTGAGCAGCAGGAAGTTTGCATATTTGACCATTCGAAAATCACCGTACAAACGGAAATTTTCATCGTTTTCATAGTGTTCTACCGCTACCGACCGTTTATCGAGAATGGCTTCGCGGATGGATTTCCAACTGCGGTCCTTGGCAAACAGAACGGTATAAGCCGAGGTAGGAAGAGAATCGTATTTTCGATCGGTCACGTGAGCGTCGCTGCTGCCGACGATGGGCATATCAAAGCCCTTGGCGCGCTCTTCAAAATAAAACGCCGTTTGCAGAGTGTTGGTTTCCCGACCGCAGCCGCCGTTGAGCAGTTCAAACGCTTCGTAGTTTCCGTGTTCAAATAAAGCCTGTGTTATCGCGGTTGACATAAAATAAACATCTTCCCAAATCCAATACGGGTGCGAGAGAATCGGCATAGCACCGAATTCTTTGGCTTTTGCAGCGACCCAGTATCGGCAGGCAAAATTATGGCGGTCAACCCCTTCCGGGATATCCAGCGAGTCCTCCAAAGCGCGGATTTCAGCATCGCATTGTTCGCGATTTTCATAGTAGTGACTGTTTACACTTTCATGTCCTCCGATTACTGCAGAATGAATGTACTCGTGCTCCATATGGACTTCCTCGCCGGGAAGAAACGTGAAGATGTCCGGAAAGCCTTCAAAAATTTCTTTGACCTCTACGGAGGACTGATACCAATAGTGATCGGTCAATGCCGCGAAATCATAGCCTGCCTTTTTCAGGTTGGCCATCACGTTTTCTTTTGATTCTCGTCCGTCTGAATCGAAGGAGTGCAGATGCAGATCTCCTTTATATGCCGTTGTCTCATACAGATCCTCTTGCAGGCAATATAATGACAATACGGTGTTTGGTGCGGGAAAATTCTTTTTTGGGCAGGCGGAATGATACCGTTCCTTGTATCGCGCTAAATAGTAGTTGCAAAGCTCCTGCGGCTGAATGAGCTTGAGAGAGTATTGTTGCTCCGCAGGGAAGGAGTACATGAAGGATAATTTTCCGTCGGTCGGCTTGAGGATCATACGCTCAACCTTTGGACCGTCCAAGGAATCCATTGCAGTTTCGGTTCCCCAAATTTGCAGCTCGTATTCAAGCCCATCAATAAAGGCCGTGTTTTCGCCTAACGCAGTGATGGTTATCTCTGTCGGGGTATTGATTTTGACAACGGAAGGGGTTAGCCGATAATTGGTCAAATGCTTTTCTTTCATGGCCGTAATTCTCCTTTGTGCGCATCAGCAAACGAAACGAACGACGTTGTTTTGCAACTTCCGTTTTCAGTATAAAATGCTTGGATCTAAAATTCAATGAAACAAAAGCAAGGATTTATAAAATAAATCAATGATTTTTATTCTTCCGTGATCCCGCGGCAATGGTCGGCTTGCGCGCTTATAATTTTGATCGGCAGGACCTTTCCGGTCAGGTCTTGCGTTGTGCAAACCTTTACTGGGGTGTAATTCGGTGTGTAACCCTCTTCGTATCCATCTTCACCGCGTTGTTCGAACAGCACGTCCTGCACGGTGCCGACCTGCGTTTGCAGGAATTTTTGCTCGCATTCCGCTGCAGCAGCAATCATGGCTTCGCTGCGGCGGCGCTTGATTTCCTCAGGCACTTGATTGGGATAATTGGCGGCAGGTGTGCCCTTGCGAACGGAATATGCAAAAACGTGCGCACGTGCAAATCCGATCTCCCGCACAAAGTTCAGAGAATCTTCAAAATCCGCTTGGCTTTCGCCTGCAAATCCGACCATTACGTCGGTTGTGACAGAGGCGTTTTCAAATTGTCGGCGCAGGCGTTGTACCAAATTACGGTAAAAAGCGCTGTCATAATGCCGATTCATGTGTTTGAGCGTCTTGTCGCATCCCGATTGCAGCGATAAATGAAATTGCGGACAGAATTTTTTGCAGTCAGCCAATCGCTGCAGCATTTCATCCGTCATCTGATCCGGCTCAAGTGAGCCCAGACGAATGCGATCGATGCCTTCCACGCCGGCAACCTGTTCCACCGCGTCGCCCAGATCGACGCCAAGATCTTTTCCGTAATCCGACAGATTGATGCCCACCAATACCAGCTCGCGATAGCCTTTTTTGGCTAAAGCTTGTGCTTCCTCGCGGATTTTTTGCGGCGGCTTTGAGCGCACACGCCCGCGCGCTTTGGGGATGATGCAATAGGTGCAAAAACGGTCGCAGCCGTCTTCGATTTTTAAGAATGCACGGGTGCGCTCGTGAAAATCTCCCACCTCGCCGCAGACAAACGGTTCGCCCGCCTTGTGCTCTTGCACAGCCAACTGTCGCTCGCCGGTCTGCAAAAAACGCTGTACCAGCGCAAAAATCTCGTGATTGTTGCGGTTTCCTGCCACAACGTCAGCTTGCAGCAGCGCTTGGGCCTCTTGCGGAAAGGCTTGCGGCATACACCCGGTCAGTACAATGCAGGAGGCAGGGGACTGCCGACGAAATCTGCGTACCGCCTGCCGCGTCTTGCGATCGCTTTCGGCCGTGACGGTGCAGGAGTTGACGATAATGACGTCTGGATGCTCTTCAAGCGTCGCGTAAAGGTAGCCGTTCGCCTCAAAAATGCTGCGCAGCATATGTGATTCGTATTGATTGACCTTGCAGCCCAAGGTATAAAAACCGACTGTCATTTTTCGTCACCCCAAATTCGTTGCTATTATATAAAATTTCAGCATAAAATGCAACCGATTTACCGGAACTTCCCGCGAAAAAGTTCATTTTTGGCATTCGACGTCATACATAAATAATAAGAGAACCGACAAATCTTTTGAAATCGGAGGGATTGGATTGAAAAGAATGATCAAACGCGTTGCCGCAGCGGCGCTCAGTTTTTGTTTACTTGCGATCTCCGTCACGGCGTCTTCGGCACAACAGGTCGAACAAGCCTTATCGGCGCTTTCCGTGCGCATTGCTTCCGAACATATCACCGGCGATCTGTTTGAGACCTATGAAACGGGGCAGCAAGAGGAAATTGCCGTTGATGCAGCCTCCTTAAGCGTGAAAGCCAAAAGCGCCATCCTTATGGAGGCGAGTACGGGAAAGGTGCTTTACGAACTCAATCCGGACGATTCGGTTGCCCCTGCCTCTATCACAAAGATCATGAGTTTGTTGCTGATCGTGGAAGCGTTAGAGGAAGAAAAGATCAGCCTTGACGACGTGGTTACCGCCAGCGAAACGGCATCCTCTATGGGCGGCTCGCAGATTTGGCTTAAGGTAGGGGAGACCATGACGGTGCACGAGCTGCTTAAGGCGGTCACCGTCGCTTCGGCAAATGATGCTTGTGTAGCCCTTGCCGAGCACATCGCGGGCAGCGTGGAGGAATTTGTGGCGCGCATGAATCAGCGAGCCAAGGATTTGGGAGCCAAGAATACGGTATTTCACAACTGCACGGGGCTGGATGCCGACGGCCATATGACCACCGCACGGGACGTAGCCGTTATGTCGGCAGAACTCATCAAGCATGATTTGATTCGCGAATACACTCAGATCTGGATTGATTATCTGCGCAACGGAGAGACGCAATTGGTCAACACCAATAAGCTGGTGCGCTTTTACGAGGGAACGACCGGCCTGAAAACCGGAACGACCTCCAAAGCAGGCTATTGTCTGTCCGCTACGGCTGAGCGTGACGGAATGCAGCTTGTGGCGGTCGTTATGGGCGGCGAGAGCGGGTCGGAACGCTTCAACGGTGCCAAACGTATGCTTAATTACGGGTTTGCCAATTGGTGCCTGCAAACACCGCAGGCGGATCTTTCGCAGATCCTGCCCGTGCAGGTGTTGAAGGGACGAGAAAACAGCGTTTGCGTTTCCGTGCCGCAGCTGCAGCCGGTGCTTCTGAAAAAAGGAAAAGCGGAGCAGCTGACCTGCCACATTTCGCTGAGCGAAACCGTCGAAGCGCCGGTTGCAAAAGGGCAAAAGCTTGGTACACTGACGGTAAAAAACGCAGACAAAACGATTGCAACGTACGATCTCTGTGCTGCGCAGGAGGTCAAGCGAATGAGCTTCTTTTTGATGCTAAAGCGCTTACTCCAACGCCTTGCGGGTTGATCTGACAAAAGTTTTCAAAAATATCTTATATTTTTTGCCTTTGAGATATTGCAAATAAGTGTAATTTTTGTTACAATAAGAAAAAATAATCTCCGGAGGCAATTTTCTTATGGCAATCAAGTTGATCGATCAATACGCTGCTCAATTTATCGGGGAGCATGAACTGTCTGCAATGCAGGCGCAGGTTTCCGCAGCACACCGCACTTTGACTGAGGGTACCGGTCTCGGAAGCGACTTTTTGGGATGGCGCGATCTTCCGGTAAATTATGACCGCGAAGAGTTTGCGCGCATCAAAAAGGCAGCCGAAAAGATCCGTTCGGATTCTCAGGTGCTCATCGTCATCGGTATCGGCGGCGCCTATTTGGGCGCCCGTGCCGCCATCGAGTTCATTCATTCTCCGCTTTATAACAACCTGAAAAAGGACGCTCCCGACATTTACTTTGCCGGCAACTCCATCAGCGGCTCTTCTCTCAGAGAACTGATGGATCTTTGCGAAGGTCGCGACTTCTCCGTCAATGTTATTTCCAAGTCCGGCACCACCACCGAGCCTGCCATCGCATTCCGCGTATTCCGCAAAATGCTGATTGAGCGTTACGGCGCAGAAGAAGCCAATAAACGCATTTACTGCACCACCGATAAGGCTCGCGGCACCCTCAAACAGCAGGCTGACCGCGAGGGCTGGGAAAGCTTCGTAGTGCCCGATGACGTCGGCGGCCGTTATTCGGTTCTGACCGCCGTAGGTCTGCTGCCCATTGCTGTCAGCGGCGCCGATATCGACGCTATGATGAAGGGCGCACAGGATGCTCGTGAGGCATATGCCAACGACGATCTGGCAACCAACGATTGCTATAAGTACGCTGCGCTGCGCAACATCCTGTACCGCAAGGGTAAATCAGTTGAGATGCTGGTCTCCTACGAGCCGCGTTGCACCATGTTTGCAGAGTGGTTCAAGCAGCTTTACGGTGAGAGTGAGGGTAAGGATAACAAGGGTATCTTCCCGGCATCCGCAACCTTCTCCACCGACCTGCACTCCTTGGGTCAGTACGTTCAGGAAGGCGTTCGCCTGATGTTTGAGACTGTTCTGGAATTTGAAGAAAGCGACCGCGACGTCATCATTGAAGAGGATGCCGAAAACGGTGACGGCCTCAATTTCATTGCAGGAAAAACCGTCTCTTACGTCAACCACAAGGCGTTTCAGGGAACCATTCTCGCCCATAATGACGGTGGCGTTCCCAATCTGGTCATCAGCATTCCGCGTGCCGATGCTTACGAGTTCGGCTATTTGGTCTATTTCTTCGAGAAGGCCTGCGGTCTGTCGGGTTATATGCTGGGTGTCAATCCGTTTGACCAGCCCGGTGTGGAAAGCTACAAGAAGAATATGTTTGCTCTGCTCGGCAAACCCGGCTATGAATCTCAAAAGGAAGCTCTCGAGGCTCGTTTGGGTTAAGAACCAAACCTTCCTCGATTCAATCTGGTATGCGTATGCCAATAAATACGCAATACAGGAGGTATAATATGATTAATGTAATTATCGGCAAAAAAGGCTCCGGAAAAACCAAAAAGCTGATTGCTTTGGTCAACGAAGCAGTGGAAGCCTCGCGCGGCAACGTTATCTGCGTGGAAAAAGGTTTGAAGCTGACTTATGATATCAACTACAGAGCTCGCCTGATCGATACAGACGTTTACGGGATCAACGGATACGATTCGCTCTATTCTTTCCTTTGCGGAATTTGCGCATCGGATCATGATATCACCGATGTGTTTGTAGACGCTACGCTCAAGATCGGCGGCGCGGACTATGAAGAGCTGCTGCACTTCTTCGATCGCTTGAGCGTCGTTGCAGAAGAAGGCAACACCAAGTTTACCTTTACGATTTCCTGCGATGTCGCGGATTTGCCCGCAGGCATTCAGAATTTCGTAACCGTTCTGTAATCAACGATCCATCAAAGGGGGCTGAAAAACTGCCCCCTGTTTTTTTGAGGTGACAATAAAATGCAAACCGTTCGCCGTTATTCGATCAAAACCTTATATCCCACCGATGCGGACAAGCAGGTGCAGCGCTATCAGCAAGCTGCAAAAACGCTCTGCGATATGATCGGCACTTCACTCGATGCGGTGCGTTATTTCAGTACCAGCGGCCGTACCGAGGTCATCGGCAACCATACCGATCATCAGCACGGACTTGCCATCGGCGGCTCCGTTAATTTGGATACGATCGCTGCTGCGGTCAAAACCGACAACAATTGTATCCGCGTTATTTCACCCGGATATCCCGATTGTACCGTTACGCTTGACGACCTTTCCGTGCAAAAGAAAGAAGAGGGCGGCTCTGAAGCGCTGATTCGCGGCGTTGCTGCCCGTCTTAAAGAACTGGGCTATCAGATCGGCGGCTTTACCGCCGTCACCAATTCGCAGATTCCCGGTGGCTCCGGACTGTCGTCTTCTGCGGCGTTTGAGTTATTGATGTGCGAAATCATCGGTGCCTTTTACAATGATGGGACCGTTGACCTGATGACCGCAGCTAAAACTGCACAGTACGCCGAGAACGTTTACTTCGGTAAGCCCTGCGGCCTTTTGGATCAGATTGCTTGTGCCAATGCAGGTTTGACCTATATGGATTTTGAGGATCCAACCGCTCCCAAGGTGCAGGCCGTTGATTTTGACTTTGCTACCACGGGTTATCATCTCTGCATTCTCAATACCCGCAGCTCGCACGGTGACCTGACCGATGATTATGCTGCTGTGACTCGCGAAATGGGCGCGGTTGCCAAAGCATTTGGTGTTTCCTATCTGCGTGAGGTGTCCGAAGAGGAATTTTTGACCCGCCTGCCCGAGCTGCGTGGCAAGGTCAGCGATCGCGCTATCCTGCGTGCCCTGCATTTCTTTGCCGAACAAAAACGTGTGCCTCAGTTGCGCAAAGCAGCCGAAGAGGGGAATTTCGACGCCTATCTCAAAACCGTTTTGTCCTCCGGCAGCTCGTCTTATCAGTATCTGCAGAACGTCTATTCTCCCAATGATCCTGCCCGTCAGGCGGTCAGCCTGGCGCTTTGCCTGAGCGAACGCATCTTGTCGGGTCACGGCGCATGGAGAGTCCACGGCGGCGGCTTTGCCGGAACCATTCAGGCCTTGGTGCCCGAGGATCTGCTACAGACCTACCGCACCGAAATGGAACGAGTATTCGGCAAGGATACCTGCAACGTCATCCGCATTCGTATGGTACCCTCCTGCGAGGTCACACTTGATTAAATTCCCTGTAAAATTTTGAGGAATTTTTTGGATTTCTCATTGAAATCGGGGAAGAACTGTTGTATAATAACGATAATTTTGATTAAATGGGTGAGTTTGGATGTTTCAATTAATTCCCGCTGCATATGATTGGACGGAAACCGGTATTGTTTCCGCAACCGGAGTCATTATTGTTTTTTCTGTCCTGGTTTTATTTGTAGCGATCATTTGGTGCTTCGGAAAGATTGCCGTAGCTACTGCCAAAAAAACAACAAAGGACAAGCCGTCCAAGCAGGAGAAAAAGACCGCACCGCCCAAACAGGCAGCCGCACCGATTCAAAATTCCGTTGCTCCTTCTGCACAGGACGATGAGCTGATTGCCGTTATTTCGGCTGCTGTTTATACCATGCTGGGCGACAACGGCGGGCGTCCTTATCAGATCCGTTCCATTCGCCCGGTTGCAACAGGACGCTCTGCGTGGGCGCAGTCTGGCGTTCTCAACAATGTCCGTAGTTTTTAAGGAGGTAGCACATGCAAGCATTTTTGGATGCAGTTACGGATCTGCTCAATGAATCCGGTGCCGCCTTACTGTTCCGTGACGGAGGATATTTGAACCTGATCATGCTGGGTGTTTCCTGTGTGCTCATTTATTTGGCAATCGGCAAGGGTTTTGAACCGCTGTTGCTGTTGCCCATCGCC
>JAFQKX010000055.1 GCA_017414705.1 Clostridia bacterium
TCGATTATAGAATGCTCAGGTGCACCAACCAACGACAGGTTTCGGCCTGTCGTTTTTTTGTGAGACAAGAAAGGGCGGTGTTTTTGAATGTATCGGACCGTGTTATTTGATTTGGATGGCACCTTGACCGATCCGGGTGTTGGCATTACCAACTCCGTTGCCTATGCCCTACAAAAACGCGGCATTTCTGTCAACGACCGCAGCGAGCTGTACAAGTTCATCGGCCCACCTTTGTATGATTCCTTTGCGGCTTATTATGGATTTTCGGATGCCGAATGTGAATCTGCCATCGCAGATTATCGGGAGTATTTCCGCGCGCGCGGACTGTATGAAAATAACCTTTACCCCGATACCGTTTTTCTGCTGGACACCCTTAAGCAAGCAGGAAAAACGCTGATCCTCGCCACCTCCAAGCCGCAGGAATTTGCAGAAACCATTCTCAAGCACTTTTGCCTTGACGGTTATTTTGATTTTGTAGCCGGTGCCACCATGGATAACACCCGCAACCAAAAAGCAGACGTCATTGCTTATGCGTTGCGCAATTGTCCAAACGCGCAGTTGTCTCAAACCGTTATGGTAGGAGACCGAAAGCACGACGTGTTGGGTGCCGCACAAAACGGCATCGATTGCATCGGCGTTCTGTACGGCTACGGTGACCGCGCAGAGCTGACTGCAGCAGGTGCAACCTTTCTTGCCCAAAACGCTTCCCAGTTACTTTCAATTTTGACAAAGGAATGATCCCTATGAATCCCATCAAGATTCTCGACGTGCGCGCCCACCCGGGTGACAGCGCCTTTTTGCTGGATGACGGAAAGACCGCCATTCTTTATGATTCCGGCTTTGCTTTTACCGGATATGCGGTGGCCGACCGTATTAAAGCATACCTCGGCGAAAGACCGCTCGATTACATCTTTCTGACCCACTCACACTATGACCATGCTCTCGGATCGGTCTACGCTCTGCAATATTGGCCCAATGCCACGGTCGTGGCAGGGGAGTACGCCGTGCGTATTTTCCAAAAGGATTCCGCCAAGCGAGTTATGCGTGATCTGGACCGTAAATTTGCCACCCAATGCGGTGTCTCGCAATACGAGGATCTGATCGACGGCCTGCGGGTAGACCTGGCAGTCAAGGAAGGCGATACCGTGCAAGCGGGTGATCTGTCGTTTTCAGTTATCAATCTTCCCGGCCATACCAAATGCTCCGTTGGATTTTATTTGGCATCGCAAAAGCTCCTGCTCAGCTGTGAGACGATCGGTGTCTTTGACGGAGATCATACGGTGCTGCCGTCTTATCTGGTTGGCTACCAAATGGCGTTGGATTCCATTGCCAAGGTAGAACAACTGGAGATCGAGCAGATCCTGGTGCCGCATTTTGGACTGTTGGATGAGCAACAGACCGCCGTCTATCTCAAAAACGCCCAAAAAAGTGCGATTGAGGTTGCTCGTGCCATCACCGACATTCTGCGTCAAGGCGGCTCCAAAGAAGATGCAGCGCAGTACTTCCGCCAAAACTTCTACCGCGGAGCAGTAGAGAGCATCTATCCTAGAGATGCCTTCGAACTCAATACCTCCATCATGATCGATCTGTTGGAGCGGGAATTACTCTCCGAATAAACTAACAGCCATGACTTTTTCATAAAAGTTATGGCTGTTAGTTTTATAATGCGTTGTTATGAAACGATTATTTGCAAAATTCTTCAATGTATCGGTCAATGGCGCCTTCAATGATCTTGACGGCATCCTCGCGCCCGCGCACTTCATCCACGGCGGTCTCTTTGTTCTCCAAATTTTTATATACCGAGAAGAAATGCCGCATTTCATCAAATACGTGCTTAGGCAATTGATCAATATTGGTATAGTTGTTATGGTTGGGATCGTTAAACGGAATGGCAATGATCTTTTCGTCGTTTCTGCCGTTGTCGATCATGGAGATGACACCGATGGGATATGCGTGCACCAGCGTCAACGGCTCCAGCTCCTCGTTGCAGATCAAAAGCACGTCCAACGGGTCATTATCGTCGCCGTAGGTGCGGGGGATGAAGCCGTAGTTGGCAGGGTAGTGGGTAGAGGTATACAAAATACGATCCAGCATCAAAAAGCCGGTCTCTTTGTCTAACTCATATTTCTTTTTGCTGCCCTTGGGAATCTCGATGACGCACATAAAATCCTCGGGAGTAATGCGTTTGGGCGAGATATCATGCCAAATATTTGCCATAAAAACACTCCTTGCTTGGTGTGAAGTTTGTCCTTTTCTTGTATTTTACTGCAAATGCGATCAAAAAACAATGCACAAATGCAAAAAAATCCATTTCACCTCAAAAAAAGATTGTCCTTTTGAACTCGATTTGGTACAATAAAGAAAACATATCAAGCGAAAGACAGATCCCGTTGGAACGGAGGAATTTTCAATGGATAGAATCGAACACGATGCCTTGGGCGAGGTCGCAGTTCCTGCCGAGCATCATTGGGGCGCACAGACGCAGCGCAGCCTGCAAAATTTCAAGATCGGCCCTCGCATGCCTATGCCTCTCATCCGTGCCTTGGTGCTTCTGAAAAAAGCCGCCGCCACGGCAAATCAGCAAGCAGGCACCGTTGCCCCGCTTGCCGCGCAGCTCATCCGTGATGTCTGCGATGAGATCTTAAGCGGGAAATATGACGCCGAGTTTCCTTTGTGCGTTTATCAGACCGGCAGCGGTACGCAAACCAATATGAACGTCAACGAGGTCATTGCACATCTGGTCAATGAGCGGGCAGGGGAGACCTTGGTGCACCCTAACGATACCATCAACCGCTCCCAAAGCACCAACGATATGTTTCCCTCTGCCATTCATGTGGCGGCTTACCTGGAGCTGACGCAGAAATTACTGCCCGCCCTCGATCAATTGACCGTTTCGTTCGGAATGATGGAGCAGCAGTATGCAAATGTCGTCAAGATCGGCAGAACGCACCTGCAGGATGCCGTTCCGATCACGTTAGGGCAGGAGATCAGTGCATGGCGTGACTGCTGTGAGGCGGATGCCACCTACCTGCGCAGTGCGCTTGGCGGTCTTCAACAGCTTGCCGTCGGCGGTACTGCCGTTGGAACCGGTCTTAACGCCCCGCAGGGCTTTGATCAAGCCGTCTGCGACCGATTGAATGCCGAGCTTGGCTGCGAATTTAAACCTGCCGCCAATAAATTCAGCGCATTGGGTTCTAAAAACGCCTTGAATTTCACGCACGGCGCCTTAAAAACCTTGGCAGCCGATCTTTTCAAGATCGCAAGCGATGTTCGCTTGTTGGCAAGCGGCCCGCGTTGCGGCATCGGAGAATTGGAGCTCCCTGCCAACGAGCCCGGCAGCTCCATTATGCCCGGTAAGGTCAACCCAACCCAATGTGAAGCCATGATCATGGTCTGCTTGCGTGTCATGGGCAATGACACCACCGTTTCCTTTGCTGCCGCGAACGGTCAGTTAGAGCTTAATGTCTGTATGCCGTTGCTTGCCGAGGTGTTTTTGGAATCGGTCTCCTTACTGAGTGATGCCATTGAATCCTTTGACCGTCTGTGCGTGCGCGGGATCGTTCCCAATTATGAGCGGATTTCAGACAATCTCAATCGTTCTTTGATGTTGGTGACCTGTCTGACACCGCGCATCGGTTACGAAAATGCCGCCAAAGCCGCATTGCACGCCCATCAGCAGGGTTGCACCCTCAAGCAGGCCGTCCTTGCGCTTGAGCTGCTGACCGAGCAGGAGTTTGACGACCTCTGCCGTCCCGAACGGATGGTATGACGGTTTCAATGTGAATATCAAAAACCCCTTTTCGAGGGATCCTCGAAAAGGGGTTTTTGTTTGCAACGGATTATGCTTCGGCAGGTGTCTCGTTGAGTGCCTTCAACTGTGCAAAAACCTGCTTGGCGGCTTGCAGGGATAACGGAAACTTCTTGTTTTTCTCGATGGTAAAGCCATCGGTTTCGCGTAGGAAAATAATGATCTCATCGTCTTGGCCAAGACGGGCAGCTTCCCATTGCAGCGCCAATTCACTCTTGGGATCCAGTACAAATGCGGTTCCCTGTGCAACGGCATCTTCCTTGAGAATACCTTGCTCGCGCAGCTCCTTGGCGCGTGTGGCATCCGTGATATACAATACCGTCGTACCTCCGCTGAGTTCTGCCATCAGCTTGGAGCGCATAGATTCGGCATTCGCAGAGTAGAGATCGGATTTCCCGTAAGAAAAATCATAAATATCTGCCACGGTCTTTCCGTCCTCGTTGTGATCCTTGCAGTAGCTCTTTACCGACTCTCGCAAAAGATCGGTGCGGTCGGCGGTAACGGTCTCGTTGAGATACAGCCCAACCGTAATGTCGGCGGCTTCGTTTTGGGCGCACTGCGTTACGCAAACGGCCACCGCGGCAACGCAGAACAACACGAACAAGGTGTGCCATTTGTGATAAAACCAAAAATCGGCAACACGTTGTCCGAAGGTCATATCCTTGCGGCATTGCGCCTCCTTCGGCAGTTCTCGTTTACCCCACAAAGACATACCAGTTTCCTCCGTACTTGACGGTGGTGACGTAGGTGGAATTATCCTCTCCCTGCTGCGTCTCACCGCTTGAGATCAGGTCTGATTCGTATGTAAAATAGACTAATTTCACTGCTTCGAATTCCAGATCCAGATCGGCTGTCTTCAGATAATAATCAATGCTGGTCAATACCGTTTTGGGAGCATCCGTTACCTCGCCGAGTACTACCTCGGTGCCGGAATAGGCATACTGCGCCAACGCCAAAAAGGTAGCTTCATAGTTTTCTTCGCCCCCCGCCGATTCGATCAAATATTCGCGGATCTCCTTGGGATAACAGGAAAGCTCGGATTCATAATTTTGCTTTTCATAAGCGTCAAACCATGCTTGTGCAGCCGCCTTGGGTGATTCATAGACCGCATTGCGTTCACGGTTGCGATAGCTTTCAATGATAAAATAACCCGCCACCACCAGCGCCGCTGCCAAAATAACGCAGATCACAATTGCCCAAATGCGTTGGGCGCGGCTCATCGCCAGCTTGTTCGGCATATCGGAATCCACTCGATTTTGCTTTTGCTTCATATTCAAGCTCCTTTTCGTATGATCAGATATCGGCATTGCCCTTGCGTGCTTTGATCGCGCAGCAGGGTCTCGGCGGTTTTCCAACCGTCGGGCAAGGGGATGCTGTCGGCAGCGCCGTTGGGATCCAAACAAACATATAACGCTCCGTTTTGACTTTCACGCAGATACGAAAAACGCGACCCTTTACAGAATACCGTACGGTAGTCCCCGCCGTCAAGGCAGGAATTGTAAATTTTTATCTTTCCCATAGCACGGTAAAACTGCAGGATCTCGGCATCCTCATCGCCCCACGGATAACATCCGCGGTTGAAGGGATCGGCGTATCCTTGCATACCTGCCTCGTCTCCATAGTAAATGCAGGGGATTCCCGGCAGCGTGTATTGCAGGATGACGGCGGTCTTTAATCGCTGTACCGCCAAACGGTACTGTTCTTTTGAAAGTGACTGCTGGCTTTGCCATTGGCGGTCGTGGGAGCCTTGTGCCTCGCCGCCCAACGCCGTCAGTAATCGCACCGTGTCGTGCGTGCCGAGGTGATTCATTAACACCCGCATGGCTTGCGGCGGATAATGCTCCAAAATCAGCTCTACCGTCTCGCATAAATAGGCTGCATCTGCGCTGCAGGCATATCTTAGAATGGCGTCACGGAAGGGATAATTCATGACGGCATCCAACTGCTTACCCAGCAAATATCGCCGACGAATTCCGTAAGCCTCCTTGTTGGTGGCATCCTCCCAGACCTCGCCCAACAGATAATTTTCCCTGTTTTCTGCCTTGAGTCTGGCTCTTACGGCATCTAAAAATTCATCGGGCAATTCATCGGCAACGTCCAAACGAACACCTGCCGCACCCTTTCGCAGCCAATGCTGCAGTACGCCGCCCTCACCGCAGATGAATTGCAGAAAAGAGGAGGTCTCGTTGACCTCGGGAAGCGTCTCAAACCCCCACCAGCTTCGGTAGGAACGGTTTTCCCCAAAGGTGTACCAATCGCGATAAGGCGAATTTTCATCCGCCCATGCACCGCCTTTATAACGCCCCTCGCGGTTAAAGTAGATGCTGTCCGACCCGGTGTGCGAAAAGACCCCGTCCAGGATCACACCCATTCCCAATTTTTTGGCTTCACGGCAGAGTGCTTCAAAGTCCTGCTCGTTGCCCAACAGAGGATCGATCTTTAAGTAATTTGCCGTGTTGTATCGGTGGTTGGAGTGCGCCTCAAAGATGGGGTTGAGATAAATACAACGGACTCCCAGCTCCTTGAGATATCCCAGCTTTTGCGTAATTCCCGCCAGATCGCCGCCGTAGTAATCGTTGTTGAGTACGTTCCCCGCCGGGTCGCTTTCGGTCGGCGCAAACGCTACCGGCTCCGAAATGTCTTGATGCAGATACCGATCCGTCGGGACGTTGACCTTTGGCTTGCCGCTTGCAAAAAAACGGTCGGGGAAGACCTGATACATCACCCCGTCCAAATACCGACGCGGCGTTTCGTAATCGGGATCATATACCGTCTGTTGCCAGCAGGGAGCCTTGTCGCTCTCTACTGCCATACCGCGCTGGCCGCGCGTGAGCACGTACAAGAAATCACTGCCGTGATTGCGATAACGGAAATAATAAAAATACAGTCCTGCGCGATCAAAGCAATATTCGCCCTTCCAATAAACGCCCTCGCAGTGTAACGCAACCGCTTGCTCCTGCTCGCCGTCAAAACGAACCACCAATTCGGCATATCGCACGCAAGGCGAGGGCAGAGACAGACAAAAGGAAACAGCCGTGCCCGCAGCAACGGCGCCGGGCACGGATTTATAGAATGGATCGCGGGAATGAAAGATCATACTAGCCTCGTTTTGGTTTATTTGACCGGTTTGGCATCCCAGATGCCGTTGGCATAATCGCGGATGGAGCGGTCAGCTGCGAAGCATCCCGCCTTGGCAATGTTGGTCAAGGACATATGCTGCCATTCCTTCTGCTGCGCATACAAAGCCGAAGCGCGTGCCTGTGTTGCCGCATAATCGCTGTAATCGGCCAGCACCATATACGGATCGTTGTTGAGCAGGGACTGTGCGATAGAATCAAACTTTTTGCCCAGCAGGTTGGAGTTGAGCGCATCCAATGCGCGGTGCAGATCGGCGTTGTTCTGATAGAAGGTATAAGGATGATATCCTGCCTTGCGTGCTGCCGTCACTTCGTGCTCGCGCATACCGAAGATGAGAATGTTCTCGTCTCCCACCGCCTCGTGGATCTCCACGTTGGCACCGTCCTCGGTGCCCAGTGTGATGGCACCGTTGAGCATCAGCTTCATGTTACCGGTGCCGGATGCCTCGGTGCCTGCCAACGAGATCTGCTCGC
This sequence comes from Clostridia bacterium, assembly GCA_017414705.1. Lineage (GTDB taxonomy): Bacteria > Bacillota > Clostridia > Oscillospirales > Acutalibacteraceae > RGIG1913. The sequence goes on from JAFQKX010000055.1 coordinate 7,420, forward strand.
TGATCTCTGCAGCGGGGATCATGCACTCGGCAAGGCTGACGCGGTAATCCTCCAGATACACCACGCGCAGCTTGTCGCGCACTGCTTCGTCTGCCTCGATCATCTTGGACAGATAGCAGATCAACTGGATCATTTCCTTTGCCATGTAATATCCCGATGCAGCTTTAGCACCAAAGATATAGGTCTTGGGCGTGAACGGCAGATTGGGATTTTCCTTGATGGTCAAATATTGCGACAGAATATGCAAAGCGTTCAGGTGCTGACGCTTGTATTCGTGCATGCGCTTGACCTGCATGTCAAAAATAGAATCCGGATCCACCGGGATGCCGTTTTGTTTTTTGATGACGTTGCTCAAACGGATCTTGTTGTCGCGTTTGATTTGCGCCAGCTGCTCCAGAACCGTTGCATCGTCGCGGTATTTCAGTAAGCCCTCCAGCGCATCGGCGTTTTTGATGAAATCATCCCCGATTAGTGAGGAAATCAAACTGCTCAGCTTGGGGTTGGCCTGACACAACCAACGGCGGTGAGCAATACCGTTGGTCACGTTGGTGAATTTATCCGGCGTTACGGTATAAAAATCGTGGAACAGATCGTTTTTGAGAATCTCACTGTGCAGCCGTGAAACGCCGTTGACCTTGTGTGCCGCAACTACGGCAAGGTTTGCCATACGTACTGCACCGTTGGAGATAATGGCCATGCGCTCCACCATGTCGGCGTTTTGCGTGGCGCACCAGGTTGCGTGGCGGTGGCGGTTGTCGATCTCTCGCACGATCTGATAAATGCGCGGCAGCATGCTTTCAAACATACCGGTGCCCCAGCACTCCAACGCCTCGCTCATGACCGTGTGGTTGGTGTATGCTACGGTACGCGTAACCAGATCCCATGCGGTATCCCAATCGTAGCCGCATTCATCCAGCAGCAACCGCATCAATTCGGGTACCACCAAAGTGGGGTGCGTGTCGTTGAGATGGATGGCGGCCTTTTCAGGCAGATTATCCAGTGTTCCGTGCTGTGCCAAATGGTTTTGAACGATGTCCTGAATGGCTGCGGAAACCAAGAAATACTGCTGACGTAAGCGCAGCGATTTTCCCTCGGGATGATTGTCGGCAGGGTAAAGCACCTTGCTGATCATGCCTGCCATCGAGGCCTGCTCGACCGCGCGCATGTAATTACCGGAGTTGAATTCTGCCATATCAAAGCCCTGCGGCGCTTCGGCTGCAAATAAGCGCAATACCGAAATAGCCTTTCCGTCCAGACCTGCAACCATCAGATCATACGGAACGGCAGTTACGGTTGAATAATCGGTGTGACGGCAAATGTGATGGGTATCGTCCCAGGAATCCTCTACGCGCCCTTCAAAATGCACCTCAAGTGCACGGTCACGGCGCTGCTCTAACCAAATACCGCCGCCGGGCAGCCAAAAATCCGGTAGCTCGGTCTGCCAGCCGTCGACTAACTTCTGACGGAAAATGCCGTATTCATAACGAATGGAATATCCCATTGCAGGATAACCGGTGGTGGCAAGACCGTCCAAAAAACAAGCCGCCAAACGCCCCAGACCACCGTTGCCCAATCCGGCATCCGGCTCCTCGTCGTACAGCTTTTCCAGCTTGATACCGTATCCGGCAAGCACTTCCTTGGCCGTCTCGGTCAATCCCAAGTTAAATAACGTATTTTTGAGCGATTGTCCCATCAAGAATTCCATGCACAGATAAAACACTTGCTTGCTTTGCTGTGCCGCCGCGCGATCCTTGAAATTTTTGCGCAGTTTGGTCATCTCATCGCGCAGAACCAACGCCAATGCTTTATAGATGCAGGTGTTGTCGGCGGTTTCGGGCGTCATGCCGAAATTGTGAGACAGTTTTGTATTGAGCAGTTCGCGTAGCTCATGCTTGGTTAAGATTGATTTCAAAATAAGGAACTCCTTTCAACGGCATCGCCGCAGTTCGATCATTAAAATATCATCCGATCCAAAAGATCGTTTTATAGCTAAGAGATTCTATCCATTGGGTCAGTTTATCCTATGCAGCACGGCTTGTGCATTTTCAAAGCACGCCCCGATAATATAATCCCCGCGTAAACTCTTGTTCATGCGTCCAAGCGGTATTTTGTACCGCCGCATTCAAAATTTTTTGTATGGTGTCGGGATCCTCATGCGTGAAATACAGCAAAAGAAAATCAAATACTGCAACCTCACGGCGGCGATCCAACGGATCCAACGGTCTGGAATTAAACAATTCACTCACACTGTCTCTGCAACGTACAAAAAAGCGGATTCCTTTGCGGTCGGTCAACCAACCGCCCTTGCAGCCTGCGCAGGAACGCCCGTTTTTGAGCGGGCAATTTCGCGTGAGCATCAGCGGCAGATATCCGTATGCCACCAACCCTTTTGCAATGGGAGAAGACAGTTTCGTCGCTTCCTCCAACGTGTTTTCAAACGAAAGCACCACCGATTCATAATCCAGCTTTGCCAACGCCTGCGCCGATGCGCTGTTGAGCACGTGCGAGAACATTCCGCCGTCTATCCTTAGCCCCGCGCGCTGCGCCAAAGCCGCCGCACCGTGGTGCTCGCATAATGCGAATTTGACGCCCCGTTCGCGCAGCTGCTGCAGTCGCTGCAGCAGTGCGGTACAATCCTTGGATAAAAACCGCGGCAGCTCAACGCCGACCTCGCCGATCTCCGTCAGCAGTCGATCAAACAACGCATCCTCTGCACTTGCGGGCAGATACGCCCGTGAAATGCCGTCCAGAGATTGCGGTAACTGCTCCAAAAAACGAACTCGCAAGGTTTGCTTTTCTTGCGATGGGGATTCTGTGGCAGGGCAGAGTGGAAGTTTTTTCCATTCTCGCTCATCGACCGTTGCAAGCTTTTTGGTCAGTTCATCCAATACCTCACGCCGCAGCGCGTTGAGCGCAGAGACGGGCAATGCAACATTGGTATCGCCAATATAATGAAAATCATCCAAAAAATACGGTGTTGCACCGCAGCGAGCAAGCTGTTCGTGCGCCGAATCCGAGTCCAACGGCCGCGTTATGGCAGCTTCGGCAGGACGGGACGACGTCACACAAACGCTGTGTCCCGCGGCCTGTGCGCGCAACTGCGGATATTCTCCCACCTTGCAGCTGAGCTCAAACGATACCGGAATGCGGGGAAACTCCCTGCGGTACAATTCGTGTAATGAGTTTTTGACCTCTTTGCTCAGCGCCACGTCCTCTTCGGTGCGCACACCGAACATTTCGCTGCCGCGTTTTGCGGTCAGATATCCATCGGTAAAGCCGGAACGCGAAAAGACTGAGCGCAACGCCTGAGCTGTTTGGCCGTCTACCGTTCCGTTGTCACGCGCCTGCCGTGCCGCCGTCACCGCTGCCGCTACGTATTCGGGGCCCTTGCGGCGTCCCTCGATCTTCAGTGAGGTCACGCCCAGCTGCATCAGCGTCGGTACGTGTTCAAAATAAGAAAGATCCTTGAGCGACAGATCGTATCCCGTCGACCCCTCCGCCTGAAATGCCAAACGGCAGGGCTGAGCACATAATCCGCGGTTTCCGCTGCGGCAGCCCAACAGGGCAGATAAATAACATTGCCCTGAAAAGCTCATGCACAACGCGCCGTGTACGAATACCTCGGTCTCCATATTGTGCTCGGCTGCTGCTTGACAAACCGCGCGCAGTTCCTCCAACGATAATTCGCGCGAAGGTACCACACGGCAAAATCCCATGCGTGCCAATTGGTGTACACCGTTGGCGTCGTGCACCGTCATTTGCGTGGAAGCGTGCAACGGCAGTTCGGGACACCGTTCGCGCAGCAACATGGCAAGACCCGGATCCTGCACAATGAGTGCATCGACCCCAAAACGGTTGGCCTTCTCAGCAAGCGCAAGCGCCGCCGGCAGCTCACTGTCATGCAGAAGCGTATTGAGCGTCAGATATAGCTTGACCGCGTGCTGCGCACAAAAAACAGCCGCACGCTCCAATTCTTCACCGTCAAAATTTCTGGCGTTGCGGCGTGCGTTAAAATCGCCTGCGCCCAGATAAACGGCATCCGCTCCGGAACGAACAGCAGCCTCCAAAGTTTCAAATGACCCGCAAGGGGCAAGGATTTCGCAGTTCATTGGATTCCACCCGATCAAAATATGAATCTATTATACACTTTTCCTTGCGTTCATTCAACTGTTTTTTGTATGCAAGAGCAGGAAAAACGCAAAAAACGACCGTCAAATTGCATTTTTTTAAAAATATGCTTGCAAAATTTCAAAAACTTGATATAATGATAGGGCGGTTGAAAAACCGCTCAACCGAATATGGGCTTGTAGCTCAGCTGGGAGAGCGCTGCGTTCGCAACGCAGAGGTCGAGGGTTCGATCCCCTTCAGGTCCACCAAAAGGGTTGCATAAAATAGATGCACCCACAGAAAACCCCGATTTTATCGGGGTTTTCGCCGTTTGTACGGTCAAAAAACACAAAGGTAGAATGACAGATGAAAACCGCCTATTTTGCCTAAACCGAGAGATATGAACCCTCGCAAAACCGAATATAAGCCACCGAGCGCATGGATAAGAACAAATCCATGCGCTTTTTTTTATTTCCGCTGAAAGGAGGAAAACGATGCGAAAGCA
>JAFQKX010000056.1 GCA_017414705.1 Clostridia bacterium
AAACTCCCATCGGATGATTCCGATGGGAGTTTTTGTTAGAGTAGTAAAGGTTTATTGATAAAATTTAATGCCTTGGATTTGGAAGGGATTCAGCGGGAGAGTCAGGCTGCCGCTGACCGAGATCGGTTCTCCCACGGGCTGCATGCAGCCGTCGGTCAGCTGATACGCGGTGATCTCGGCAGGCAGGGTGATCTTTGCCTCGCACGTCTGCTCGGTGTTATTGTAGATTCGTGCAAACACCGCGCCGTTGTCATGCCGCAGTGCAGAGATCATGGCGCCCTTGATTCCAAAGGGCAATAACTCCTCGCGGGTGGTCTCCAACAGCGGACGCTGGAAGTGCAGCGCCTGCTCCCACAGCATCGCATCACTGCCTGCAGCGTGGGGAATTACGGCGTAATCGCAGCAGATGTGCTCCCCCAGATTATAAGACAAAACGCTTGCGCATTTGTATTCCATTGCCACACCGCGGAACAAGGTCAGCATCATAATACCGTCCTCGGTGTTGTTGGCGGGCAAGCCGCGGTTGATGAGCGCCAGCCCTGCGCCGTCCTTTTGCTGGTCCATAAAATATTCCGGCGGCTGTGTACCCTCGCCGCGATCCACCATACCGTAGGGGATCTGATGGCGCACGCTGCCGCCCTGCAGCTCGGTGGGGAACGCCACGCGCAGGCGAATCCGCTTGGTCAGTACGTCAAATTCGGTGTGATAATCAATGCGCGGGGAGGTCTTGGACAGCGTTACGGTGGTGGTAAAGGGCAGATGCGTCGCCCAATAATCCAACGAGCCCTGCTGCGTGATGCAGATACTGCCGTCCGAGAGCAATTTCGCCTCGGCGCGGCGTACGCCCACTTTAGACAGCGCTACCTTGGGATGCACCGGCTGTGCGCTGCGATCGTACGGGTCGGGGGTGTTGGTGGTGAAGTGGCTGGCGTTGAGCTCCCACGGATACTCAAATTCCACCCAGTTGTCGCCGCCGTCAGCCTCCATCAGCAGACTGCCGAACGGAATTTCTTGCTTGGTGAAAACGGTTTTTCCGCCCTGCAGCTCGGTCAGCTTGGTGATAAAGCCCATCGCATCCAGCTCGGCGCGATACCACTCGTTTTCAAACACAGCAGGAACGGCACCGCTTTGTGCCATCAACTCGACCTCCTGTGCGTAGCCGAATCCCTCTGCGCTGCACAGCGTGTTGCCGCGCAGCTCCTTGACGGCAAAGGGGAGCGCGTTGAATAAGGCAGGCTCGCCGTTTTTCGAAAGCGCCGTGCGCTTTTGCTCCAGACTTGCCAGCGCGGCATCGTATTCGCGGTATGCCTGATCCACCGCTTCGTCGCAGATGGTGCCGCAGAGAATATCGTGGAATTGGTTCTTGAGCGTCAGCGCCCATTCGTCGCTCAGCTCGGTCGGCTTGTTTTTGAGCACCGACAGCACCTCAAGCGCGTAGAGCTCCTGCTCCATTTTGCGATTGTATTGCTTGATGCGGATGTTGGTGGAAAAGGTGCCCTTGAGTGCACTGATGAATTCTCCATCGTATAAGGGAGCGTTTTCAAAATCCACCGCATCCAATCCCGCATCCAACGAGGAAAAGGCGGGATAGGGAAGCGTCTCGTTTTTCTGCAATTCCGGTACGATGTTCAGTGAGGAATCAGCAGGCAGCTTCATATCACCGCCCACGGGGACGATTTGTGCACCGTCGCTGCCGTGGCTTTTGTTGGTGTTGTAAATGTTCATCAGTCCGTCCGCGCTGGCTTCTTCCCAGTGCAGCTCCTCGGCGTTGACGACGGGGCCCTCGTCGGGGAAGGAGATCCCCGCATAGCTGGAAGATGCCCAATGCGTCTTCAGCACGGTGCCGTCCAAGCCCTGCCAACGGAAATTTTCCTGTGCAAAGTCCGGATCCATACAACGGCTGAACAGATAATAATCATATCCGCATTGGGAGATGATCTGCGGAAGCTGCGCGTGGTGTCCCCAACAGTCGGCAATGAATGCCGTGCGCGGGGCGGCTTGTGTCAAATCGTGCAGCAGTCTCCTGCCGTAGGTGGCGTTCTGGAAAATACTTTCCCCCGACGGCATACACATATCCGGCACCGACCAGAAGCCGGGAGCGAAGGTCAGTCTGCCCTGCTGCACGTAGCCGCACAGCTCCTCCTGCAGTTCGGGATGGGTTTCCCAGTATTCCTTGAAAAAATACGCCTGCTCCACCGTGTAGGTATAGGTAGGATCCTTGCGCAAAAACGAAACGGCCTTGTCCACGATCTCGGTTGCCATGGCGGTATAATCCGCCTCGGGCTTCAGATAAGCGATGTCGTGATGAAAGGTTGGGACCAAATGAATGATCGGTTCTTTTTTCATGGTGCCTTCTCCTAAACGTTATTCAAAAATATTGGTTTTGACCAAAATATCGCGCAAGGTGCAGATGATACTGTCTGCCATTTTGGAAAATCCCAGATCGTTGGGATGACAGCCCTCCACCGTGCAGCAGTCCCCAAACTCACCGCGGAACAAGCCTTCTCCGTCGATGTAATAAACGTTTTGGTCACCGCGCTTGTGCGCCTTGCGGAAGGTGTCAATGACAACATCTCGGCGCAGCTTGCATTGCTCGTCGTGGGGATTGAAATCGGGGCGCGAAAGCATAATGAACGGTACATCGGGATGCTTGGCACGGATGCGCTCGTACACCTTTGCGTGGGTGCGCTGCAAATACTCTGCGTTGGGTGCGTTGTGATCGTAATCGCAAACGAATACGCTCATTTGTTGCTCGGCAAGATACTCCACCATGTTATCTTCGGCGAGGCAGTTCCCCGAAAAGCCGTAGTTGATGTAGTCGGCGTTAAAGACGCGGCTGACCATGTTCTGATAACTGTTTCCGGGATGGGAGGAGCATCCGCCCTGCGTGATGGATGAGCCGTAATAAACGATGGGCAGGCGATTGCTGTAAGGCAGCCCTGCCTGCAGCGTGCAGCCCTGCTCCAACCCGATCAGGAGCTCATCTACCCCGCAGTAGGAGGGGAAATTAACGGTCAAAAACCGTTGTTTTTTGTCACGGAAGGTCAGCTTTGCCTCCCAGGTGCCGTTTTCTTGCAACTCGTGCGGCGGCACAAAGGTGCCCACAAAGCGACTGCTCTTTTGCGAAGCGCTGTCTTCGTATAAATCGAAGCCTGCCGAACCGGTCAGCGGCATATGGCTGAAGCGGCAGACGTGATTGACCTTGACCTTGATGTGAAGATAAGGTGAATCGGTGGCAAAGCGTACCCGCCCGCCCGCCGTGTGCCGATGAAGCACGGCAATGCCGTCGCTGACTTGCTCGGCCAGTGCGGAGGGCATGCGCTTAAAGAACGGCTCGTTTTGTGCGTTATACAGTCCGTAGATCCGAAACGGTGCTTGCCGTACGTCAAAAAAACGCGTTGTGTCTTGCGTTTCTACAGGATGAACCGTCAAATTTTTATCGCTCATATCGTTGCCTCATTCCTGCTCGGGCAGCGCTTGGATCTCGATCTCATATACCAGACCGACGTCGTTGTATTCCAGACTTACTTCGTATCGCCCGAAACGATCCAGCGTGTGCTTGAATTGCGTGATCTCATCTTCCTCGGTGGTGCACAGCTCGCCGCAGCGCACCGTCAGCAGATGCTCGGGGTTGGTCTTGTTGTTGGTCACGACATCTTCCAACAGATATCCTACCGTCGAGCCGTATTCCGTTCCGCTGTAGGTCTCGTAGATGTTGTTGTACATCTCAATATCAAACTGTGACATGGATTCAACGGCCGAGCTGTCCTGCGAGCCCCAAACGTCCAACGAGCTGACGTCATCCCAAGGCTCGTCGAATCGGTCGTTTTGCTTGCGAATGATCGAAAAAACCGTCACGCCGATGATACCAAAGACCATCAAAAAGATCAGCGGAATGAGCAAAACCGCGAAGATCCCCTTGTTTTTTTGCCCTGCAGCGGTCGGCTGCACGGGCATGGGTGCACGCAGCTTGACGGGCGCGGAAAACACGCTGTCGCAGTATTCGCATTGAATGCGTCCGTTTGCATCGGGAGTGCCCAAAACGGCACCGCAGTGCGGACAATTGCGATCTAATTTTTTCATAGCATTCACTTCCATTCAAGCAGATTATAATAGATATAAAAACAAAAGACAAGAGATTCTTATCGCAAAAAACAAAAAACTTCCGACAAAGTCGGAAGCCTTTTCGTTTATTCGGTAATTTGGAAATACGCCGTAGGCAGTCCCTCGCCGTATCCCGTCAGGATGACGCGATATTCGCCTGCAGGGAAGGAGTAGTCAAAGCGGGAAAGATCCACCGTGCAGTCCCAGGTGTCGCCGTCGGGGATCAGACAGGCGATGGAATGAAAGATGTCACCGTCCTTGGCAAACGGGACGCTGCTCCAAGCTTCGCCGTCTTTGGTTTCCAAAACAAACGAGACGCCGATGGTGATCTCTTGACCCGAATTATTTTCCAAAATCGCCGTTACGCTTTTGATACCGACGGGATAAGTTTCCTGCTCGGTGATCGCCCGTACGCCCTGCACGCGGTCAAGGTCGGACGGTTGGTAGGCAGAGGGCGTCAGCTTGCTGTGTGCACAAGCGCAAAGAGAAGAAGACAGCAGTAAGATCAATAGTAGACTCAAGCTTTTTTTCATTACATTCACCTCAGGTGTATCATAGCATAAACGGCTCCCAAAATCAACTCCGCGCGCCGAATGAGTTCTGCTGATGACGAAAAGTACGGTCGGTTGAAAGAAAGAGCGACTGAAAAGGGGGATATCCCATCAAGGAGGCTTCTTTTTTGCTTCGGAGGTGATCCTCTATTTTGCTTGGAGCCATTTTTTTGCAGCTTTTAGCTCTTGATCATCAGGACAAAATTGTAGTACATAATTCACCTTTCCCAGCAATTGCATTCGGTAAGTGTGCTCATTTATTTCCAAACCGAGTTTTTGAAGGTGTTCGCGAATACCAAACTTTCTGCAGTAATACAACTCTTGACGCAGTTTGCGACGGTAGTCAGCGGGAGCACTTAATTTTTTATTGACCACAATTCCGGTGACAGTCTGCTGCTGACCGAGGCGTTGGATTCGGGTTTTCTGTTCGTTTAGCAGAAAACCCATTTTCTTTAGTTGCACTCGGACAAACCGGATCACTTCCGCCGGATCGAAATCACCGGAGAAGGCCATATCGTCGCAGTAGCGCGTGTAGGAGATTTCCCGCTCCCGGCACCATTGACCGATCTGTTCGTCAAACTCATACAGAATGATGTTGGTAATGGGGGGTGAGCTGGGTGCACCCTGCGGCAGTCCTTCTTTGTAATAGCAGAGCATGGTCAGCAGGATGCGCAGCGGTTCTGCGTAGATTTCTTTCGGGAACACTTTATCTTTTACAGTAGAGTACCGGATACTGTCAAAGAACCGGAGGATATCCAGTTTCAGTACCACTTGCTTGCCCACATGATGCTTTGCATTACGCAGGGTGGAACTGCCGAACCGATATGCCTTTGCATATTTGGATATGGGCATATGGATTAGTAGCACCTCGGCAATCTGTCTCTGAATAGATTTTAAAATCTTATCCGGAACGGATAGATACCTAAAACCGCCGCTTTTCTTGGGCAAGCTTGTCTCGCGATAATGCTTGTTGATGCTATTGCTGACGGCATACAGGATCTTGGCGTTGATACCAAGATCCTGTTCAAGGGAGGAAAGCTCCCTGTATACGATCATGAAACTTTCCTCCCTTTCTAAGTACGGAACAATACAATGATGTACGGCGAAGTGCGCAGCAGTATTTTGGGTGCGGACGTGAGTAGAATATGACGCAGGCATATTTTACTCACGTCGCGGTGGCGCACACAACGTGTGCTGAAATACTGCGAGCAATTCGACTGAGCGCAAGCGAATACGAATACTTCATGCTACCCGACGGCGACTCGCTGCCGGTGCCATAATTTTGACAAAAGCTATTGTTCCTATACTAATAATACATCAATGGTCGTAAATTGCAACCTTTAATTTTGTAGATTCAATAAATATTGCTATGCAACGAATATAAGCAAGAAAAATCCCACCCTAACTCTATCAAAGTCAGGGTGGGAACATGGTGCTGGTGACCGGGGTCGAACCGGTACGCTGTTGCCAGCACGGGATTTTAAGTCCCGGGCGTCTGCCTGTTCCGCCACACCAGCATCTTGCTCAATTATATTCTGATTTCGGTCGGTTGTCAAGAGAAAATCCCGTCGGTTTTGTAAATAAAAATGCAAATCATTTCAAAATCCCGATGTATAAAACACTTTTACTTCTGCCACACTAAAACAGAACCAAGGTAATTTCGCCCATTGGGCGCAAACAGGAGGAATTTTGAATGAAAAAACGCATCGCATTGTTACTTTCCATTTTGCTGACGCTGTCGCTGACGGCTCTGGCAGGCTGCGCGTCCAAGCAGGACGGCGGCTCGGACTCCTCATCGGGCAAGGTGTATTATCTGCAGTTCAAGCCCGAGCAGGATCAGCAATGGCAGGATCTTGCCAAAGCATACACCAAGGAGACCGGTGTGCCGGTCACGGTGGTCACGGCTGCCGAGGGCACCTATGAGTCTACCCTCAAGAACGAGATCACCAAATCCAACGCGCCTACCCTGTTTCAGGTTAACGGACCCGTGGGTCTGGCCAATTGGAAGCCCTATTGCTACAACCTGAAAAATACCGCATTGTATCAGCAGCTTACCAGTCCCGAGTTTGCGCTGAAGGAGGGCGATACCGTTTACGGCATTGCCTACGTCATCGAGACCTACGGCATTATCTATAATAAGACGCTGCTGCAAAAATATTTTGATGCATCCTGGTCGAGCATCAAAGCCTTGAACGGCATCAAGGATTATAATACCTTTGCCACCGTCGTGCGCGAGATCCAGCAGCACAAAAAGGATCTCGGCATTGCGGGCGCCTTTACCAGCTCGGGCATGGATTCGTCCTCCGATTGGCGGTTCAAGACCCACCTTGCAAACATGCCGTTGTATTATGAATACGTCAAGGACGGCATCACCTCCACCGCCGCCGTCAAGGGCACCTATCTGGACAACTATCGCACGGTTTGGGATCTGTATTTGGACAACGCCACCGTGCCGCGCACACAGATCGCCTCCAAGACCGGCACCGATGCCGAGACTGAGTTTGCCACCGGCAAGGCCGTCTTTTATCAGAACGGCACCTGGGCAGTCAACGCCGTGACGGGGGACGGCAAATTAAGTGCCGATGAATTGGGGATCCTGCCCATCTATATCGGTGTGGAGGGTGAAGAAAAGCAGGGACTTTGCACCGGCTCGGAAAACTATTGGTGCGTTAACAGCAAAGCAAGCAAAGCTGATATTCAGGCAACGCTGGACTTTTTGGAGTGGGTGGTCACCAGCGATACGGGCACCACGGCGTTGGCGGAGGAAATGGAATTTACCGTCCCCTTCAAAAAAGCCAAGGAATCGGTCAATCCCTTGGTCAAGATCGCCGATCAGATGATCAAGGACGGAAAGACTCCCGTTAAATGGGTCTTTTCTACCATGCCGTCGGAGGCTTGGAAAAACGGCGTCGGTGCTGCCTTGACGGCGTATGCACAGGGTACCGGTCAATGGAAGGACTTGGAAACCGCCTTTATTAATGGTTGGAAGACCGAGTATCAGAAAGTCCATGGCTGACCGTAATGCTGCCCTGACTCCTGCGGCACCGTTGACCCCGCCCAAGAAACGGAAAAAGGCAAAGCAGCCCCTCAAACGATACGCTGTGTTCTTCTTTTTGCCTACCGCCGCAGCGTTTACGTTGGCGTTTTTGGCGCCGTTTTTATGGGGCATTTTCCTCTCCTTTTGCGAGTTTTTTACCATCACCGATGCCACGTGGATCGGATTGGATAACTACCGACGCGCGCTGCAGGATGTGGGCTTTCTGTATTCCTTCGGCTTTTCAGCCCTCTTCACGCTGGTGACGGTGGTGCTCATCAACGTTGCGGCGTTTTTTGTGGCCTACGCTCTGACCCGCAAGATCCGCGGCTCCAATCTGTTTCGCACCGTCTTTTTTATGCCCAACCTCATCGGCGGCATCGTGCTGGGCTTTATCTGGCAGATCCTGCTCAACGGACTTCTGGGGCTGTACGGCACCTCGCTGGCAGCCTCCACCGCCTACGGCTTTTGGGGTCTGGTGCTGCTGACGGCGTGGCAGCAGATCGGGTATATGATGATCATTTATATCTCGGGACTGCAAAACGTACCCCACACCATGCTGGAGGCCGCCAAGATCGACGGTGCGACTTCGTGGCAAACGCTGCGCAAGGTCATCATTCCGCAGGTGCGTCCCTCCATCACTATCTGCACGTTTTTGACCTTAACCAACTCTTTTAAGCTGTATGATCAAAATGCAGCATTGACACCGAACTCATTACCGTATAAAATATTGGAAGACGGCAGTCACATCAAAACCACCGCAACCATCGCCAAAAATATCGTCGATCAGTTCAACGAAAATTATTTCGGTACCGATGGCATTGCGCAGGCAAAATCCATTTTGTTCTTTTTGGTGGTCGTGGTCATTGCGCTTCTTCAACTGTATTTTACCCGCAAAAAGGAGGAAAGCGCATGAGTGCCCATGCTCTCACACGCCCGCGCCGTGCGCGCAAGGGGAATTTGGCAGGCAGCCTGCTGACGGTGTTTTTTTCGTTGCTGTCGGTGGCGTACGTGTTTCCGGTGGCACTCATTTTCATCAATTCCTTGAAAAGCAAGGCTGCCATTTCCGCTGCACCGTTTGCGCTGCCCGATGCGGGGAGCTTTGTCGGCATCACCAACTTTTTGAACGGTATCGCTTCAGGAAGCTATCCCTTTTACCGCTCGGTGCTGTACAGCTTTTTTATCACGCTGGCCTCTACGCTGCTCATTCTGCTTTGTACCGGAATGTGCGCGTGGTATATCAATCGGGTCAACTCGCGCATCTGCAGACTGTTTTATTTGTTGTGCGCCGTGTCCATGGTGGTGCCGTTCCAAACCGTCATGTACACGCTCCCGCAGGTGGCAAATCGATTGCATTTGGATAATCCCTACGGAATCACCGTCATTTATTTGGGATTCGGTGCGGGACTTGCGGTGTTTTTGTTCAGCGGCTTTGTGCGCTCTATGCCCGCCGAGATTGAAGAAGCCGCACTCATCGACGGCTGCACGCCGCCGCAGACCTATTTCCGTGTGGTGCTCCCCATCCTCAGACCCACCGTCATTTCGGTGAGTATTTTGGAGCTCATGTGGATTTGGAACGATTATTTGTTACCGTATATGGTGCTTGATCGCACTCAATATATGACCATCCCCATTCAAATTCAGTACCTCAACGCTGGCTACGGCCAAACCGATATCGGCGCTATGATGGCAATGATTGTGTTCAGCATCATTCCCATCGTCGTCTTTTATCTCGTCGGACAAAAGGGGATCGTCAGCGGAATTATCGCAGGGGCGGTGAAAGGATGACAACATCCGTTTTATCAGAACAAACAAAACAACAACACACATCAGAGCCCGTGCCGTTGGCGCAAAAGGCAGATCTCTCTGCCGATGCGCCGCGCTCGGCAGGCGTTCTGCTGCACATTTCCTCTCTTTCCTCGGCGGGCGGGATCGGCACGCTGGGGAAGGAGGCGTTTCGCTTTGTGGACTTTTTGTACCAAGCGGGACAAAAGTGGTGGCAGATCCTGCCCATCGGGCCCACCTCCTACGGCGATTCGCCGTATCAGTCCTTTTCCTCGTTTGCCGGCAATCCGTATTTTATCGACCCCGAATTGCTGATCGAGCAAGGACTGCTGACCGAACAGGAGTTTTCCTCCTTTGATTTCGGCAACGATGTTGAGCGGGTGGACTACGAAAAGCTGTACCAAAACCGCTACCGTATGCTGGATCTTGCCTGTGATCGCTTTGATGCCGAGGATCCCGCCTTTTTGCGCTTTTTGCGAGAGGAATCTTGGTGGCTGGAGGATTACGCCCTCTTTACCGCGCTCAAGACGGCGCACGGCGGCAAGCCTTGGTATGAATGGGAGGACGACCTGCGTTTGCGCCGAGACGACGCTCTGCAGCAGGCACGGCAGACCTACGACTGTGAGCTGCAACGCGTTTGTATCCGTCAGTTTCTGTTCCGCCGCCAATGGCGCGCACTCAAAGCGTACGCCAACGAGCACGGGATCCATATCATCGGAGATATGCCCATCTATTCGGCGTTGGACTCCGCCGACGTCTGGGCCAATCCCAAGGTCTATCAGTTGAATGAAGATCTGCTGCCCACCGAGGTGGCAGGCTGTCCGCCCGATGCATTTTCCGAGGACGGTCAGCGCTGGGGCAATCCCTTGTACGATTGGGACTACATTAAGCAAACCGACTACGATTGGTGGTGCAAGCGCTTGGGCGCTGCTGCCGATCTGTTTGACGTGGTGCGCATCGACCATTTTCGCGGATTTGCAGGCTACTACGCCATCCCTGCCGAGGACGATCACGCCCGCAACGGCTGCTGGCGCGATGGCCCCGGGCTGGATCTGTTTGAAACGCTGCGTCGTAAGATCGGCAGAGTGCCCATCATTGCAGAAGATCTTGGATTTTTAACCGAGGACGTGCATCAGCTGCTTGCCGATTGCGGCTTCCCCGGCATCAAGGTGCTGCAGTTTGCCTTTGACAGTAGGGAGGAGAGTGATTATCTGCCTTATCTGTATCCCGAAAACTGTGTGGTCTATACCGGTACGCATGATAACGATACCGTCTTGGGCTGGATCTCGTCACTCGGCGAGGAGGAGGCTGCCTATACCAAGGACTATCTGCGACTGACCGACCGCGACGGTGCGGGGTGGGGCATGATGAAGGAGGCGCTTGCCTCCCGCGGCAAGATTGCTATTTTGACTATGCAGGATCTGCTTTCCCTGGGTAGCGAGGCGCGCATGAATACTCCCTCCACGCTGGGTGGAAACTGGTGTTGGCGCATGCGCGGGGAGTGCGTCAACGATTGGCTGGCAGGAATGCTGCACCATTGGTGCGAGGTCTATCACCGCCTTCCCGAACCGCCACAGCCGATTCAAATATCGGAATGAAAGAAAAATTTTCAAAAATTTCCAATTTTTTTAAAAATATATCTTCTTTTTTGCTCGCGTTTATGGTATAATCTCCGAGATTGCGAATCATTCATGAAACTTAGGAGGAACGGAATTATGACAACCAATAAAACTGTACTCAATTGGCTTTCCGAAATGACTGCTCTGCTCAACCCCGACAAGACGGTCTGGGTAGACGGCTCTGCCGAGCAGCAGGAAGAGCTGCGCCGCTTGGCGGTCGAGCTTGGCGAGCTGGAAAAGCTCAACGAGGAAAAGCTGCCCGGTTGCTACCTGCACCGCACCAATCCCAATGACGTGGCGCGCGTGGAGGATCGCACCTTTATCTGCACCTCTACCAAAGAGATGGCAGGCCCCACCAACAACTGGTGTGACCCCAAAGAGATGTATGAGAAGCTCTACAACATTGCCCGCAATTCCTATAAGGGACGCACCATGTACGTCATTCCTTATTCCATGGGCCCCATCGGTTCTCCGCTTGCCAAGATCGGCGTGGAGATCACCGACTCGGTGTACGTTGTGCTCAATATGCTCATCATGACCCGCGTCAGCAACGAGGTGTGGGACGTTCTGGGCGACAGTAACGACTGGGTGCGCGGTCTGCATTCGCGCTGCGACGTAGATCCCGAAAATCGCTATATCTGCCACTTCCCCGAGGATAACACCATCATCTCGGTCAACTCCGGCTACGGCGGAAACGTGCTGCTGGGCAAAAAGTGCTTTGCTCTGCGTATTGCTTCCTTCCAGGGCTGGAAAGAGGGCTGGATGGCCGAGCATATGCTCATTCTGGGTCTGGAAAATCCCAAGGGCGAGGTACACTACATCGCCGCTGCCTTCCCCTCTGCCTGCGGTAAGACCAACCTTGCCATGCTGATCCCGCCCGAGTATCTGCGTAAGAAGGGTTACAAGGTCTGGACCGTCGGCGATGACATTGCCTGGATGCGCATCGGTGAGGATGGCCGTCTGTACGCCATCAACCCCGAGAACGGCTTCTTCGGCGTTGCCCCCGGCACCAACGAGCGTTCCAACTTCAACGCTCTCGAGTCCACCAAGAAGAACACCATCTTCACCACCGTGGCACTCGACCTCAACGACAACACCGTGTGGTGGGAGGGTCTCAACAAGAACCTGCCCGAAAACGCTTTGGATTGGAAGGGCAATCCCTGGGATCCCGCCAAGTTCAACAAGGCAGACAAGACCACCTGCGCTGCACATCCCAACTCCCGCTTCACCGCACCCGCCGAGAACTGCCCGTGCATCTCGGATGAGTTCAATAAGGGTGCCGGCGT
>JAFQKX010000057.1 GCA_017414705.1 Clostridia bacterium
GATCTGTTTTTTTGCGTTGGGCATGAGTGTAATTCCGTCGCCGCCGTAGACCTTTTTGACCACCGCTGCGATCTTGTCCTCGATGGAAGCATCCAACTCGTAGGAGAAGGTGAAATCACCCTGTTCTTCTTCACACAGACGCACCACCTCACGGGCAAGATCCTCGCCGCCCTTGCCGCCCTCTGCCCAAACGGTGGACAGCACGGTGTTGACACCCAATTCGCGGCACTTTTTAATGATGAAATCGATCTCTGCATCGGTATCGGTGGGGAAACGGTTGACCGCTACCACGCAGGGCAGCTTGTAGACATTTTTGATATTGGAGACATGGCGCAGCAGGTTGGGAATGCCCTGTTCCAATGCGGCGATATCTTCCTGTCCCAGCTGGGTCTTAGCAAGTCCGCCGTGCATCTTGAGTGCGCGCACGGTTGCTACCACCACAACGGCGTCGGGGGTAAGACCTGCCATGCGGCATTTGATGTCGAGGAATTTTTCGGCGCCCAGATCGGCACCAAAGCCTGCTTCGGTGACGGTGTAGTCGCCCATTTTGAGCGCCATTTGGGTTGCCATAACCGAGTTACAGCCGTGTGCAACGTTGGCAAACGGGCCGCCGTGCACGAAGGCGGGCGTTCCTTCCAGTGTCTGCACCAGATTTGGTTTGATGGCATCCTTGAGCAATGCAGTCATAGCACCGACTGCTTTGAGATCGCCCGCGGTCACAGGCTTGTCATCATAAGTATAACCCACAATAATGCGAGATAACCGTTCTTTGAGGTCGGTAATAGAGCTTGCAAGGCAAAAAACCGCCATGATCTCGCTGGCGACGGTGATATCAAAGCCGTCCTCGCGGGGCACACCGTTGGCCTTGCCGCCCATACCGTCCACCACAAAGCGCAGCTGACGGTCATTCATATCGACGCAGCGTTTCCAGGTGATCTTGCGCACGTCAATACCCAATGCATTTCCCTGCTGAATATGGTTATCCAGCATGGCTGCCAGCAGGTTGTTGGCAGCGCCGATGGCATGGAAGTCACCCGTAAAGTGCAGGTTGATGTCCTCCATGGGCACCACCTGGGCGTATCCGCCGCCGGCGGCTCCGCCTTTGACGCCGAACACGGGTCCCAGAGAAGGCTCACGCAAGGCAACGGTAACATCCTTGCCGATGCGCTTGAGACCATCGGCGAGACCGATGGTGGTGGTGGTTTTTCCCTCGCCTGCAGGGGTCGGGGTGATGGCAGTGACCAGGATCAGCTTGCCGTTGGGACGGTCCTCGTTTAACAATGCGGGATCGACCTTTGCCTTGTATTTTCCGTACTGTTCAATATACTGTTCATCCACATGCGCGCGGGCTGCGATCTCCATAATGGGTTGCATTTGGCATTCCTGAGCGATTTCAATATCGGTTTTGTAAGCCATGATACCTTCTCCTTTTTAATAGATCGGATATTTTGCGCAAAGTTCCTGAACTTCCTTGGAAATACGATCCTTATTGCCTTCAAAGTCACGGATGACGTCGCGGATAAATCCGGCGATCAGCACCATTTCTTCTTCCTTGAAGCCGCGGGTGGTAACGGCGGGAGTGCCGATACGCAGACCGCTGGTGACAAACGGGCTCTGGGGATCGTTGGGGATGGTGTTTTTATTGGCGGTGATGTGCACCTCGTCCAATCTTGCCTCAAGTTCCTTGCCGGTGATGCCGCAATTGACCAATTTGAGCAGCATGAGGTGGTTATCGGTACCGCCCGAGACCAGCTCGATGCCGTTGTCCATCAAAGCCTTGCTCAACACGGCAGCGTTTTTAACGATCTGCTGCTGATAGACCTTGAATTCATCGGTCAATGCCTCACCCAGCGCAACGGCTTTGGCGGCAATGATGTGCATGAGGGGGCCGCCCTGCGTGCCGGGAAATACGGCTTTGTCGATCTGCTTGCCGAGCTCCTCCTTGCAGAGGATCAAACCGCCGCGCGGACCGCGCAGGGTCTTGTGCGTGGTGGTGGTAACGATATCGGCGTACGGCACGGGCGAGGGATGAACACCTGCAGCGATCAAACCTGCAATGTGTGCCATATCTACCATCAGGTAAGCACCAACCTCGTCGGCGATCTGACGGCAGCGCGGGAAGTCGATGATGCGTGAATAGGCGCTGGCACCCACAACGATGAGTTTGGGCTTGCATTCGAGTGCGATGCGGCGCATCTCGTCATAGTCGATGGTCTCGGTAACATCGTTGACGCCGTAGGGCACGATGTTGAAATACTTACCCGAGATATTGACCGGTGAACCGTGAGAGAGGTGTCCTCCCTGCTGCAGATTCATACCCATGACGGTATCGCCGGGATTAAGCAATGCAAAGAAGACTGCCAGGTTTGCATTGGCACCCGAGTGGGGCTGCACGTTGGCATATTCGGCACCGAACAGTTGCTTGGCGCGTTCTCTGGCAATTTCTTCCACAATGTCAACACACTGACAGCCACCGTAATAACGCTTGGAGGGATAGCCCTCGGCGTATTTATTGGTGAGAACACCGCCGGCGGCCAGCAGGACTGCCTTGGAAACGATGTTTTCGGAAGCGATCAGTTCAATGTTGTGCTGCTGACGTTCCAGTTCCAGATGGCAGGCGTCTGCCACCTGAGTATCATAATTTTTGAGTTCTTCAAAAAAGTTCATGTCGGTGCTCCTTCATTATTTAAAATATTTGACTGCGGCTTCAAACATACGGATATCGTAGTTGCCGGGGACGTTCTTGTACAGACCGTCGCCGATGCGCTCGCTATGGCCCATTTTACCAAAGACTCTGCCGTCGGGCGAGGTAATACCTTCGATGGCAAACAGAGATCCGTTGGGGTTAAAGTCGATCTTGGCGGTGGCATTGCCGTCGAGATCTACATACTGCGTGGCGATCTGTCCGTTTTCTGCCAACTTGAGTGCCAGCTCAGGCGAGGCAAGGAATTTACCCTCGCCGTGAGAAATGGGCACATTAACAATGTCGCCGACATTCATCAGGCTCAACCAAGGAGATTTGGTGGAGGCGATGCGGGTGTGCACGATTCGGCTCTGATGGCGGTTGATATTGTTGAAGGTCAGGGTGGGACAATTTTCATCGGTATCGATGATCTTGCCGTAGGGCACCAGACCCAATTTAATGAGTGCCTGGAAGCCGTTGCAGATACCGCACATCAGACCGTCGCGATTGTCAAGCAGGTCGGTGACCGTCTCTTTGACGGCGGCGTTGCGGAAGAATGCGGTAATGAACTTGGCAGAGCCATCGGGCTCGTCACCACCCGAGAAACCGCCGGGGATGAAGATCATCTGCGCGTCCTTGACCTTGTCGGAGAAGGCAGCAACACTGTCTGCTACGGCGTCGGCGGTGAGGTTGCGGATGACAAAGATCTCGGCATCTGCACCTGCACGCTCGACTGCGCGGGCGGAATCGTATTCACAGTTGGTGCCCGGGAAGACGGGAATGAGCACCTTGGGTCTTGCCACCTTGACGGCGGGAGCAAGCTGACACTTGCCGTCGTGCGAGAAGGTGGGAATCTCACAAGCATCTTCTTTTGCCTTGGTGGGATAGACGTCCTCCAGCGTTGCGGTATTGAGCGCATACAGCTCGTCGATGGTGGCGGTATCGTTTTCCAGCGTGATAACACCGTCATCGGTAGTGGTACCCAATTTGAGGGCGCCGGAAAGTGCGACCTCTTCGGTCAGCTCGGCAACGATGAAATCGCACATAGGCAGATGCCAATCGCCGCCTAATTTTGCCTCGGATGCAAAACCGATATGGTTGCCGAAGGACATCTTCATAATGGCTTCGCCAATGCCCTTTTCGACTGCCCAAGCGGCCTGAACCTTGCCCTGCTGACACAGCGTATGGAAGGCTTGCCATACTGCCTTGGTGCTATCGGCAGAATCCTCGGTGGGGCCAAAGACATAGACGGGGTGACCCGCTGCCTTAAATTCGGGGGTAATGACGTCATTTTTATTGATGGGAGCAATGGCAAAGGAAATGACGGTCGGCGGAACGTCCTTATCCAAGAAGGTACCTGACATGGAGTCCTTACCGCCGATGGCGGCTGCGCCCAATTCAAGCTGTGCATCCACGGCACCCAAAAGTGCCGCAAACGGCTTGCCCCAACGGGCGGGCTCATCCTTGAGCCGCTCAAAGAATTCCTGCAAAGTCAGATATGCCTGCTGATAATCGCAACCGGCTGCCACCAGCTTTGCCACGGAAGAATAAATGGCATCATGCGCGCCGGTATAGGGATCAACCGATAAAAGATCAGAATCACAACCCCAGCTGAAAACACTTGCCTGATCGGTCTGCTGACCCGGCAGCACCGGCAATACGGCTGCCATGGACTGTGCAGGGGTCAACTGACGCTTGCCGCCAAACGGCACGGTAACGCTGCCTGCACCGATGGTGGAGTCAAAGCGCTCGATCAAGCCGCGCTGGCTGGCGGTCTTGAGATCAGACGCCATCTCACGCAAGGAGGTGTATCGGGGCTTGCTGAGCACCGACAGATCTTTCTGATCTACCGCAATGTCAGCATGCTTGACAGCGCCGTTGGTATCCAGGAAGGCACGGGACAGGTCGGCAATGGTCTGCCCTTTCCAGTTCATGACCATACGCGCTTGCTCGGTGACTACTGCCACGCGGTAAGCTTCCAGGTTTTCCTGTTCGGCGAAGGCGATAAAACGATCGGCATCCTCAGCGGCGACTACCACCGCCATACGCTCCTGCGATTCGGAGATGGCGATCTCGGTGCCGTCCAAGCCGTCGTATTTCTTGCGCACCGCATCCAGGTCGATGCGAAGTCCCGGTGCCAATTCACCGATTGCCACCGACACGCCGCCGGCACCGAAGTCATTGCAGCGCTTGATGAGGCGGGTAACCTCGGGATTGCGGAACAGACGCTGGATCTTGCGCTCCTCGGGAGCATTACCCTTTTGCACCTCGGATGCCATGGTGGTGAGGGATTTCATATTGTGGCTCTTGGAGGAGCCGGTGGCTCCGCCGATGCCGTCACGGCCGGTACGGCCGCCCAGCAGCACTACCACGTCGCCTGCGGCGGGGCGCTCACGGCGCACGTTATAGGCGGGGGCTGCCGCAATCACGGCACCGCACTCCAAGCGCTTGGCAACAAAGCCTTCGTGGTAGATTTCTGCCACATTTCCCGTTGCAAGACCAATCTGGTTGCCGTAGGAGGAATAGCCTGCTGCGGCGGTCTGACAGATCTTACGCTGCGGCAATTTGCCGGGCAAAGTTTCTGCCAGGGTCTTGCGCGGATCGGCAGCACCGGTCACACGCATAGCCTGATGCACGTAAGCACGGCCCGACAGCGGATCGCGAATGCAGCCGCCGATGCAGGTGGCGGCACCGCCAAACGGCTCGATCTCGGTGGGATGGTTGTGGGTCTCGTTTTTAAACATCAAGAGCCAATCCTGCTCCTCGCCGTTGACCGTGGCGGTCAGGTGAATGGAACAGGCGTTGATCTCCTCGGATTCATCTAATTCGGGGGTGAGTCCGCGCTTTTTGAGCACCTTGCCGGCGATGGTGGCAACGTCCATCAGGGTCTGCGGACGGGCAGCTGCTTTCTCCTCGCCATAGACCTCGACACGAGCAGCCAAATAACGCTCATAGGCAGCCTGCACGGCGGGGTCATCAATGCGGACATTTTCAAAATGGGTGGAGAAGGTGGTATGGCGGCAATGGTCAGACCAATAGGTATCGACGACGCGGATCTCGGTGATGGTGGGATCGCGTTTCTCCTCCTCGCGGAAATAATTCTGTAAGAATTTCAGGTCGTCCAAGTCCATAGCCAGGCCAAGCTCATCCAACAGATCGGACAAGGCTTTTTCATCCATACCGATGAAGCCCGTCACGGTGGCAACGGCATTGGGAACGGCATATTCTACTGCCAGAGTCTCGGGCTTTTCAAAGCCTGCCTCGCGGGACTCGACAGGGTTGATGACATATTTCTTGACGGCATCGATCTCCTGCGCGGTCAGATCGCCGTAGAGTGCATAGATCTTTGCGGTGCGAATGGTGGGACGGTCGGTCTGCGAGATGATCTGGATGCACTGCGCAGCAGAATCGGCACGCTGATCAAACTGTCCGGGCAAAAATTCCACCGCAAACACGGCAGCACCAACCAGCTCGGCGGTATCGGTGACGATATCCAGCTGCGGCTCGGAGAACACCGTTTGGCAAGCATAGTCGAACAGTTGCTCGGTAATATTTTCAACGTCGTAACGGTTGAGGATGCGAACATCCGTCAGGCTCTTGATGCCCAACAGCGAAACGGCATCGTTCAGTAACGATCTCGCCTCATTGGCAAGCTCTTTTTTCTTTTCTACAAATACGCGGTATACCATGGTCTCTTATTCCTCCTCGGCTTTGAGTGCGCGCTGACCGATATCGCTTCTGCGATAGGCATTTTTGAACTGTACGCCGTCTGACAGACGGTATGCTTCGAGAATGGCATCTCTCAGGGTGTCGGCAACGGCAGTGGTGCCGGTCACGCGACCGCCCGAGGTGACCATTTTTCCGTCCTTGATGGCGGCGCCTGCCACATAGGTGTGTGCAGCGGATTCCTCGGTCATGGTGATCTCAAAGCCCTTTTCATAGGACTGCGGATAGCCGTTGGGTGCCTGAATGACACAGCAGGCGTGTTTGTTGCTGAATTTGACCTCGGTTTTTGCTAAGGTACCATTGGTAGTTGCCTGCATAACGGTCAGCAGATCGCTTTCCAGCAGAGGCAGCACTACTTGGGTTTCGGGATCGCCGAATCGGCAGTTATATTCAATGACCTTGGGGCCGTTTTCGGTCAGCATAAGGCCGAAATACAGACAACCCTTGAAGGTTCTGCCCTCGGCATTCATTGCCCGGATGGTAGGC
>JAFQKX010000058.1 GCA_017414705.1 Clostridia bacterium
AAGAAAGTTATCAAAGCATACCGCACAAAAGAAGATTTACAACAGGCTGTGGATATTCTTTTAGGCATAGACGAGGACACCGCAGAATAAGGCATAAAACCGCCTGTCTGCCATTTTAATTATAACAGTATAAATTATCGGCGGATTTACTTTTCGCCTTATATCGCCTTTGTGATCGGGAGAGCACCCCGAAAAACCTTTAATATTATTGAAGGCACAAAAGATACTGTTTTCTGTCTGTTAGTGATTCGGCTGAAACTGTCGCAGGGTTGCAACCACACGGAACATCTAACCGAGATGTATTGCTCTTGCGTGTCAGATCTACGGAATGAGGACATCACTATGAAAAAAACACGAAGAATAATCACGGCAAACGCAAATACTCAAGAGCCGAGCGAACTATCCACCGAGGCAAGATACAGTAACGCAGATCTCCTTGTTTTGCTTATGACTATTCTTGAATTACAGGGACAGACGATTTCCGCCGTTGAAAAGGAAGACGGCTCTTGTGATTTCACCATAGGCAGAATGACATACTCTGTTGCCACTAATAGTTAGCCCTCTTATAACTCGCTTCATATAAAGGGAAAGCCATTGAAACCGCTGTTGCAGTTCCAATGGCTTTTGTTTTAACTATATTGCATTATATCGTTATTGTGTATCTTCCTCAAAGCATTCTTGAAGCTCTATTAGTTGAACATATACTGAATTCAGCTTACGATAGGTATCTGTATCTATGTTATACGTATCCATAATGGCACCGATATTTTCTTTAGAATATTCCAATAACTCGTATGGAGTAATATTTCTGCTGAAGGCTTGATTTTCAATCGTAGTATGACGATAGACCGTAACATTAGCAAGACCAAGACTGTCATCGTTTTCGTAAGTCAACCCCATTTCTCTGTCAGCTTCTAAATTGTCCCGAACAGTTGAAATTAGCGTTGAAGCCAAGTCCAAGAATGTCTTTTCGGATTGGGGCATTTTCTTGAAATGACTTTTTACTCCTAATACACAGGTTTCAGCTTGGTCGAGCCATTCTGTACTGGTTAGCGGTAAGCGTTCGCTCTTGTCAAATCCAATATTAAATTCATAATTAGTTGTTGTACTCATAATACTATACCTCCGGTATTATTTATAATTTTGCAGTTTCTCTTTGGCTTGTAGCCACCACCGAAACCAATGCACACATTTCTCGCAAACGGTCAAAATTTCTGTCTCCGATTTTCTCTTTTAGTTCTTCGGGAATACAGTTTGTTGTAACAAGCATCGGCAGTTGCTCATTATATCTGTAGTCAATGATGTTAAACAAAATTTCCTTTGTCCAATCGCTTGTTTTCTCTGCACCCATATCATCTAAAACCAACAAATCGACCTCTCGCAAGTGGTTCATTATTCTTTTGGGCGACCACGGATCATTGTTGCTATAGCAATATCTCAAATGCTCATATAATTCCGAGAGTACTACAAAGCAAACGTTGGTATTTTTATCAAGCCACGAAAAATCTTCTTTTAATAAATCAATATATTCATCGGAGTGTTCTTCGCAAGAATATAGTTCCATAACATCAGCGAGATAGTTTACAAGACTTGCCGCAATGTATGTTTTGCCCGAGCCGACACCGCCAACTAATAAAAGTCCAACTGGATTTTTATTATCAATAAAATCACAAGCAAACTGTTTAACGGCACTGAGGGCATCATCTTGTCCTGTCCTCGGCTTAAAATTATATAAATTGCAATAGATATGACGCTTTTTAAGTCCAGAACAAACGCTATGATAATATTTTATTTGAGCAAGATAATCCATAGGTCATACCTCCATTTTCATATTCTGATATTTGGAAATATCTGTATAGTTTTCTTTTACCGACTTATTCCTATTATCAAAGTTGCCCTCTAATATCTTTAGCATATTATACTGTGCTATAATCCAGTCAAAGTTGGCACGCCAATCTGTTTTTCTACCTGTTAGAAAATCTGAAGCTTCCACCCTCTTGAAAAAGTCCTCAAATGTTGTGTCCCCTAAATGTCTTTGAGCATCTTTCAAAGCCTTTTTGCGACTATCGTTCAGTTTCAAAACTTTCGGTAAAGATTTGCAAATTTCATTAAAGACAGCAATAATTTGATTATAATTGATTTTAGAATCGCCCTCGCCAGATGATTGTTTACTATTATCTTCTTTATTATTTTCTTTATCTATATCTTTATCTTTGTCTTTTTCTATATCTATATCTGGCGAGTTAATATTAACTTTACCGTTAACTTTATCGTTAACTTTATGTTCGTCCTTGCCGTCTGCAACATCACGCTGTTTTTTACGATACTCTCGCATATATTCTCGCATATAAGCTGCATTCGCCTCGATTTTATCAAGACTTTGGTGCTTACCCCAGTTTGTAATTACTATCGCATTATTTTCATAGTGAATCATACCGTAATCTTCAAAAATTGTAAGAGCCTTTTTTATTATATCTTCATCACGGTGTAAAATTGTAGATAACATTTGCGTTGTGTAGGGGACACCCTTGAACATAAAAACACCTTTGTTGTTCTGCTTACCTGCCAAGCAAAGCAATTTGAACCAAATTATTATGATTTTATCTGCTTCGGGCATTGAATCAATTAAAAGTATTTTTTCATCATCAAAAATGTCCGTTGTAATTTTTATCCATTGAACAGCACTTGCCATATTGTAATCCTTTCCGAGCACCGTTCAGTTTTCAATACAAACACACAGAAAAGCCCATAGTTATCCTATGTTTATGGGAAGCCTGTCCGATTTTTACATAATAAAAAATGAATGGTCGCTCTTGTTTTTTTTACGAATGCCATCCATTTATATTAACCGATATTATATACGTACGAGCGCGAAATACCCAACCGCTTGGCGATTTCGTGCTGCGTCTCCTCCTTGTGTCCCTCCAGCCCATAACGGGAGAGAATGATGTCGCGCTCACGTTCATCCAAGGCCTGCTCCAGCAAACCGTGCAGTCGCTCGCTCTTCATACGCAGATCTACGTGCTCGACAAGATCCTCGTTTTCGCTGAGAATATCGGATAAGGACAGAACGTTACCCTCCCGATCGGTATCCAACGGATCATCAATATAAACGTCGCGTTCGCGCTTTTTCATAGACCGAAAATGCATCAAAATCTCATTTTCAATGCACTTTGCGGCGTAGGTTGCCAGACGGGTGCCTTTGGCGCCGCGAAAGGTGTTGATGCCCTTGATCAGCCCAATGGTGCCGATCGAGATGAGATCGTCCGTTTCGGTGGCGGTGTTGGGATATTTTTTGACGATGTGCGATACCAGCCGCAGGTTGTGTGCAATCAGCTTTTGCCGCGCCTGTTCATCACCTTGCTCCAAGCGTGACAGATATTCTGCCTCCTGTTTGGCGGATAACGGCTTTGGAAACGAGCCCTGCGGCGAAACGTGCAGGATCAATAATAAAAGATTACTGCTCAAAAAAGCAAGAAGTCCGGCGAACACGTGACCACCCTCCGAAAAACAAAGTTGATCTATCTTATGCATTTGAAATTTTGTCCGTGCCAGTCCGGATGTTTTTTATTTGTTTTGTTGCTTTTTTGCCACGCAGCGGTTACAATAAGGAAAAGAGCGGAAAGGAGTGCATTCGTTTGAAAAAATCAATTCTGCGGCAATATGCCCGCTTGATTGCGCGTACCGGCGCACACATCCAAAAGGGTCAGCAGGCAGTCGTCTACGCCGAACTGGATCAGCCGGATTTCGTGACCATGGTGGTGGAAGAATGCTATAAGGCAGGCGCGTCCAAGGTGGAGGTGGAGTGGAGCCACCAAGCACTCCAACTGCTGCATACCCGTTACCGATCTCTCAAAACACTCTGTAAGGTGGAGGATTGGGAAATCGAAAGGCTTCGTCATCGAACCGAAACCTTGCCGGCTCGCATTTATCTGCTCAGCGAGGATCCCGACGGACTTTCCCGCATTCGCAAAGAAAAATACGCCAAATCCATGCGTGCACGTTCTTTGGTGGCAAAGCCTTTTCGCGATGCCGCCGATAATCGATATCCGTGGTGTATCGCTGCTGTCCCGGGTGAAAAATGGGCAAAGAAACTGTTTCCGACCCTCAGTCGCCATCAGGCGGTGGAGCGGCTGTGGCAGGCGATCCTTTCAGCTTCTCGTGTGGTAGAGGGTCAGGATGCCGAACAAAATTGGATCGAGCATAACCGTATTCTCAAGGACCGTTGCCAAAAGATCAACGCCCTGCAGCTCAAAAGCCTGCATTACACCGCCTCTAACGGTACCGACCTGACGGTGGGGCTTATGCCGCAGGCGGAATTTCTGGGCGGCGGGGAAGAGACCCTCTCGGGTCAGTTCTACCACCCCAATATTCCCAGTGAAGAGATCTTCACCACACCCCTGCGCGGCGCGGCAGATGGCGTCGTCGTCTCCTCTAAGCCGTTTTCCTATCGCGGACAGCTCATTCAAAGCTTCCGAATGCGGTTTGAGCAGGGTAGGGTGGTCGAGGTCGATTCTCCCGATGCCAAGCAGTTGCTTGAGCAAATGCTTGATTCCGATGAAGGTGCCCGCTATCTGGGCGAATGTGCCTTGGTGCCGTTCGATTCTCCCATCAACAACAGCGGGTTGCTGTTTTACAATACCTTGTTTGATGAAAATGCCGTTTGTCACTTGGCGCTGGGCGCGGGATTCAATAACTGCGTGCGCGATTATGACCAATATACGCTCGAGGAGCTGCGCCAAATGGGGGTCAACGATTCCATTATCCACGAGGATATCATGATCGGTACCGCCGACCTGAAGATCGACGGTGTCACGATCGACGGCAAGACGGTTGCTATCTTCCGCAACGGAAGCTTTGCACTTTAACGGAGGAAAATAAGCCATGAAAAAACACGTTCGTATTCTATCCTTATTGTTGTGTCTGTTGGTGACCTTCCTGCTGGTGGGATGTGATCCGGGCGGTTCCTCGTCCGTTCCTTCCTCGCAGGCATCGGCCGTCTCGCAGCAGACTGTTTCGCAGCAGACGCCCGAACAGCTCACGGCGCATTTTATTGACGTCGGGCAGGGGGATGCCATTTTCGTCGAATTGCCCGACGAGCGCACGATGCTCATTGATTCGGGCGAATCGGAATACGGCAGCAAGGTGATCGATTATATCACCGACCTCGGCTATTCGCGACTGGATTATCTCGTGATCACCCACGCGCATACCGACCACATGGGCAGTATGAAGCAGGTCGTCACTCATTTTGAGATCGGACAGATCTTTATGCCGCGCACCAATGCCTCCTCCAAAACCTATCGTTCCATGCTGCAGGCTATCTCCGACAAGGGACTCAAGATCACGCAGGCTAAGGCAGGTGTTTCAGTGTTGCAGGAGGAGGAGCTGCAGGCGCATTTTCTGTCACCCAATCGTGATACATACGCCGAGCATAATAACTATTCCGCAGCATTGAAGCTGACCTATGGCGAAATTCGTTATCTCTTTATGGCAGATGCCGAGCAGCTCAGTGAACAAGAGATTACAGACGACGTTTCAGCTGATATCGTTAAGGTGGGACATCACGGCTCCGACAGCTCCTCCGGCGAGCAATTCGTGCAACGCGTAGGCGCCAAGATCGCCGTGATTTCAGTGGGCGAGGGCAATCGCTACCGCCATCCCTCGGATAAAATTATTGCTCGTTGGCGAAACAGCGGTGCCACCGTTTATCGCACTGACCGTGACGGTACCGTGAGCGTTTCCACCGACGGTGCCGTGATCTCACTGAAAACGCAAAACGGACAAAGCTCTTCATTTGCGATACCGCAACAGTCCGCCGCATCCTCACAAGCGCAAACGACCTATGTTCTCAATACCGCAAACAAGAAGATCCATGCGCCCGATTGTTATGCCGTCTCTCAGATCGCTGCGCAAAACAAACAAGAAACCACTCAAACGCCGGAAGCGTTGCAGCAGCAGGGCTATACCGTCTGCGGCATCTGCAAGGCGCAATAACCCGTGAAACGAGGAAATGCTATGAAGGATCAAAAGGCCGCGCAGATCCACCTGGATCGCATAGAAGGGGATTATTTCGTTGCCGTCGCTTGTGACGGTACGCGCTTTGATTTGCCGCGATGCGTACTGCCCTTTGCACAAGAGGGCGATTACGTCAATTTGACGGTGGACGAGCAAATGACCGCGCGTATGCGTGAAGAGATCAAGCAGCTGGAAGACGAGCTGTTTCAATAAATTCGTATTAGGAGAACAAGCATGAATTTACGGTTGGTTTTAAAAAACGGTGACGGTGAGCTCTTCTCCTGCGTTATCGCGAAGGATGTCGAACGCGACGCCGAACTGGAAAAGGTGTTTTCTATTCAAAAGGGGTACGGATTTTGCGTAGAATGCAGCCAAAGCAGCGTGCGCATCGTAGATTATTTTCACGCCGATACCCGTGCTCACTTTGAGATCGTTTCGCAACAGGAGACCCAAGACAAAGTGTCATATTACCTGACCAAGCAGGAGCATTGATACGCCGCTTTCCATAATAAAAAGGCTTTGACCAACGGTCAAAGCCTTTTTTGTGCTTCCATTATTCGGCGTCGCCGAAAAGATTGAGACGGAACAGCTTTTGCTCGTCTTCTGCGTTGGAGCAAACGACGGTTGCCTCACCAACGGTACCCCAGTCGATGTTACCGGAAATCGCAAGCAATTGCGTCAGCTTGCTTTTGAGATTGAGCACGTCGCCGTCAGAGGTTTTCAGAAAAACGTCTCCCTTGGCATCCTGTGCAAAAGCGATCAGCTTCTTGAGATCAAATTCGTGGATTACTTGTTCATTCATTGCCATTTTATGTCTCTCCCTTCATGGATGGTTTGATTGTACTAATGAACCTGAATATTATTATACGGATTTTTGATAAAAAAGCAATCAAAAAGATGACAAAATTTTGAATTTACTTTTTAAAACTGTTGTAACAAAATACTAATTTTACTGATCCCAGTATTTACGATCCAACGAGCGATACTGCAATGCCTCTGCAATATGTGACAGTTCGATTACCTCGCTGTCATCCAGGTCCGCCACCGTGCGTGCGATTTTGAGCACCTTGTCGTAAGCGCGGGCGGATAAGCTCATTTTTTCAAACGAATACTTGAGCAGATCACGCGCCTCCTGCGACAAAACGCAAAATTCCTGCAGACGTTCGGGTGTAATGCGTGCGTTGCAACCGATTCCGCTGTCACCAAAGCGTCGCTGCTGGCGCTTGCGTGCGCGATTGATGCGCTCGCGAATCTCGGCAGAGCTTTCTTCCTTCTGCTTGGAATCCAGCTGATCAAACTGTACCGGCGGCACCTCGATGTGCAGATCAATGCGATCCAGCAACGGACCGGAAATGCGTCCCAAATAGCGGCTGACCGCCGTGGGAGAACAAATGCACCGCTTGGTCGGATGCCCGTAAAAGCCGCAAGGGCACGGATTCATGGCCGCCACAAACATCACCGAGCAAGGATACGATACCGTTCCCGCCACGCGGGAAATGGTGATCTTGGCATCCTCTAACGGTTGACGCAGAGCCTCGGTCGTGGCCTTTGGGAATTCAGGCAACTCGTCCAAAAACAATACGCCGTTGTGTGCCAAGGAGATCTCGCCCGGCTTTGGAATACGCCCGCCGCCCGACAGAGAAACGGCTGATACCGTGTGGTGGGGAGAACGGAAGGGACGCTGCGTGATCATGGGAACGTCCTTGGGCAGCACGCCTGCAATGGAATGTAGCTTGGTGGTCTCGACCGATTCCGCAAAGGTCATATCCGGCAGGATGGAGGGCAGACGCTTGGCAAGCATGCTTTTGCCCGAGCCGGGAGGGCCGATCAATAAAATATTGTGTCCGCCTGCAGCCGCGATCTCCATAGCGCGCTTGGCAGCCTCCTGTCCGCAGACCTCCGCAAAATCCGCATACCGTACGGGCGGTTGCTCATAGTTATGAGCATCTGCAGGCTCGACCTCGATTTTGCCCGTCAGATGGTCCAAAACCTCCTGCACGGTCTTGACCGGCAGGATCTTGATGCCGCGTACCGCAGATGCCTCGGCACGGTTTTCGTACGGAACGAAGAATTGCTCGTAGCCTTGCTCTGCCGCATGCAGCGCCATGGGTAACAGACCGCGTACGGGTTGGATCTCACCCTTGAGCGACAACTCGCCCACGAATAAGCATTTTTCTGCTTTGATGTCTAACTGTTCGGTCGCACAAAGAATGGCAATCAAAATGGGTAGATCGTAGATAGGACCTTCCTTGGGAATCCCCGCAGGTGCCAGATTCACCGTAATTCGGCTGACAGGGAAGGAGAAGCCACAGTTTTTGAGCGCTGCACGCACGCGATTTCGGGATTCCTTGACCGCCAAATCAGGTAATCCCACAATATCAAATGCAGGCAGTCCGCCTGAAATATCGGTCTCCACCTGTGCGGTGAAGGCCTCCATTCCAAATAAACCGCTGCTGGCTATCTTCGCAAACATACCTAAACCTCCCTAACTATGTACCACAATGAGCCGAAAAGCACTGAAATACTGCCTTTTCAGGCCGGTTCAAGCTTCCATGCTTTGGCTAACGGACTCTGCGTGCTTTCTTTTTGCTGAAGATCTTTCCGATCTCGATGATGACTAGGGGCAGAAGAGAGCATACCAGCATTAACGCCCATTGATAACTCCACAGCTGCGTTAATCCGCAGGCAACGCGCAAAAACGGAACCACAAGGATCAAACAAACGATCGCTGTGACAAAAGCGCAGCAGGCAAGCAGCCCTTTGTTTTTGAGCAGATGATTCTTCCAGATCGGATTGCGACTGCGCAGTCCGACCGAGGAGAAGACCTCGCCCAAGGCCAATACGCCGAACGCCATGGTTGCACCCTGCTGCGCATCTCTTGCGTGGCCGAAGGTGTAGGCGATTACCGCTGCACCTGCCAAAATAATGCCGTGCAGGAAGGTGTGTGTGACCAACCGACGGGACAAAAAGGATTCTTCCTTGTCTCGGGGTGCGCGGCGCATGATATCCGGAGCAGGGGGCTCGGTACCCAGTGCTGCGGCAGGGATGGATTTGGCCAAAACCGTCAGCAGAAGCAGCTGCACGGCATCCAACGGACAATCCCCGAACAAAACGATGACCAACAGCAGCGTCAGCAGCTCTGCCAGGTTGACACTCAGCAGATATTGAATGACGCGGCGGATATTATCGTAAATACTGCGGCAATAGGCAATGGCAGTCACAAGCGTGTTAAAGTTATTATCCTGCAGCGTTACGTCGGCACTTTCTCGTGCAATATCCGAACCGCTGCTGCCCATGGCGCAGCCTACGTCGGCAACGCGTAAGCTTTCTGCATCGCTGATGCCGTCGCCCGTCAGCGCAACTACGTGACCGCGTTTTTGCCACGCACGCACGATGCGGATCTTGTCCTCAGAGGTGATGCGGCTGTATACTGCAATGCGCTCCACCGCGTGCAGCAGCTGCTCGTCGCTGAGCTTTTGCAGGTCTTCGCCGGTTACGGCGTACTGATCTTCGCCTAAAATCCCGATCTGCTTGGCAGCAGCGGCAGCGGCGGTAATGTATTCGCCCGTGATCATAACGGTGCGGATCCCCGCAGTACGGCAGGAGTTCAAGGTCGTATCGATCTGTGCACGCGGACGGTCACGCAGACCCATCATACCCAAGAAGGTCAAACCGCATTCCAATTCGGATGCCTGCAGCACGGTCGGCACCTCGCTGAGATATTTGTATCCGATGGCGATCACGCGCAGCGCGTTTTGCGCCATAGCGTGGTTGACCTCCTCGGCGGTCTTTTGATCCAATCCGTCACACAGCGGCAGCAGCATATCGGTAGAGCCGCGTACAATGACCACGGGTCTGCCGTCGATCATGTTGACGGTGGTCATCAGCTTGCGCTCGCCGTCAAACGGAATGCTGCCCAAGCGCGGGCAGGTATTTTCCAAGGTGTGCTTATCTACACCGCAGTACTTTTGCGCCGCATCAATGATACCAAGCTCCGTGGCATCGGTGTTCGGATCGTCAGCGATCTGTTCGGTGCCGGCATCGCAGCACAACGCACCGTACATTAAAATGCTCTTGACACGGTTGTTGCTGCTTTGATCGGGCGCGGAGATCTCCTGTCCGTCAAATACGCTTTTGACCTCCATGTGATCACGGGTCAGGGTGCCGGTCTTGTCGGCACAAATAACCGATACCGTTCCCAGGGTTTCCAAGGAGCCGAATTTTTTAATAACGGCCTTTTTGCGCAGAATCCGCAGAATACCGTATCCGTACGCAACCGAAACCAGAACTGCCAATGAGTAGGGAACGGCCGCTACCGTCAGCGCGACCGAGGTAGTGAACATGTTCAGAATATTGATGTACATATCGGTGTCGCGCACCAAAAAAATACCCAGCACGAACACCAGCATGGCAATGCCTGAAACGATGTACTGCAGCACTTTTCCGATCTTTTGCATACGGTTGCGAATCGGCGTGGCAGAGGGATCCGAAAGATCCCCGATGCGCTCAAGCTTAGCGTATTCGCAGCCTGCACCGGTCTCCACAACGATGGCTTTTGCGCTGCCCTGCGTGACCTGTGCCGTCGCATAAATGATGTTGTTGCGTTGCCCCACGGGGCAAATGTCGGTCAGCGAGTCGTTGATCTCCTTGATGGCAACCACCGCTTCGCCGGTAATGCGCTGCTCGTCACAGCGTAGCTCGTTGCTCTCCAGTAAGCGTGCATCGGCGGGGATGAAATCGCCCTCCTGCACCTCAATGATATCACCGGGAACCAACTCGTCGGCAGAGATCATGCGCAGTCTGCCGTCGCGCCATACGCGTGCCTTGGGAAAAGTCATGTGCTGCATTTGTCCCGAGGACTTGTCGGCCTTGGACTCCAGATAAGCACCGATCAGACCGTTAAGCGTTAACAGCACCAGAGTGATGACCGGAGTCAGAATGGAACCGTCGGTCAAAAATAAGGTCATAAACAAATGAACCACGGCGGATAGCAACAGTATCACGACCGGAATACTCTTCATGTGGGCGACAAAAAGCTCGCCGAAAAAGACCTGACGCCCCGAATCGGCTTGGTTTTTTCCGTAAAGCTCCAAGCGTTTTTTGGCGTCGGCGGTATTGAGCCCTTGCTCCAAATCGCAAGCAAGCTCTGCACGGATCTCACTCAGGTCTGCACTATGCCAGATCATATTGTGTCCTCCTTGAGACATCGGTTTAAATGTTAAAAAAGAATTCTATGGTATTCTTTTTTATTATGTCTATTCTACACCTTTTGCGCGTAAAATGCAAGAGTAGGTTGACAAGAGTGACAAAACGCGATAAAATAAATAGGTAAAAAGATACCGTGCAGAAAGGGTAGAGAGCATGAATATACTGCAATTATATGAACTTTGGACCAAATACGCCGTTGATGACCCCGATCTGGTGCAGGAGCTTGCACAGATCAAGGGCGATCAGCCTGCCATCGATGACCGCTTTTATCAGGAGCTTGAATTTGGTACTGCGGGACTGCGCGGAGAGATTGGCGCAGGTACCAATCGTATGAATATTTACACCGTGCGCCATGCTACACAGGGCTTGGCGGACTACGTCAATCAAAACAGCAAGAAACCGCGCGTTGCCATTGCCTACGACAGCCGCATTAAAAGCGACGTTTTTGCCAAGGAAGCCGCTTGCACCTTTGCAGCCAACGGCGTCAAGGTGTTTTTGTATCGCGAATTGATGCCCACCCCCATGCTTTCCTTTGCCGTGCGTCATCTCAAATGTGATGCCGGCGTGGTGGTTACCGCAAGCCATAACCCCGCCCGCTATAACGGCTATAAGGCATACGGCAACGACGGCTGCCAGCTCAGCGGCGATGCCGCCAACCGCGTCACCGAGTCGATCCACGTACACGATATGTTCCGTGATGTCAAGACTATGGATTTTGACACCGCCTTGGAGCAGGGCTTGGTGCAGTATATCGGACAGGACGTTATCGATGCTTACCTCGATGCGGTGCAGGCCTGCAGCGTGCGCAGCGTGCAAAGTGACCTCAACGTCGTCTATACTCCGCTGCACGGTAGCGGCAATAAGCCGGTGCGCGCCATTTTAGATCGCATCGGTGTCAAGAACGTGACGGTCGTCCCCGAACAGGAGCTGCCCGACGGCAATTTTCCCACCGCACCCTATCCCAACCCCGAGATCCGTCAGGCGTTTGAATGTGCGCTCAAGCTGGCAGAAACCGTCAAGCCTGACCTTCTGCTTGCCACCGACCCTGACTCCGACCGCGTCGGCATTGCCGTGCTCCAAAACGGCGAGTACGTCTTGGTTACCGGCAACGAGGTCGGCTGCCTGATGCTGGAATATATCCTCAAGGTGCGCCGTGAGCAGGGAACGCTGCCTGCTTCTCCCGTGGCGGTCAAGACCATCGTTACCAGCGATATGACGCGACAGATCGCCAAACAGTACGGCTGCGAGTTGCGCGAGGTGCTCACCGGCTTTAAGTACATTGGCGAGCAGATTTATCTGTTGGAGAATAAAGGCGAGGAATCCCGCTTTGTCCTGGGCTTTGAAGAAAGCTACGGCTATCTGGCAGGGACCTACGTGCGCGATAAGGACGCCGTGGTGGCCTCTATGCTGATCTGTGAAATGGCGTCCTATTATAAAGAACAGGGCAAGACCCTCATCGACGCTTTAAATGAATTGTACGAGCGCTACGGCGTTTACCTGCATACGCAGATCTCCATCACCTGCGAGGGTCAAAGCGGAATGCAGCGTATGTCAGAGATCATGGCGCAGCTGCAGCAGACGCCGCCCACCTCCATCGCCGGCTACACCGTAGAAGCGGTGCGCGACTATATCACGCGTCAGCGTACCGATAAACACGGTGAGACCACACCGCTCACGCTGCCCAAGACCAACGCTCTCTTCTATGAATTGGAGCAGGATATGAACGTTGTGGTACGTCCCTCCGGTACCGAGCCCAAGATCAAGATCTATTTGACCGCTCGTTGCGACACCCGCGACGGTGCCAAGCAGATCGCTGAACGACTCGGCGCCGACATGAAGCAAAAAATGGGCTTCTGACCCAACAAAAAAGACCTCCCGTGGGAGGTCTTTTTTATTCGTCTTCTTTTTTACCGCTCAGCCAAGAGGTGATTTTCGGAAAGGCGGGGTCGAACTCGAAAAAACGGTCTAACACTTTCCCAAACAATGTGATCAGCGTTGCGTTGACCAGCGTGATGACAATGGTACCGATGCCGATGCCTTGCCAGCTGCCGTTGAGCAGCCACGCAAACAGCATGGAAATGACCAGCATGACGGTATCCTCTGCCCTCTTGACCTTGTGAGCGGGAAACCGAAAACGGTCGGAGATCTCGGTCACCAACAACTCGTGGATTTGCAAGGGCAGGGAAGTGCGGAAATAAAAAGCAATAGCAAGTGCCGTAATGCATTCGCCTGCTGCAAAGCAGAGAATGCGCACGAGCATAGAATCCGGTGTCTGATCACCGCCCACCACCTGCAGCCAGCCGTCCAGCACCATACCCGAGATGAATGCCGAAGCAAAGCATAATAGGTATCGAAATCGAAACCGACGAATGATGCACACGAGGATTAGCAGCAAAAATGCTTGCCATACGTATTCGGTACGCCCTTGTGAGAAAAAGTCGGAAAACTGTTCCAGGAAAAAATGCAGAATATAAGCCGGCGCGGCGATCATAGACAGACCCAAATTGGCTTTGGTGCACAAGCTGACCCCCAGCGGGCACAGAATAACACCCAGCACCCACGCCGCCTCGTTCATATGCTTGGTTTTTTTGCGCTGCATGACTTATTTTGTGCCGAAGATGCGGTCGCCTGCGTCGCCCAGACCGGGGATGATGTAGTTGTGGTCGTTGAGCTTTTCGTCCACGGCGGCGGCATAGATGTCGACGTCGGGATGTGCTTCCTGCAACGCGGCAACACCCTCTGGAGCCGCAATGATGCACATGAATTTAATGTTGCGGGGGCTGCGCTCCTTGATCTGTGTAATGGCGTCAATGGCGGAGCCGCCGGTTGCCAACATGGGATCCAAAACGAAAACGTCGCGCTCGCTGATGTCACCGGGCAGCTTGCAGTAATACTCCACCGGCTTGCAGGTCACGGGATCACGGTACAGACCGATGTGACCGACCTTTGCGGCGGGAACCAGCTTGAGCACGCCGTCTACCATACCAAGACCTGCACGCAGAATCGGCACGAAGGCAAGCTTATGGCCCTTGATGACGTTGGATTTCATGGTGGTCATGGGGGTCTCTACCGTTACTTCGGTCAGCTGCAGATCGCGGGTAGATTCATAGCAGGTCAGCATGGCGATCTCTTCAATCAGCTCGCGGAACTGCTTGGTTCCGGTGCGCTTGTCGCGCAGGATGGAAAGCTTGTGTTGGATCAGCGGATGGTTGGTTACGTGTAATTGGCTCATATTGATAACTCCTTCTTTTTATCGTTAGAGAATATTGCTTTCTACTTGAGCGATTTTGTCCACGCGGCGCTGATGGCGTCCGCCCTCAAATTCCGTGTTCAGCCATACGTCCACGATTTTAAGTGCCAGATTTTCGCCCGTCACGCCCGCACCCAACGCCAAAACGTTGGTATTGTTGTGACGGCGGGTCATTTCTGCCGACAGAACGTCACCGCACAGCGCACAACGCACACCCGTTACCTTGTTGGCAACAATGGATACACCAATACCGGTGGTACATACCACGATACCGCGGTCACATTCGCCGTTCGCCACGCTGCGTGCGGCGGGAGCTGCGTAGTCGGGATAATCACAGCTGTCCTTGGTGTCGGTACCGAAATCCTTGTATTCCAGTCCCTGTTCGGTCAAATATTGTTTGATGGCGTTCTTGAGCTCAAGCCCGCCGTGGTCGCAAGCAAGTGCGATCATGGTTTATCACTCCTTTTCCGATTTTGAAAGCGCCCTGACCGCCTGCGGCGGACGCAGATAGTTGACGGTAAGCTCTTGTGCATCGACTGCCGTGTCGTTGAGCTTACTTGATAATACCGCAGCAGCACAAGCGCGTTGATGACGGTACTGCACGGGAGCCAGCCGTGCCGCAATGCCGTTTTGTATGCAAGCATCGTAGCATAACTGTGCGCCGTCGCCCACCAAAAGGATGGGCTTGTCCTGCACCTTCAATTCCTCACAAAGATCGTCAAGCGAAACGGCGCGATCCGCGGTCAAGCGGGAATACGTTCCGTCCTTCATCAAAAACAACGCGTTGTAAACCTGCTTGCAGCGGGCATCCATCGCCGCGCAAACGATATAGTCCGAAAACAACGGCAGGCAACCCTCTGCCATAACCTCCAAGGTGGACAGTCCTACGCACGGCTTACCCAATGCGT
The DNA here is from genome assembly GCA_017414705.1 of Clostridia bacterium. GTDB lineage: Bacteria > Bacillota > Clostridia > Oscillospirales > Acutalibacteraceae > RGIG1913. The sequence continues at coordinate 15,385 of JAFQKX010000058.1, forward strand.
ACGCCATTCCCTTGACGGTGCTCACGCCGATGCGCACTCCCGTAAAGGAACCGGGCCCCGTCGTAACTGCAAACAGATCGATCTGCTCCGGCTTTCTTTCGGCGTTGCGCAACATCGACTCTATCATCGGCAGCAGCGTGCGTGAATGTGTCAACGCCGTATTGACGAACGCCTCTGCAATCAATTTATCGTCCTCTAACAGTGCGCAGGACGCGCTGACTGCAGAAGAATCCAATGCCAGAATCAGCATTCGCTCAACCCCTCTACCGTGATCTTGCGCTGCTCGTCACCTTCCCCTGCCGCAATGTGTACGCGGATGCAGTCGGTTGGCAGCAGCTCCTCAATATTTTCACTCCAATCGGTCAGCAGGATCCCGCGGCCCTCATAATCAAAAAATCCGGTCGAATACAGATCCTCGGGCGAGGTCACGCGATACAGATCAAAATGAAATACGTCTTGCTTTGCGCCGACGTATTCGTGTACCAATGCAAAGGTAGGGGAGGAGACCTCACCCGTATAATCGAGTCCCTTCATAAATCCGCGCGCAAATGCGGTTTTTCCCATACCAAGGCCGCCGAACAACGCCACAAAGCCCGCCTGCGGCACACGTTGCGCCAGTCGGCAGGCGAATGCTTCGGTATCCGCTACGCTTTGACTGAGAAACTCGATCATGCTAAAAACCTCTCTGACCCGATATTGAAACCATTATACCACATATAAATTCAGATGAAAAGACAAATTCTCTTGAATTATTCATTTTTTTCATATATAATAACATTTGTAATACATTTCAGAAGGGAGGACAAGCCATATGCGTCGGATCTTCACCGCCATTGCGGACTATATCCGTGAAACAGACAAGCTGCTGCTTGCGCTGTGCTTGGCTTCATCTCTCTTCGGCTCTTTTATGATCTTGTCTGCAACCAATTACACAGGCAGCTCCCGCTACTTTTACGTGCAGCTGATCGCAACCTTCCTTGGCCTGGCTGCTGCGATTGTCATTTCTCTGTTTGATTATAAAAATATTGTGCGATTCTGGCCGCTGATCATAGGCGGCTCGGTCGCGCTGGTGCTGGCAACCTTTTGGTTCGGCTATACTCCCGAGGGCTCGGACGACTCGGCCTGGCTTATGCTGCCCGGCGGTCTGAATTTGCAGCCGTCCGAACTGCTCAAGATCGCGTTTTCCATCACCTTTGCCAAGCACGTCAGTATGCTGCGTGAGGCAGATCTGACCAAATTCCGAAACGTCGTTTTGTTGGCGTTGCACGGTGTCGCTCCCTTTGCCCTCATCGTTGCACAGGGAGACGACGGCTCCGCTATGATCCTGTTTATCATCTTCCTCTTTATGTTCTTTGCCGCAGGCGTGCAGCTGCGTTATTTTGCTGCAGGTGCCGCCGTCATCGCAATCGCCGCACCCATCGCGTGGTTCCGCATTATGGATACCTGGCAAAAACGACGTTTTCTGATCCTGTTTGATCACGATATGGATCCGCTCGGCATCGGTTGGCAGCAAGGGCAGTCGATCTCGGCTATCGCTTCGGGCGGAACCCTCGGCAAGGGCTATATGAACGGTACCTATGTGCAAAGCGGCGCCGTGCCCAAGGGCTATAACGACTTCATCTTTGCCTCCATCGGCGAAGAACTCGGCTTTGTCGGTGCCTTTGTTGCGGTCCTGCTGCTGTTACTCATCTGCCTGCGTATCCTTATGATCTCCAGACAGTCGCGCGACCGTGCCGGCATGATCATCTGCGTCGGAATTTTTGCTATGTTTGCTGCACAGACCATCGTCAACGTGGGCATGTGCCTGTATCTGCTGCCGGTTGTCGGCGTTACCCTGCCGTTCTTCAGTGCAGGCGGTACCTCGCTGCTGTGTCTGTATCTTGGAATCGGTTTGGTGCTCAGCGTCTATAAGCATCGCCATAAACGCGTGTTGTCCATCGGCGAATAATTTGTTGTAATTATAATACCCATCGCAGAAATTACTGCGGTGGGTATTTTATTACAATTCTGTAATTCTTTTTCGATAAAATATTATTGATAAACGATAAAAAATGGGTTATATTGGGAACAGTACGAATCAAGAAAAGGTGGTATTTCTATGAAAAGCACGAAGCATTCCATTTGGTTATCTCTGATCTTCACCGGTGTACTCGGCATTTGCTTGTTGGCAGTAGCCGTTTGCGGGCCGTGGCTGCTTGCGTTAATCGGGACACGTTTTTCGCTGGGATATATGCCGTTTTTGCGTATCGTTTTGACAGCGTATTATCTTTGCCTGCCCTTTGCGCTGCTGGCAGTCTTCGTTTTGTTTGCACTGTTGCTGCGCATCCTGCGGGGAGAGGTGTTTGTAAAAGCCAACATCATATCCATCAGTATTTTGTCCTGGTGCTGTATTGTGGCAGCGGTCATTACGTTTGCGGCAGCCTTCTTTTATATTCCGTTTTCCTTGATGACAGCCGCCGCCGTGTTCATCGCGCTGATCCTGCGGGTCATCAAAAACGTATTTGATACTGCCGTTTCGCTCAAAGCCGAAAATGACCTGACCATATAGGAGGCGTACCGATGAAACAGATCATTGTTAATCTGGACGTCATGCTGGCAAAGCGAAAGATGTCCTCGGGAGAATTGGCGGAGCGCATTGGCATTACGCAAGCCAATCTCTCTATTCTCAAGACCGGAAAAGCCAAAGCCATCCGCTTTTCCACCCTCGCCGCTATTTGCGAGGTGTTAGACTGTCAACCCGGTGACTTGCTGGAGTATCAGTAAGAATGTAAGGAGGTATCGTTATGAATTATCCCAATGAGCAAAATCCGATGCAACCACCTGCACCCCCGCAATATATCCAACCCGTGATGCAGTACGTTCCCGTGCAAATGCCGGTTGCCGTGCCTGTCGCCAAGCCGGCGCCGCTCAGCGTTGATCGCCGCGATAAAGTGTTTTTCGTTTTGTTTTTGGTATGGTCGATCCTCGCCGTTAATCTCAGCGTCTTTGGCGGATTTGCATTAGGCTTTACCGTCAGCGCAGTCTTACTCTGCACGATGCTGTTTTTGTACCATTTACGCCCTGCTTTGCGTATGACGCCCTTTGCACTGATTTGTTTGATTGCAGCAGTCGGCTTTTCCGTCCCGTTTTCGTTGTATAACAGTGCCGTTTCCCGTTTTTGGTTGTTCTGTGCCTTTTCCTTCTACCTGATTGCGGCATTTTCTCAAATGACCGAGTCTGCACGTTGGTCTTTTTGCACCTTCCGCGGTATTGCTTCGGTCTGCAAAACCTTGTTTTTCGATCCGTGGGAGCAGCTTCCCACTATGGCTCGATCTCTGTCGGCAGATCGAAAGGACCGTCCCAAAAACGAAAAAGCCAAAGGGATCTGGCTCGGCATTTTGTGTGCCGTTCCGGTGTTGGCCGTGGTGTTGCCGCTGCTGATCGCATCAGATGCTGCGTATGAGGCGCTGCTGCACCGTCTGCTGGATCTTACTCCCGCCGACCTGTTCGGCTCCTTGATTCTCGGAGTCATCCTGTTCGTTCCATTGTTTTCTCTGGCGTTCGCGCAGCGAAAACGCAGCATTGCCGCTTGTAAAAATTCTGCCGCAAGCAGTATTTCCGGCAAGGTGTCCTCCGCCTCGGTCAGCGCGTTTTTAGCAGTCATCGCTTTCGTCTACCTGACCTATCTGTTGGTGCAGCCTGTCTATTTTATCGGTGCCTTTCGCGGAATTTTGCCCCAAAGCTTTACTATGGCAGAATATGCCCGCCGCGGATTTTTTGAGCTGACCGCTATCTGTGCCATTAATCTGTTGCTGCTGTTCGTCTGCCTTCTCATCGTACGCCGAAACGGTACTCAGTTGCCCACCTGCGTCAAAGTGTTTTCCGCCCTGATCTGTGTCTTTTCGATGGCGTTTTCGGTTTTCTCCATTGCCAAAATGATCATGTATATCGGTCGGTTCAGCATGACCCGAATGCGTGTTTGTACCTTGATATTTATGGTGCTGCTGTTCGTCTTCTTCCTGTGCGTACTGCTGCGACTGTTGTTCGAGCGCTTTGCTTATATGAAACTCATCCTGATCCTGACCGCTGTGATCGGACTGACCGTCGGCTTTGCGGATATCGATACCGTCATCGCCCGCTATAATACCCACGCCTATCTCAGCGGCAGCGTTGAGCGCATCGACGTGGAATACCTCGCCCGCCTGTCGGACGGTGCCGTAGAAAGCTTGGTGGAGCTGAGCCAATGCGAGGACCGCAGCGTTGCGCAACGAGCGCACGTCTGTTTAATGCAGCGTATGCCGATGGGCTGGCTCTCGCAGGATGGATTGATTGAGTATGAAAATCAAGAACAATCGCTTCGTTCCTATAATTATTCCCATCAAAAAGCCTTGGATCTGCTGGAGGAATATTTGCTCTCCACCCGATCGTAACAAAAAACGCCCTACTTGCCGAACGACAAGCAGGGCGTTGCTTTTATTTAGGCTATTTCGTTGCGGAGGAGGTCGCAGAAGAGACTGCGGAAGATTGATTGGAAGAGACCGCAGACGAAACAGAGGATGAAGACTCAGGCTCTTGGACTTGTTTGTTGGTCAAAAGCTTGACGCCCTCCTGTAGCTGAACGTCCTCGGTGTAGGACAGCAGATGGAAACGACTCTTGGCAACGTCATTGAGGATAACCTCGGTGCTGGGCAGAATTCCGGTTCCGTGATACTGATGTCCCAGCGGCGTGATCAAATACGCCGTTGTGATCTGCAGCTCGCTGCCGTCCGACAGCGAGAAGGTGCGTTGCATAATGCCCTTTCCGTAGGTCTGTTCCCCGATCAGCGGACCGACGAAGAAATCCTTGACTACGCCGGCAAACAGCTCTGCCGCGCTGGCGGTGTGCTCATCGATCAGAACCACCATCGGCAGATCCACCGCGTTTTCATCCGAGGCGAATTTTTCGGTGCTGCCGTCGGCGTATTTGGCGGTATACAGCGTTCCCTCGGGCAGCAGGATGTCCAGCATATCCCGCGCTGCGGCAACCGAGCCGCCGGAATTATGACGCACGTCCAAAACGATGCCCGCCACGTTGGCACGCTGTAACGAGGCAACGGCGGTCTTGAATTGCTCCACCGATGCCGTGTTAAAGCTTAGAATGCGAATCACGCCGACATCGTCAATGGTATCAAACAGAACGGAGGTCACGGTGTAATCGGTGCTTTCCAGATAAAAATCCATGGTACGCTTGTCCCGCAGGATTGAAACCTGAAACACCTTCCCTTTTTGCTTGGATACCGTGGAAAGCAGGGCTTTGCCTTCCTCGCTGAGCAGATCCTTGCCGTCAATGGATACGATCTGATCGCCAATCTGAACGCCTGCGTCCTTGGCGGAAGAAGCAGCGTGCACCACCGTAATATACGGATACCCCGTGTCCGGGTGGACGACGTAAGAAACGCCTAGGCCCACCGAATCACCGTTATAGGAATCGGTATGCGCCTGCACCTGCTCGGCGCTGTAATACTGCGCGTAGGGATCCCCAAGACCGTTGATATAACCCTCAATGAGGGAGTCGGTCAGATCGGACTGACTGATCTCAAACAAAAAGTTTTGCTTGACCAGCTGATCCACCTCGCTGAGCTTGGCGTAGGTCTCTTGGGTGTCTGCAATGCTTTCAATGGCCTTGTTATACATCCGCCACGAAACGCTCATGGTCACCGTAAAGGTCAAGGTGACGGCGATCAGCAGAAAAGCAAGTGAGCTCGCCAGCGAAATCTTTTTGTTCATGATATCGTCCTTTCCGTTGAGGGTTTCTTTGAAAAAGAAAGAGCCGCCGTTTTCAAAGCGGCCCTTTTATCCTTGTGAAAAGTAATCGTGTGAATTTATTGAAGCACTGCATTTTGCAGCGGATTCGCATTTACCGCGTTTTCCGAATTACTCAGGAAAAGTAATTCATCGGGTTGGTGGGGGTGTTGTTGATACGAATCTCAAAATGCAGGTGCGGGCCGGTGGATTGACCGGTAGAGCCGACGTAGCCGATGACCTGTCCTGCTTCCACGTACTGTCCCTTCTTGACCAAAATGCTGCTGCAGTGGCCGTAAAGGGTGGTGTATTTTTTACCGTTGCTGTCTTTGCCGTGATCGATCACCACGTAAATGCCGTAGCCGTTCCCGTTGTCGCCTGCGGTCGTAATGGTACCGGAGGCAGCGGCAATAATGGGCTTGCCGTAAATACCGGACGAGGAAATGTCAATACCGGCGTGTTTGGGGCGGTGGGGAGGACGGTACTTGGAGGATAATTTGTAATATCCCGGCACCGGCCACATAAAATCGTCACCGTTGTATACCAGACCGTTGTCGGTCTTGGACAGCTCGGCAAGCTCTTTTTCCAGCTTTTCCTTGTCGGCCAAGGCTTCCTTGCTGTCTTCCACCAAGGCCGTGTGCTGATCCTTGAGATCCCCGATCAAAGCTTCCAATTCATCGTATTGTGCATGCAGAGAGGCCTGCTTTTCGGCAAGTGCCGTCTTTGCGCCCTCCAGAGATTTCTGCTTTTTCTTTAGGTTCTGTTGGATCTTGGCGATCTTGTTGTATTCCTTTTTGATGGAATCCAGCAACGCGGTGTCCTTGGCACTGACCACCTTGACCAGCTCGGATTTGTATAAATAATCCGAAAAATCATCGGCACTCAGCAGCATGGCAAGATACGAGGTGTTGCCGGTCATGTACATGGCGCGGATACGAGCCTTGAATTCCGACAGCTTGCTCTCAAACTCGCCCGCAACGGCGTCGTATTCCTTCTGTGCCGTCGCTACCTGCTCGTTGAGCAGGGGGATTTGCAGATTGTATGCGTCGATCTGCTCCTTGGCGTTTTCGATCTGCTGCTCCAGCGCCGCCTGGATCTCTTGCTTGTTGGCAATGTCCTTTTTGAGCGCCTCCAGCCGCTTCTCAATATCCTTTTGCTCCTTGTTGAGGTTGTTGATCTCCTGTTGGATGTCGGCAGCGGTTTGATCCGCCTTAACGCTCATGGAAGCGTAATCACCTGTGCAGATCGCCATCAGTACAACTGCCAAGAGCAGGGAGCAGACGCTGACGATCTGTTTTCTGTTAAATAATCGCATTGAATTCGCTCCCTTCCCGACGCAGATATTTTCCGATGGAGATCAAACTTGAGATCACACCCGTCAATACGCCCATCGCCAGGAAGCCGACCAGCAGATACGGCGCAATGGTGGTGAACGGCACCACGTTCATCCCAAACGAGGATTCAATGGCGGAGGTCGAGGCTTTATAAATGAAATACAGTAATCCCGTGCTGATAATGCCGGACAGAATACCCAGCAGCATTCCCTCGATCATAAAGGGAATGCGGATAAAGGTATCGGTCGCACCGACCGCCTTCATAATATTGATCTCCAGCTTTCTGGAGAACATGGTGATGCGGATGGTGTTGGTGACGATGGCCACCGAGATCACGAACAGCAGCGCCACGATCCAGAAGCCTGCGTTGTTGATCATGCTGCGCACCGAGGACAGCTTTTTGAACACCTCGCCCTGCTCGTTGATGTGATCCACACCCTGAATGGCGCGCACGGCAAGAATGGTGCTTTCAAATTTCTCTACGTCCTCAATGGTGCATTGCGCAGCGTGGGGGAGAGGGTTATCGTCCTTGAGGTACTCCAGCAATGCGGCGTACTCGTCTCCCATGACCTGCTGCTGGCTGGCAAGGCCCTCGTCCTTGGAAATGAACTTGATGGTGTCCTTGTTGATGTTTTCTACGTTTGCCAAAACGTTGTACGTAATGTTTTCAGCCTGCTCCTGCGCCATCTCGTCGTCAAAGAAGACCACGAAGCTGGTCTGATCCTCCAAATTGCCCAACGCGGAATCCACGTTGACCGACAGCAGCAGTGCTACACCCATCATCACCATGCAGGCAAGCAAAACGCCCACCGATGCAATGGACATCAGACGGTGCACCCAAACGTTTTTAAATCCTTCTGCGATGAGATAACGCAGGCTGGAAAACTTCATCATTGTGCGCCGCCTCCGTTCTCGTTATCGGCAACGATGTTGCCGTGCTCGATCATGATCACGCGCCGCCCGAAATCGCGCACCAGCTGATGCTCGTGCGTGACCATGATGATGGTGGTGCCGCGGCGGTTGATCTCCATGAGCAGCTCCACGATCTCATACGACATGTTGGGGTCGACGTTACCCGTCGGCTCGTCGGCAATGATCATGGTCGGATTGTTGACCAGTGCGCGGGCAAGTCCCACGCGCTGCTGCTCGCCGCCCGAAAGCTCGGTGGGCAGATTGCGTGCCTTGTCACCCAGACCGACGATGCTCAATGCATAAGAAACACGCTTGCGGATGGTGCGCGAGGAAGCCCCCGTTACCCGCATGGCAAACGCCACGTTTTCGAACACCGTCATGGTCGGAATTAGGCGGAAGTCCTGAAACACAATACCCATAGTGCGGCGCAGCTTAGGTACGTCGCGCCGTTTGATGGACGACATCCGAAATCCGTTGACCAGAATCTCACCCGCGTTGGGGGATTCCTCGTGAGTCAGCAGCTTGATAAAGGTGCTTTTACCGGCGCCCGATGCACCCACCACAAAAACGAACTCGCCCTTGTGGATCTGCAGATTGACGTCGCTGAGCGCCTTGGTGCCGTTTTCATACATTTTATAAACACCCTTGAACTCGATCAGCGGCTTTCCCGCATGCTTGGGTACGGGGGTCTGCGGCGCAGCGGGTGCTGCAACGGGCATCGGCTCGGCAGGCTGCTGCAGGGGCATAGCGATGGGTTCAATGGGTTGCGGATCGGGCGACGGTGCAGCCGACTGCTCCTGCGGCCCGAAAAAAGCAAGATTGATGGCATCTTCCACCGACTGTGCGGGAGAGGACTGCATCGGCGACGGATTCATATCCGCAGTTGCCGAGAACTGGTCGGTTTCCTTGGAAAGAAATTCGTTCAAAATGATTCGCTCCTTTTTGCTTAAAGCCTTCGGACTCTTAATACTTTACAGGTCTGGAGTCCAGATATTTGCGCACCATCATAGCGATCTTAAAGACGATGGCGTGATCAAACTCGCGCAGGTCCAGTCCGGTGATCTTTTTGATCTTTTCCAGACGGTATACCAGCGTGTTGCGGTGGACGAACAGCTTGCGGGAGGTCTCGGAGACGTTCAGGCTGTTTTCAAAGAAATGCTTGATGGTAAACAGGGTTTCCTGATCCAGATTCTCAATGGTGCCCTTCTTGAACACCTCACGCAGGAAGGACTCACAAAGCGTCGTGGGCATCTGATAGATCAAGCGGGCAATGCCCAGATTTTCGTAGTTGACGATATCCTCTTCATTGTCAAATACCTTGCCGACCTCCAATGCAATGCGCGCTTCCTTAAACGAGCGGGCGAGGTCGCGGATCTCCTCCACCGGCGTGCCGATACCCACCAATGCGTGAACGTAAAATTCGCCCGACAGCGTGTCGGCAATGGATTTTGCCAGCTTATCCAAGGTGCTGTGCTCGTAGCTCTTGGGCAGCTCCTTGATCAGCACCAGATCGGTCTCGTTGATGTTGATGATAAAGTCCTTGGACTTGTCGGGGAACAGATTCTGCAGCACCTCGTAGGTCGAGATCTCGGTCTCGGATGAAACGCGGATCAGCAGCGCCGCACGCAGCACGTCGTTGTTGAAGCGCAGTTTGCGTGCCTTCAAATAAATATCGCCCGGCAGAATATTGTCCAGAATGATGTTCTTGACGAAATTTGCCTTGTCATATTTCTCATCGTAAAACTCTTTGATGTTGCATAACGCAATGGCAAGCAGGGAAGCGTATTTTTTGGCTTCCTCGTCCATGCCCTCCACAAAGATGATGTATTCGTTATATTGCGCAGAGGTCAAGGTCTTAAAGGTAAACGAGGCGGTTCGCAGCAATCCTTCTGGGGAATGATTGACCTCCATCACGTCTACGTTGAGCACCTCGCCGATTCTGCCCAGCTCGCTGCAGGAGATAACGATACCGCTCTCATCGATCACGCCGATGGTGCGATCGATGCAGCTCTTCATTTGATGTACAATTCCTTGAAACAGACGGTTTGACATAATACAGTCTCCTCTCATCATCTGTGTTTTTAATCTTCATTGCTTGTCGCAGGACAAACCAATACGCAATAATATTACCACACCTGACTGTCAAATGCAAGTTTTTTCCTCAAACTTGTCTTTGAATTTGCAGAAATTTAAAAGATTTTTCGGGATAATGGATGTTGACAAAATACCGATTAAAGTTATAATGAAATCAAACGAAAAATCAAAGCGAGGTTTTTCTTATGACACGCTACGAGGCAACCAAACAGTACAGCCACATCCGCGGCTTTAACTATCAGCCTTCCTATGCTATGAATAGCTATGAGGCGTGGCGTTTTTTTGACGAGGATGCTTGGCGTACCGAGCTTGGCAGAGGAAAAAAGTATTTTCCAAATATGAACACCGTGCGTCTTTGGATGAGCTACGACGCATTTCGCTATGAAGAAAAACGACAGGCGGAAAATTTTGAAAAAGCCCTTGCCATCGCCGATTCCTACGGCCTCAAGGTCATGCCTGTTTTGTTCAACCGCTGGCACGATAAGATAATGGACAATGGAGGGATCTATTTCAATCAGATGGTCCCCGGCAGCTGCTGGTGCGCCGAGGAGTGGATCTTTGATTCTTATTTGAAGGCCTTCGTGGAGGGTCACACACAAGATCCCAGAATTTTACTGTGGGATATTTGTAACGAGCCGTTTTCTTACGGTAAGAATCAGGAGTTTGTTGATTTCATTCGCCCGTACGAGTTAGCTTGGCTGGAACGGATGTACGAGAGAATTAAGAAGGTCGATCAACTGCATCCCGTCGGTATCAGTCATAGTACCGTCATTCCCGAGGTGCTGGAGGAGATCGCGCATATTTCGGACGTCTTCCTCATCCATCCGTACTACTATTACGCGCCCAATGCCGTGTACGAACGCCCTTTTGAAGGTTTTCTCGATATGGTGCATCAGCTGG
>JAFQKX010000059.1 GCA_017414705.1 Clostridia bacterium
CCCAGCGAGGACAGAGCCTTGCCCAAATGGCGCTGTCCTGGGTGCTGCGGGACGGCATTGTGAACAGCGCGCTGATTGGCGCGTCCCGCCCGGAGCAGATCCTGGACAACATCCACGCAGCAGAAAACACCCACTTCACCGCCGAGGAACTGACATTAATCGACCAAATCGTCCCAAAAAAATAAAGAAAGGGCGCGTTGCAAAATAATGCAATGCGCCCTAAACTATTCAATTGTCGAATGTAGGGGCGGATATTTTCCGCCCGCGGGCGACTATTAGTCGCCCCTACATATTCTATCGCAGATCTTGCATCCTTACAGATTATAATATTTTTCAAACTCAGCAGGATGGGGAATGGCAGACATCGCTCTGCACTCTGCCCGCTTTGTTTTAATGAAATTCCGAAGCAGCTCTTCCGGGAATACGCCGCCGGCTGTCAGGTATTCGTAGTCCTTTTCCAGGCAGTCCAGTGCCTCGTCCAGAGATACAGGCAGGCCCTGCAGCTTTGCCTTCTCTTCCTCCGGGAGGTTATACAGGTTCATATCATACGGACCCCAGCCGTTTTTATGGGGATCGATCTTGTTCTTCACGCCGTCCAGACCTGCCATCAGGATCGCTGCATAGCAAAAATAGGGATTGCAGGTGGCATCCGGGTTGCGCAGCTCAAAGCGGCGCTTATCGGGGCTTTTCGCATAGGCGGGAATACGGATAACCGCGCTTCTGTTGGAGGTTGCATAGCCAACGGTGACCGGTGCTTCAAAGCCGGGAACAAGGCGCTTAAAGGAATTTGTGCTGGGGTTGGTGATCGCGCACAGAGAGCCGATGTGCTTGAGCAGTCCGCCGATGAAATAGTGTGCCGTCTCGCTGAGGTGAGAATAGCCGTTGTCATCGGAAAATACCGGCTGACCGTCCTTGAACAGGAGCATATGCACGTGCATACCGCTGCCTGCCTCGCCGTAGATGGGCTTGGGCATAAAGGTGGCACTCTTGCCGTATTTGAGGGCGGTGTTGTGAATGATGTATTTGATCATCATGGTGGCGTCCGCCATGTGCACCACCTCGCCCAGCTGAGGCTCGATCTCAAACTGACCGGAAGCCGCAACCTCGGGATGGTGATAGTTGATCTCAATGCCGGCGTCCTTCATGAGCATGCACATTTCGCTGCGGCACTCGTAAGAGGTGTCAAACGGTTTGGCAATGTGGTAATTCTTCTGCTTTGCCACCACGACGCCGTGACCCTCGCTGTCGGAGTTCCAATAGGACTGCTTGGCATCCACCGAAGCGCCCACGTACTGACCGTCGACGTTCCATACCACGTCGTCGAACAGATAAAACTCAAATTCCGGCAGGATCTTCATTTCATCGGCAACGCCGCTGTCCTTCATATACTGCACGGCCGCCTTGATGATGTTGCGGGGATACTGCGCCAAAGGACGATTTTCGGGCGAATCAATGATCATCGCATTACCGGTCATGGACAGCGTGGGGATCTCGCAAAACGGATCGACCAACGCCGTGTCGGGATCGGGAATAAAGACCATGTCGCTCTTTTCCACCACGGCGTAGCCGTAGTTGGAGGCATCGAAGCCGATACCGCTTTTCATGGTGTCCTCCGAGAAATTCTCGGCAGGGATGGTGACGTGACGGTATTGACCGTTGATGTCGACCATTTTAAAGTCGACCATCTTGATGCCGTTTTCTTGGATCATATCCAGAATATCGCGAACAGATTTTGCCATTCAAATCAAACCACTCTTGTCATAAAATAAGATAAATTTAATATAACAAAAATTCCCGTTTTTGTCAATATCCACTGCTATTACTTTGCGCACAAAGAAAAAATCCAAACCCAACCGAAGTTGAATTTGGATCTTTGAAGATGACGGCTAATTTTGATACAAAAAATTAGTAGGGGTGCATTTTGCTCGATTTTCGGGGGTGCTGGGTGCAAAATGTCTGTTTTTTGACCCCAGGGGGTGCAAACGTACTTTTTGAGCCGTTTTTACACCTCATCTTTGTACGGATCAAGGGGCGGTTTGTACTTTTTCAGCATCTC
>JAFQKX010000060.1 GCA_017414705.1 Clostridia bacterium
CCCGTGCCAAGAATGCCACCATCGCTGCTGCCAGACTGATCCTTTAAGCGGCTGTGGAAGCCGGTGCACCCGAGGGAATCATCGACTGGATCGACGTTCCCAGTCTGGAGATGACCAACACCGTCATGAAGGAAGCGGATATCATCCTTGCCACCGGCGGCCCCGGCATGGTCAAGGCGGCTTACTCCAGCGGCAAGCCCGCATTGGGCGTCGGCGCAGGTAACACGCCCGCAATTATCGACGAGACCGCCGACATTCTGTTGGCAGTCAACTCCATCATTCATTCCAAGACCTTTGACAACGGTATGATCTGCGCTTCCGAGCAGTCGGTCATCGTGGATGAAAAGATCTACGACGCCGTCAAGGCAGAGTTCGCTACCCGCGGCTGCTACTTCCTGACTGCCGAAGAGACCGAAAAGGTGCGCAAGACCATCATCATCAACGGTGCACTCAATGCCAAGATCGTCGGTCAGCCCGCCGCCAAGATCGCAGAGCTGTCCGGTGTTACGGTTCCCGCCGGCACCAAGATCATCATCGGTGAGGTCGAGAGCGTGGAGCTCAGCGAAGAGTTTGCCCACGAGAAGCTTTCTCCCGTGCTTGCCATGTACAAGGCAAAGAACATTCAGGATGCCTTTGATAAGGCTGAGCATCTGATCGCCGACGGCGGTTATGGTCATACCTCCTCCATCTATCTCAACGAGATCACCGAAAAAGCTAAGCTGGCTGAATTTGAAGCCCGCATGAAGACCTGCCGTATTTTGGTCAACACTCCGTCCTCCCACGGCGGTATCGGTGATCTGTATAACTTCAAACTGGCACCGTCGCTGACCTTGGGCTGCGGCTCTTGGGGCGGCAACAGTGTGTCGGAAAACGTGGGTGTCAAGCACCTCATCAATATCAAAACGGTTGCCGAGAGGAGAGAGAATATGCTTTGGTTCCGCGCCCCTGAAAAGGTCTATCTGAAAAAAGGCTGCTTGCCGGTTGCGCTCGATGAGCTCAAAACCGTTATGGGTAAGAAAAAGGCATTTATCGTCACCGATAACTTCCTCTACAAAAACGGCTATACCAAGCCCATCACCGATAAGCTGGATGAAATGGGCATTCAGCATACCACCTTCTTTGACGTTGAGCCCGATCCCACGCTGGCTTGCGCCAAGGCCGGTGCTGCACAGATGAGAGCCTTTGAGCCGGATTGCATTATCGCACTCGGCGGCGGCTCCGCTATGGACGCCGGTAAGATCATGTGGGTGCTGTACGAGCATCCCGAGGCTGACTTCATGGATATGGCAATGCGCTTCGTCGATATTCGTAAGCGTGTGTACACCTTCCCCAAGATGGGCGAAAAGGCATACTTCATCGCCATTCCCACCTCTGCCGGTACCGGCTCCGAGGTCACCCCGTTTGCGGTTATCACCGATGAACAGACCGGTGTCAAATACCCGCTGGCAGACTACGAGCTGCTGCCCAAGATGGCAATCATCGATACCGACCTGCATATGTCGGCTCCCAAGGGTCTGACCGCTGCATCGGGTATTGACGCCGTCACCCACGCTATGGAAGCCTACGCCTCCATGCTGGCAACCGATTATACCGACGGTCTGGCACTCAAATCCCTCAAAACCGTCTTCACCTACCTGCCCCGCGCCTATGAAAACGGACAGACCGACGTGGAAGCCCGTGAAAAGATGGCAAACGCCGCTACCATGGCAGGTATGGCATTCGCCAACGCCTTCCTGGGTGTCTGCCACTCCATGGCACACAAGCTGGGCGCCTTCCATCATCTGCCCCACGGTGTTGCCAATGCTTTGATGATCGACGAGGTCCTACGCTTCAACGCTGCCGAGACTCCCGCCAAAATGGGCACCTTCTCGCAGTACGATCATCCGCATACGTTGGCTCGCTACGCCGAGGTCGCCGATTATCTGGGACTGGGTGGAAAGACGGATGAGGAGAAATTCGAAAATCTCATCAAGGCCTTGGATGAGCTCAAGGCCAAGGTCGGCATCAAGACCACCATCAAGGATTACATTGCTGACGAGGCAGACTTCCTTGCTCGTCTGGATGAAATGACCGAGCAGGCGTTTGATGACCAGTGCACCGGCGCCAACCCGCGTTATCCGCTCATGAGCGAGATCAAGCAAATGTACCTCAACGCTTATTACGGCAAGACCTTCGTGGAGCCGGAATATCCCGCCGCTCCCAAGGCCGCCCGCGGCAAAAAGAAATAAGGAGGATATCAAGATGAAATTGGATCACATCGTTGCAACCAGAAAACAAAAGACGATCTACCGTGACGGAGACCTTTGTATTAAATTGCATGACGAGCATTATTCCAAAGCCGATGTCCTCAACGAGGCACTCAACCAAGCGCGTGTAGAAGAGACTGACTTGGCAGTTCCCAAGCTGCACGGCGTGGATATGGTGGACGGCAAATGGGCTATTGTCTATGACTATGTGGAGGGCAAGACGCTTGCCCAGCTCATGCAGGAGAATCCCGAGAAAAAGGCAGAATATCTGGAGCTGTTCGTTGATCTGCAGCTCAAGATGCACGAGCAGACCTGCCCGCTGCTGACCAAGCTCAAGGACAAGATGAATCGCAAGATCCATCAGGCAGACCTCGACGCCACCACCCGCTACGAGCTGCACACCCGTCTGGAGGGTATGCCCAAGCATAAGAAGCTCTGCCACGGCGATTTCAACCCCTCCAACGTCATTATCGCCAACGACGGTACTCCCTATATCATCGACTGGGCACACGCCACACAGGGCAATGCCTCTGCCGATGCCGCCAGAACTTACCTTCTCTTCTCGCTGGAGGGCGACGAGCAGACCGCTAAGGAATATTTGGATCTGTTCTGCAAAAAGAGCGATACCGCCAAGCAGTATGTCCAGAAATGGATGCCCATCGTTGCCGCTTCTCAGTCGGTCAAGGGCAACGCGCATGAGCGGGAGTTCCTGCTGCGCTGGGTCGACGTTGTCGATTACGAATAATTTATCGTTCAAAATTCCCGCAAGAAAATTCTTGCGGGAATTTTTTGCTTGCAAAACCCTTGCACAAATGCGCCGATGCTGTTATACTAAAAGATAACAGACTGTTTCGGGAGGCAAGGCAATCATGAAGATCAACGTCATCACGGTTTCCAGACAATTTGGCTCGGGCGGACGCACGGTTGCCCGTATGATCGCACAAAAGCTCGGCTGGGCGTATTATGACAAAGAGATCATCGAACAGTTGGCGCTCAAGAGCGGATTTGATCCCGACTATATCCGTGAGCACAGCGAATACTCTGCATCCAACCGCTTTGCTTATTCTTTTGTCAGTCCCTACGTCGGCTCTATGTCGGTCAATGATTATCTGTGGTGTGAGCAGCGCAAGCTGATTTTGGAATTGGCCGAAAAAGGCCCCTGCGTCATCGTGGGTCGCTGCGCTGACCATATCCTAAAGGATCATCACGACTGTCTCAATCTGTTTATCCACGCACCGTTGGCATTGCGTGCGAAACGCGTGGTGGAATTATACGGCGAATCTGAGACCAAGCCGCAAAAGCGCGTGCGTGAAAAGGACAAAAAACGCGCCGCCAACTATCTGTATTATACCGACCGCGAATGGGGCAAGGCGGAAAATTATCACCTCTGTTTGGACAGCGGTGCCATGGGCATCGAGCGCATTGTCAACACCGTGGTCAATATGGTGCAGAATCCCGCACCCAAAGAGGATTTCTTTTATCATTTATAAACTATAAAAACGGAGGAACCTGCAATGAAACGCACCGATTATATCTCCTGGGATGAATATTTTATGGGAGTTGCCATCCTTGCATCCATGCGCAGCAAAGACCCCGGCACGCAGGTGGGCGCCTGCATCGTCAATACCGACAACAAGATCGTATCCACCGGCTACAACGGCTTTCCCTACGGCTGTTCGGACGATGAATATCCGTGGCAGCGGGAAGGGGAGTGGCGCGACACCAAATACCCCTACGTTGTGCACGCCGAAATGAATGCTATCCTCAATGCTCACGGCATTTCCCTCAAGGATGCCACTCTGTACGTGGGACTGTTCCCCTGCAACGAGTGTGCCAAAGCCATCATCCAGTCGGGCATCCGCGAGGTGGTCTATCTTTCGGATAAATATGCCGAACAGGACAGCTTCAAGATCTCCCGCAAAATGCTGACCTCCGCCGGCGTCAAGCTGCGCCACCTGGACACCGACATCCAATCCCTTACGATTGATTTTTGCAAGAAATAAAATAAACACCCATAACAAAACGGTCATCTCAAACCGAGATGACCGTTTTGCTTTTTCAGTTATAACCCCAGCAACCGTTTGGCATTGCCGCTGAGGATCTGTCGGCGTATGCCGTCGTCAATGTCCAGCGCCAGCCAAAAAGCAATCGACGCTTTCATATTGCTCCACGGTGTGTCGGTGGCGTATAAGATCTTGTCGG
>JAFQKX010000061.1 GCA_017414705.1 Clostridia bacterium
GAATAGAAGGTCTTCATTTTAAATTCTTGCAACGGCAGCAGTGCAGAAGCTTTTTTAATTTCAAACGGATATTTTTTCGAAAGAGATGACGATGCCGTTTCTTTTGAGCATCCGATTAACAACAATAATCCTAAAGCAAGTAAAAAACAAAGCATTCTTTTCATAAAATATCCGCCTTTCATCAGTAGTTCTAAACACAAGGGGACAGTTCTCTTGTGTTATTCGTCCGCTATAAAGCATGGTGCATAAAAATACGCATGGATCGCCGATTGGCGGTCTGTGCGTGACGTAAGTTTCATTTGCGTTTTTGCCCAAAATCCTTCGGCTGCGCTCAGGATGACGCGGAAGAAAGGATCGTGGTGCTCAGGAAGCAAACGGGTCGACGAAACCACACGGCAGACCGCCGTGAAAATGACTTGTCTGCTCGCTGTTCACAGGACCCACCGCCTTTCTGTTTCCTTGGGGTTTCTTGTTTGGTTTTATTATACCATACGCGCAGGGGACTGTCAATAGAGAATACGAAAGCAAGCAGCCGATCCCTATTCGAGATCGGCTGCTTGGGTATTATATCAGGAAAATGCGGGATCCATGCCCAGCTTGGTGTTGGGATAGTAGTGCGCCAGGATCCATTGATAGTTATAGCCTGCCTTGGCGTAGTAGTTGGCGCCGCGTTGGCTGAGGCCCACGCCATGGCCGTAGCCGTAAACGTGGAAGGTGAAGGTGTCGGAGGCGGCATCGTATTCAATGTCAAACGCCGTGGAGCGCAGTCCCAGCATAGAGCGCATGGTGCTGCCGGTGATGGCCTTGGTCTTGCCGCCGCTCTTGTAGGTGGATTGTCCGCCCACGTTGAGCGCGCCTACGTACACGCCCGAGCTGTTATACGCCGTGATCTGGAACCATTGCGACGGATCGCCGCTGAGCGTAATTCCCATATAAGATTTGATCTTGGCTGCCATATCGGCGCTTGAGAGACTCTTGGTGGTCTCAAACTTGGAGTATTGCTTATCCACGCTGGAATCCACCGATACCAGGTACGGCAGATTGGAGCCCCAATAATCCGCGCAGGCATTGGTGCGTCCCGCACTATAGGCGTAATAGGTGGTCAGGCAAATCTTGTTCTGATAGGTCAGTACCTGTCCGACTACGGCCTGCGCTGCCTCCAGCGCGCGTGCGCCTGCAGTGCTCTTGATGGGCACCGAAATGGGATTCGTTGCGCTGGTGTTGTGGTATTTGAGATAGCAATAAGTAGCAACTGCTTGCGCCTTCAGGGCTTCCAGCTCCATACCCGAGCCCATTTCCGCCTCGATAATGCGGGCGACGATCTCTACCGCAGGGCCGGTGATGACTGTGCCGCCCGAACTCTTGACGGTCAGCGGCGCGGCGCAGGCTGCAGCGTTGGGTGCTTGAGACACGGTCTCAAAGCTGCTGGTGCCTTGTGACGAACTGCCCGACTGTGAGGGCGTCTGCGACGAAGCAGGGGAGGAGGACGTCACCTGCGAGGTGGTGGTCTGTGAGGACGAGGGAGAGGACGTTACCGCGGGAGGCTCGTCTTCTTCCTCATCTTCCTCATCCTCAAACTCCGGTTCGTCGTTGAAGC
The DNA here is from genome assembly GCA_017414705.1 of Clostridia bacterium. Taxonomy (GTDB): domain Bacteria; phylum Bacillota; class Clostridia; order Oscillospirales; family Acutalibacteraceae; genus RGIG1913. Next base: position 1,598 of record JAFQKX010000061.1, read on the forward strand.
CGAAGTTGGATTCATAATATTCCACGTCAGAGCCGTACATGCTGCTGACGTCCAGACCGACCGAGATCTGTGAGGAGGGGGTAGAGGGAATGTCCAACTGATCGGAGGTATCCTGAATATCCGAAAGATTAAAGAAAACGTCCTTGACGTCCTCGCCCAACGGCGTCAGCGTCAGTTTTTGACCGTTCCAGGCCTTCGGATAGATGGGGTCGGGGTTGATCTGTACTCCGGAAATATCCACGTTGATGCTTTCCAATGCGCGCACCTTGCGTGCCACTACGCACAGAGAAAAACGGCTGTCGGGCGCATAGGTGGTCATCAGCGTCAGGATCTCGTCGGTCTCCTTGACGTCTACCGCCGTGCTGATGAGCGAGCGATCCTGCACGGCTGCCAAATAATTCCCAAACGCAGCATCGTCAAAAAAGATATTGCGCGTGGGGTCGAAGGAATCCTCTTTTTCGTCCGCGATATAGACGGCAAAGATCTTCCAAAATGCCGAGGAATACACCGTATCCATCGAGATCAGCGGGGAATAGCAATAAGTTTCCAACGCTTCGGTGTACTTGGACAGATCGCTGAACATCCGTCCGTCGGACAGATTGTTGCCGCGAATGACGGCGTTTCGGTTGTATTCGCCCAAACGGAAGCTTTCGTCAAACCGAATGGAACCGTATTTGTTTTTATCACCGTTATAAAGATGCGTCGCATAAAACGCCTCGTCGTTTTGCTTGGTCACCATAACGGGATAATTGATTTCCGTGTTGGACAGGATCAGCCACCCGCCGACATCGGGGTTGACGTCGTACAGGCCACCGAATTTTGCCAGCATTTCCTTGGGAAGGGAAGCCGTGCCCGCGCTGCCGTACAGCGTTCTGGCCTTGGCGTAGACCCGATCCGCGTGGATGGGGATGAAAATGACGAAATAACTCAGGATCAATGCTGCAATCAATACGATTGCCAGTACAGAAGCGGTCAGCGCAGTGCGCAGCTTACCCGTGCGCAGACGCTGCCCCAACGGCTTTTTGACGGTTGCAGGCGTTTCTTTGGGCACCGATGCATCCTCGGGGTCGCCAACGCTTGCAGTCAGTTCTTCTGCGGTGACGGTGCGAGTCGGTATGGGTGCGACCTTGCCCAGTTCGGCAGCGGATAATGCGTTGGAGCGGATGCCCGCAGCGGTACCGGCCGTTGCTGTGGCGGCGGTCAGATTTTCGCGCGTGAGCTGCTCCGCCGGTTGGCGGACGGGATTGACGACTGCGGCTTGTGCCGCCTCCTCCAAGGTCCACGCAGCATCGGCAGCGACCTTTCCGCCGGTGCGGTATTTTTTATCCAAAAAGTCACAAAGCGCCGTTACGTCGGCTTGTGCAGACGGCAACAGAACGTAGCAGACCTCGCCGCGATCAATGACGGCAAAGGTCTCATCCTCCTTGCCGGAATCATAGACCTCCGCCTCGGGCGGGAAAAGCTCCCCCTGCGCGGGCTCGGTCAATGCAAGTGCGCGTGCAGTCAGAATGCCGGCGGTGTGGTCGGCGTCGCCGCCCACCACCATGATCACGCGGCTGTGCTGCTGCGCCTCCTGCAAAGCCAGTGAAAATTCCTCGGGCGTATAGACCGCAGTATCCTTGCGCGGTGTGTGTCCGAGTGCGCTCAGTCGCGGCTGCGCCAACGCGTTGGGAGTGCAGCCGATGTAAATGGTATCAAAAACCAAGTCATTCACCTCAATTCAGTGGAAAGAAGCCTGCGTCGCAGGTCTCTTGCACGGCGAAATATGAGGGATCCGCCGTATGTTAAGCAGAATCGGATGCTCCTTCTCTGCTTAAGCCCAAGAGGGCTTTTTGCCGCCCTTTTTATCATACCAGGCCTGCGGGAAAAGAACGTCCTTGTTGGCTTTGCGTACGATCTGCTCCTTGGGGCCGGGGGATTCGCCTGCGTCCAGCTTTTTGGCGACCACCACCAGGCGTGCCTCCTTGAAGTCGTAAATGCAGGTGGATAAGGTCAGCAGCTCGTCGGTGCTGTCCACCTGAACGCCGGTTTTGAACAGCGAACGCTTTTGGAGCCCGTCAATGTGTGCTGCAAAATCCTCGTCGCTGCCGAAATCGGTGCGGTTGTAATCGAACCGATATCCGTTGTCCTCGGTGGGGTAATCGTTGGTGATGACGACGGCGAAGATCTCGTACACATCCTTTGAATATAGGGTGTTAAAGGAAATGGTCTGATGCTCACGCAGGAAATTCTGATTCTTGAAATTCTTGAGCGAGTTAAACATGCTGCCGTCGCGCATGTGATGACCGTAGAGGATCAGATTCTGCGAATTGACGGTGTTGGTCACGGTGCAACGGTAATCCATAAACACGGTGCCGTGATCATTCCACTTGTGATAGAAGGTGCGATCCAGATAATATTCGTTATCGCTGCCGCGCACCACCACGTTGTCGATCTTGGTTCCGTCGATCTTGACCCAACCGATGGTATCGTCGTTTTCCGCATACAGATTCACAAAGTCGACCGAGGCGTTCTCGGGGAACCCGATCTCCTCCATTCTCTCCGGAGTAACGTTTTCGGTGTTGCCGTAGAGATCCTTGGTGTTGTTGTTGACGATGGTGTTCTGTACGCTGCGGGTGCCGTATACGCCCAACACCGCAATGCAGGCTACACAAATGAGCACCGAAAGACAAAGGATCATTTTGCGCATAATCTCAAAGGCACCGTCACCCTTGCGGGGCAGGAATAACGCCCAGAACGGACCCTTTCTCTTTTTCTTCTTCTTTTTCTTTTTGGCATGGCCGATCGGCTTAGCATCGTGCGCACCGCCGACCTTCTTGACTTTTTCCTGACTCAACGCTGCGGGAACGGTAGCGGGAGTGTCTGCAAAAGCATCCTCAAAAATAGCCAGGATCGCCGGATCTCCGCTGACTTCGCTCACCTGCTCGCAGGCTTCGGAAGAAGAAAAGAGATCGGAGGAAGTTGCAATACCGGCTTGCTCAAAAGGGAGATCTTTTGGCTCTTCCTTTTGTGCAGGCGTCGCTGCCAGCGGCGCACTGTCGGACAGAATATCCTGCGCACCGATTCCGTCAAACGGCGTCAGCGGAATGATCGGGAGCACCTCTCCGTCGGTCTCCTCGGCACTCGGCCCCAGCAGAACCTGCGGTTCCTCATCAGCCAAATCCGCAATAATGGGAGCAATTGCAATATCGGATTGTACCTGAGGCAGTTCAATGCCGATGGGAGCATCACCCAAAGGCTCGCCGCCATCCAAAACGTTGGGCAAAACAGCAAGATAGCAACGCACCAGATCCAATGCGTTGGAGGCAGCCATCAAGCGGATGCGCTCTCTTGCATCGCTGCCCGCGCTGCGAAAGTCAAGCTTGCGCACCCAGCAGTGCACGCCGTCGGTCAAAGCAACGTAGACCAAGCCTACGGGGTTGCCGCGGTCGTCCGAATTGGGACCTGCCACACCCGTGACCGAAACGCCCAGATCGGCACCGGAGCGCAGACGGATTCCAATGGCCATTTCCTGTGCCACCTCGGCACTGACGGCGGAGTATTTCTCCAGCGTCTCGCTCTTGACGTTCAGTTCCATTTGTTTGACGGCATCGCTGTACGCTACAACGCCCATTTTGAAGACCGCCGACGCACCCGAGATATCGGTAATGCGCGCCGACACCAGACCTGCCGTGCAGCTTTCCGCCGTTGCAACCGTCTTGCCCAGCTTCTTGAGCAGACGCACTACAACGCTTTCCAGCCCTTTTTCATCTACGCTGTAAGCAGATTTGCCCAGAATATGACAAATATCGTTGGCAACAAAATCGCATTTACGGCGGGCTTGCTTGGCATCCGCGTCGCGTGCGGTGATACGAACCTCTACCTCGCCGTCGGCCACGTAAGTGGCGACGTACGGATTTTCGCGTTCCAAATGCTTTTGGATCTGCTCGGCGACGTAGCTTTCGCCCAAACCGAATACGTAAATGCTGCGGGTGAAGATCTGCTCGGTGCTCAGTTGCGACAGATACGCGCAAGCACCGCCGTTTTCAAACACCGCCTTGAGCTCGGCGAAGGGACCGGGCAGCAGCAAAATGTGCTGTCTTCCTTGCCGCATGGCAAAGCCTGCCGCCGTACCGCGATTATTGGGGAAAATGGTGGCATCGGCAGGGAAGAAGGCCTGCTTTTTATTGGATTCCACAAAATGACGCTTGTTTTTGCGCAGGCGCTCGCGGATCTGCTCCAATACGGTATCGTTGCAAACCAGCTCCTTGCCCACCGCATTACAAACCGCCTCACGGGTGATATCGTCGGGAGTGGGGCCCAGACCGCCCGTAAATACGATGACGGCGCTGCGCTTGACCGCGGCGCTCAACGCCTTTTGGATCTTGATGCGGTCGTCCGCCACGGTGGTCTGGTATTGCACCGTGAATCCCAATTCGGTCAGACGGCGTGCCAAAAAGCTTGTGTCGGTGTTGACCACACTACCGCTGAGTACCTCGTTACCTACGGAAATAATTTCAGCTTTCAAAACGATTCCTCCTGTTCGATCAGTTCAAAGGCTGCGCCCGACGCAGCGCGCTCCACCAATTCTTCGATGTTCAGCACCGATTCCGCCTGCTCAATGTCGTGCAGATGCGGTCGCGTGCGGGGATGCCGCGGAGTAAACACCGTGCAGCAGTCCTCGTAGGGACGGATGGAGATATCAAAGGTATCTATTTTACGTGAGATGCTCACGATCTCTTCCTTGTCCATGCCGATCAGCGGACGGAAGACCGGCAGCTCGCATACCTGATCGGTGCAACGGATGGCGCCGATGGTCTGACTTGCCACCTGTCCAAGGCTTTCGCCTGTGATGAGTGCACCGCAATCCCGCTTTTTAGCAATCTTTTGGCTCACCCGCATCATAAATCGACGCATGATGACGGTGAAAAATTCCTCGGGGCATTGCTCGCTGATGGCTTCCTGAATCTCAGTAAACGGCACCGTGAATAAGGCAATGGTGCCCGCATAGACTCCAACCTTGCGCAGCAGATCCTTGACCTTGAGCTCGGCGAGCTGACTGGTGTAGGGCGGGGAAGCAAAGTGCACCGCCGTCAGTTGAATACCGCGCTTTGCCATCATCCACGCCGCAACGGGGGAGTCGATTCCGCCCGAGATCAGAATGGCAGCCCTGCCGCCGGTGCCCACCGGAATACCGCCGGCACCCTTGATCTGTGCGCCGTGCACGTAAGCGCCGAAATCACGGATCTCTACGTATACCGTCACCTCGGGCTGCTTGACGTCCACCTTGAGATGCGGAAATCTTGACAGCAGTGCACCGCCGACCTCGGCGGCAAGCTCGGGAGACTTGAGCGGGAATTGCTTGTCCGAGCGCTTGGCCTCGACTTTAAAGGTCTTGGTACCGCTCAATACGCTTTCGAAATAAACGCAAGCCGTTTCCTGAATCGACTGCAGCGATTTTTCACACATGGCAGCGCGGGAAAAGCCCGCAATGCCAAAGGTCTTGGAAACCAGCTCGCAGGCGCGTTCAAAATCAAAATTCTCCTGCGGTTCGATGTAAATGGTGGACTGCGCCTTGCGAATGACCGCCTGCCCGCATACCCGCAGGCTCTTGCGCAGCGTGCGAATCAGCGTGTCCTCAAACGAAGCCCGATTGAGCCCCTTGAGCGCCATCTCACCGTTTTTGATCAAAATGATCTCGTTCATACTTTTCCTCGTTTCAATGTAGCGGTCGCCTCTTTGAGTGCATCCAATAATACGGCGATCTCGTCCGGCGTGTTCAGCCGTGAAAAACTGATGCGCACGGCGCTGTCAATGCGTGCAGCAGAGAGCCCCTGCGCCGTCAGGACGTGACTGCGGTTGCCCTTGGAGCAGGCAGAACCCGCCGAAATGCAGATGCCCTTGGCATCCAACGCCCGCAGCAATACCTCGCTGCGGATGCCCAAAAAAGAGACGTTCAAAATATATTCCAACCCATCCGCGGGGGAATTGATCTGTGCATTGTCGATTGCAGCGAGTCCCTCGCGCAGTTGTCGGTTGAGTGCCGCCACCCGTTGGCGTGCCGCGTCAAGATCGGCACACAACTCCACCGCCTTGGCAAAGCCTGCGATCAGCTCGGTCGCCTCGGTGCCGGAACGAAATCCGTTTTCCTGCCCGCCGCCCAATGCCCGCGACGGCAACCGCACCTCTTTTTTGCAGTACAACGCCCCGATGCCTTTGGGCCCGTGCAGCTTGTGTGCGCTGACCGAGAGAAAGTCGCAGCCCAATTCTCTGGGATGCACCGCGATCTTGCCGAATGCCTGCACCGCATCACAGTGTAACAACGCCTTGCTGCCGACCTGCTTGAGCATACGGCTGACTGCTGCAACGTCCTGCACCGCGCCGGTCTCGTTGTTGACCAGCATCAAGCAGACTAATACCGTGTCGTCGGTCAATGCCTCTTGGATGGCTTGGCTGCTGACCTTGCCGTCGGTATCTGCCTTGACGAAAACCACGTCCCATCCGTCCTGCGCCAATGTCTTGGCGGGAGACAGCACCGCATCGTGCTCAATGGCGGAAACGATGATGCGCCCCTTCTGCCGCCGAAACTTTTCGGCAACTCCGAATAAGACGGTGTTGTTGCTCTCGGTCCCGCCGGAGGTAAAATAGACCTCCTCGGGTGAGACCCGCAGCGCATCAGCAACCACCTTGCGGTCACGGCGCAGCTGCATGGCAGCATCAATGCCGGGAGAATGCAGAGAGGAGGGATTGGCAAAATCCGCCGTCATCACGCGCAACACCTCTTGTGCCACTTCGGGCAGCACCGGTGTGGTTGCGCTGTTGTCCAAATAGATCCGCGGCATCCAAATCCTCCTATTACTCCATAATCTCACTTATTATACAACAAAAACTTTCAAACTGCAAGTCTTTCTGTAATTTTGTCAATCAATGGTAAAAAATAACCGCCTCATAAGAGACGGTAAAAATTTTTGGTATGGCGGTGGGGAGCGATCCCCACTTTACAATCGCCCACGTGTGAATACGGCTTACGCCATCTTTCCGGCCAACAGGTACAAGTTCACACACAATGACGGTTGACAGGATGGTGCCCCTTGCGCGAATCGAACGCACAACTAACCCTTAGGAGATACCGTTGGAAACGATAATGACATCCCTTGTAATACCTAAAAATCCCTTGCTGTCAGAGGCTTTTTAGTGTCTATGTGTTATCTTGTGTTACGCCGTTACCGCTGATTTTATGATATTTTGCGGTGACC
>JAFQKX010000062.1 GCA_017414705.1 Clostridia bacterium
GGAGCTCATCCGCAATTTCATCAAGACCAAGCGCGCCGAATGCAGACAGCTGGCTGCCATTCCGCATCCCGCCGAGTTTGAGAAGTACTACAATCTTTAATCGTTGCTAACAAAAGCGCTCGAAGAACTTGATTCTTCGAGCGCTTTTTGGATCCGGAGTCAATAAAAATAGCCCTTGATCGCGTCGTTTCGACTGCCGATCAAGGGCTATTTCTGTTCACTCTTGATATCTAACATCATTTTAACCTCTCTTTCGTAGGATAGACCCCGCGCTTCCGTTTTTGACCGTCTCGCGAAACACCTTCCTCTCTTACTCTATGTCAATCCCGTAACGTGGGAAAACGCTTGGTTTCTTTGACTGTTGGAAGTGTTCGGGTCTTTGATCCTTTTGTTTACCGACCGTGGACAGGATCCGTAGGTCATGCTGTGTACACCGGTATCACCTTACCTTCATCTTGCTTAGAAAGGAGCATTTATGATCTCTTTCGTTGGTTTTATGATAGCATAAATTCGGTCGTTTGACAAGACGGAATGTTGCATAAACTTTTTGCCTCGAATTTATGCAAAAGGGAGAAATTGTTTTGGCAGGATTGACAGGGAGCTTGAAATCTGCTATAATGAAAATGTTGTGCGGATCCGAATTCCCGCTTTGCAGAACGCAAGGCGGGGTTTTTGTTTTTGAGAGGCACAAAGCGAAACGGCAGATCCGAAGATCTGCCGTTTTTTATTGTTTCGGGTTACGGATCAGTCGGCTTGCGGATGCTTTTTGCGTCGCGTGGCAAGCACGGTGGTCAGCAATCCCAACCCGCTCACGCAGGCCAGTGCGCACCAAACGATGGGATTGAAGCAATCGCCGGTCTGCGGGCTTTGCTCGGGCGGTGCAGGCGGGGTGTAGGTGTTGGTGAAGGTCAGCGTCTCGGCATTGCCGTCCTTGGTCGCGTAGGCGTAGGTCAGGCTCATGGTGCCGTCCATGTTATCTACGGCGGTGACGGTGACCAGATACTCGGTGGTATCGTAGGTCACGTATTCCAGCGCGTCGGAGGCGTCCTCGATCACGACATACTGATACCTGCCGGGGGCGGTGATCTCAATCCCCTCAAAGACGAAGGTGCCGTCGGCGGCGTTTTCTGCCGTTTGAAGCTTCTTATCCTTGACCGCCTTGCCGTCGGGGTCCTGCTTGACCGAGTACAGATCAAAGCGGAACTCGCCTTTGCTCAGGCTTCTGCCGGTCAGCAGCTTGTTGCCGCGAATGACGGCGCTGTCGGGATCGGCGGCATAGGCGTTTTTGAGCACGATGGCGGTGGCCTTGGCAAAATGCGTGACCTCGGTCAGCGTACCGCCTACGTCTTCCTTGACAACGGTGGCAGCGTACAGCTCCTCGCTGTTCGGTACGACGTACAGCTCACCCGTCACGGCGTCCTGCTCGACCTTCAGAGCAGCGTGGAATACCGTGGTATCATAGGTAATGCCGGCCTCGTCACCGATGACCTCAAGAATCTTGTAGTGATAGGTGCCGACCTCGGGCAGAAGTACCGCAGGGAAGCGGAAGGAGCCGTCGGCGGCGTTTTTGACCGTCTCACCGATCTGCGCGCCGTTGATGGCATTGACCAGCATAAATTCAAATTCGCCGTCCTTGAGCGGTCTGCCGTTGAGCTGCTTGGTGCCGCCGAATTTTGCATGGATATCATACTGAATGGGGTCCGGCACGTAGCCGTTGCGGAAGACCGGCGCGGTGGCGTTCACGCCGTTTGCCTGCAGGGCGACCGAGGCGGTCAGCACACCCTCGGAGTTGTCGCGTACCGTGACGGTGACGGTGTAGACCGTGCGGTCAAAATCGTAGTTATCGTTGTCGAATGCGTTTTCGGCAAGCTGATAGCGGTAGGTGCCTGCGGCTGTGTAGGTGATATCGCCAAACGAAAAGCGTCCGTTCGCATCGTTCTTGACGGTGGCATTTTTCGGCATAGGCGCGCCCTGCGTGACGGGAGTCAGCGTGAAGCTGAATTCATCCTTTTGTATGGGTTTGCCGGTCAGCAGCTTGTCACCTGCCAGCGTGACGGTGGCATCGTCAGGATCGTAAATATTGTGGAAGACGATGTTTTGTGCTGAGCTGTTTTCCTTGCCCAGAGAGACGGTGGCGACCAGCTTGGCGTTGCCGTTGTCACGCACCTGAATGAACACCGTATAGACGCTGCGATCGTAGGAGAAGCCGTGGATGCGATCGTTGTCCAGTTCGGTAACGGTGTAGGTGAAGTCACCCTCGTTGTCGAATTTGATGGCATCAAACACGAAAGAGCCGTCTGCCGCGTTTTTCACGGTGTCGGATGCGGGCATGGGATAGGCGGGGTCGGTCGGCGTCAGCTTGAAGGAGAATTCGTTGGCGTTGAGTGCGCGGTTGTCAGACACCGTCTTGTTGCCCGATACGGTAACGTACGCCGAGGCGGACGGTGTGTAGACGTTGGTAAAGTCAGCAACTGCAACCGCCTGCGTCTCGCCTAACGGAGTGATGACGGGAGTGGCGGAAATGGTACCGTTGCGGTTGTCCTTGACGGTAATATCAGCACGGTAAACGGCATCGGAATAGGTGATGTTTGGGTTTTGCGTGTTGATCTCTGCCAGATAGAAGGTGTCGGTTACGCCTTGCACGGTGGCGCGGTTGGCAGCGTAGGTGAGGGTGAAGCTTGCGTTGCCCTGTGCGTCGGTGACGGTAGAACGTACGATCTCCTCGGCGTTGGCGATATCAGCAGAATCGTACAATGCAAACTGGAAGCCGTTGAGGGCGTAGTTTGCCATGGATTTTTTGATGCGAATGACGGCTTGCGCGCTACCGACGGGGCGGTAAACGTTGGTAAAGGAAGCGGTGACGGTGTAAGCTCCGCTCACGACGGTGTTGAGCTCGTTGACCACCGAGACGATTTCCAGATCGCCGTTCTTGTCAGCGTCCGCAACGTCCACGCGGAAGCGGCGCTCTGCGGTGTCGTAGGTAATACCGCCGATGCTGCCCGTCGCTTCGGTAATGCGGTAGTAATAACTGCCTGCTGCGGGGTAGACCTCGTTTTTGAGCACCATGGATTTGCTCTTTTGCGCATCGTCATAGGAAACGGTGAAGCTGCCGACGGTGGTGCCTGCAGCGCGGGTCAGGTCGATGCGCTCAAGCGTGAAGGAATAGCTTTCACCGGGGTTGAAATCGGTGCGGTTTCCGTCAATGGCCTTTTCAATCACCACCGTCACGTCGCTGCCGTTGGCGGGCAGCGGATCGTAGGTGTTGACCAGCAGTGCCTGATCGTTGGAGGCAACATCCACAATACCGTTGAGAATACTCTTCTGTGCGTTCAGACGGAAGCCCTGCGGCATAGTGTTGGCGGGCTCGGTCACGGTATAGCGGGTGCCTTCGGGCAGCTTGTGCAGGATGAGGGATTCGCCCTCGGCAAGCGTTACGGTGAAGATGCCGCTTGCAGGAACGTTCAGCAGACCCGAGGCGGTGCTGGCTGGGAAGGAGCCTGCCACGGGATCGCCGTCGGCATCGGTCAGTGCCACCTGTGCGGTGAACTTGACGGAATCGGCAACGTCTACCGACTGCCCATTGGTGTCCTCGACCTGCTTGGTGATGACTAAATCGCCCTCGCCCAGCGCGGTATTGACGAAATCGACCTCATCGATCTGATGGGCAACGATGGAACCGACTGCGCGGGTGCCGGTGGAATTCCCGTTGACGTGCACCGACTTGATCTTGTAGTCCTCGTTTTCGGAGATCTCCTCTATGGTGTAGGAGACACCTGCGGGCAGACCGATCAGCCAGAAGGTCTGACCTGCTTTGAGGGTCACTTCGTGGACGCCGTTTTGCAGCGTCAGCTCGGTTCCGGGGACGGTGGGGACTTCGTCGAGCGGGGTGATCCAGCTTTCCAGCGTGCCGCCGGCTCCTGAGACGGTGATGCGGAATTTGAAGACGTCCGAGGTGCCGTTTTCATATACGTCAATGGTCTTGGAAAGCTTGATGCCCTGCGCGGGAGTGACCTTGAGCAGACCGTTGTTGCCAAGGTTCATATCCACGTAGGAGATCTCATTTTGCGTGGTGATATAGGGGTGGAAGATCATACGCGCCGATTCGGTGGCGGCACCCTCGTCTGCCTTTTGGCGGTTGTGAGGGGTCAGCTCGCGGGTGACGGTGCCCTGCGGCACGATATAAGCACCCGTTTCGGTGTTGCTGACCTTGAAATTGGCCTGCCAGCCCTTTTGCAAAACGATGGCAAGGGTCGCGGCGGAAAGCGGCTCGTATTTAAAAATGGGAACCGAGGAATCGTCCGTAAAGATATAGCGGCGGTGGTAATAGGTTCCGCCCGCGCTCAGCTCACCCTGTGCTACCTTTTGGTACTGATCCTTGGCAATCTCCTTGTACACCACCGAGTCGGAGGTGTAGTAGAAGCGCTCGTTGTCCTTATTGGGGGTGAACTCGGCAAGTGCCGTGATATGATCGTCGTGCTCCGCGGCGGAGATATCAAAATAGTTGTTCCAGAATTTTCTGGTCACACCGTCCTTGTCAACGTGGGCGGCATCGGTGATGGAGGTGATATTGAGCTGATTGAGTCCGCTGCGCAGCCCCGTCTCAAATAACAAACGGATGGGAGTGGCTGCACCGGTGACCTGGATGGAAATGTCGGTTGCGGTATCGACGTTGGTGCCGTTCAGAGAAACGGAATAGGTGACCATAGGAACCAACGAAGCGGGGATCTTCCAGATCACGCTCTGCTTGCCGGTGGCAAGATCGGTGCGCACCTGCACCGTCATATACATCATATCGGAGTTTTTGATATTACCCACCGTCTCGCCCAAAAAGCCGTAGGATTTGATGCGGTAGACGGCGCCGTCGGGTACGGCCTGCGTCTGCGTGCCGTCCCAGAAGCCTGCATAGGTACCGTCTGCCTTGGAGTACCAGCCGATATAGTTGGACCATGCGCCGCTTTGTGCGTCGTAATACAGCTGCTTGGCATTCCATGCACGCTGCACCAACATCTGTGCGTCGGCGGTGTCGGGAATACCGAGTCGGATCTTGACCGAATGGATGAATTCGTTGCCTAACTCGGTGGGTCCTTGCAGAGTACCGAGACCGCCCTCGCCGGTGTCAATGAGCTTGTGGGCCATCTGCTGACCGCTGTAAAGATGCGCGCCCAGCAAAATACCCTTGATGTCCTTGACCTCCATATGGTCGCCCAGCTGATCCGTGAAGGAGACGTAGCCGGAGAAATCGGGGCTTCCGCCCTCCAGATGCGTGGGGTAGTAGCGCGACTGAATGATGATCTCCTCTACGAGATCCTCAAACGCAGCACCCAACTGCCCCGCAGAGGCTGCGAAGTATTCGTCGACGTAGGATTTGTCGGTGACGTAGGAGTTTTTCGCAATGGAAACGGTGGTTGGATTGCCGTTTCTGCTTGTGTCTTTAACGCGGATATTGAGCGTGCCGCCGGTCAGGTTGTTGTACGCCGACCAGAGCGAATCGGTCAGAGTGGAGCCGTCGGGATCCATCACGCTTTTGGCAACGTTGCTGTCTCCGATGTTAAAGCCCAGCGTGTAGAACAGGCTTCTGGCGTCCTCATCCTCTGCTTTGTAGTGATTTTCAATTCGGGTCTTGACGTATGAAGCCGTCAGCTGGGTGAGAAACGCCTGCCCCTCCGTCATATTGCTTTCATCTCCGTTGCCCACGTTGGAGCCGTAACGGCGATTGTTGGAGGTGTAATAGGAATTTTCCACGTTATCGTAGAAGCTGGTGCCGGTGGAGGGGGCACCGTCGGACATCAGTACCACGATGGGCATGCGCTGCTTACCCGACTGCCAGTTGTTGTCGGAAATGGTAGTGTCCATGGCGGTCAGCATCTTCATAGCCTCCCACAGACCTGCCTGAATATAGGTGCCGCCCTGCACGGATTTGCTGTTATCCAAATGGGGATCGGCGGTTTGGCCTTCGATGCGTACGCGGTTGCTCACCGAGATACTCGTGACCCGGTTTTCGGTGGAGGTCACCAGATAAGAGGTGTTGTTTTCGGGCAGCGTGTAACGGTCGATGGGCAACAGACGGGTGACGCTCTGCGCATAGGTCGACGTGCCAAAATCGCTGCTCGCCGAATACAGTACCACACCCACGCGGTTATTCTTGTTGGTGTCCAGCAGCTTTTTGATGGCCTGGTTGGCAGATTGCACCAAGGCTGCCTCGGAGCCTCTCATGGAGCCCGAAACGTCCAAGATCAACACCGTGTCGGTGGGAATGGTGGAATAACCCACCACTTCTTTGTTGGCGGCGATGGCCGACAATGCAGTCAGAAAATTCTCATCGTCATTGAGCATGGTGATGCCGGCATGCTCAAATTCGTCAACACCGTCCACGGAGGTAAAGACCGACTTGTCGGTCCATACGCCGCCTGCGTTGACGGTGGTTAGATCGTTGCGATCAAAAAAGGATTTCCAACCGTCCATGGTGTTGGGATCTACCGTGCGATCGTAATAAGGATTGCCCGTTGCCGCCGCACCGAAAGAAAGCGGAACGCAGGCGATCATCAGCGCAAGGCAAAGCAGAGCGCTTACGACTCGTTTGGAGATGGTTTTTACGTTTGTTTTTTTCATAAGGCTTGCCTCCTTTGGCAAAAGGGCGCTTTGGTCAGGGCTGTGACAGCATTGCGCCGGCTTGGATGGGTTCGATGATGCCGTATTCAATGGCTTTGAAGACCGCTTGACGGCGGTTTTTGACTTCTAATTTATCAAAAATGTGCTTGCAATGCACCTTGGCGGTCTCTACCGCCATACCGGTTTGCTCTGAGATCTGCGTGTTGGAGCTGCCGTCTGCCAAGAATCGAAGCACCTTCAGCTCGGTCTCGGTCAGCTCGGGCTTTTTGGGCAGCTGCTTTTTGAGGTAGCGCGGGTGAAGCTCGGCGGTCTTTTGCGCCAACTCCTTGACCCGCTTGCAGTATGCGTCGGCACCGTGCCGCTTTTCGTATAAGCGCAGCAGCTCGCAAATGCGCTTTCCCTCGTCTGCCAGCAAACGGTCGTAGCGATATTTCTCTGACAGTGCAAGGCAGCAGCCTAAGTGCTCCAGCGCGCTGTCGGTTCTGCCGGCAGAGTGTTCGCTCATAGCCCAGAGCATATGCAGCTCACACAGGTCCATGAAGCGGTTTCCCTGCTCCAACAGCGGCAGCAGCCGTTGTGCCAATGCCGTCACCGCCATATCCTTGCCGCTGATGATGTAAGCACGCATTTTGATCATATAGCGGAACAGATCCAACATACAGAAGCGTCCGTATTCGTCGGGTGCCTGCTCGCGCATCCATTTGGTGACGTATGCGTAATCACCGTCATACATGGCCGCCCACGCCTCCAGCGCATCCAGATTGGGGGTGTATTCCTCCAGTCCGTTTTCAATGATCTGCTCGCGCAGGTTGTGGATCATGGGAATGGTGGCGGTGGATTGTCCGTTGAGCACCAGAATGTAGACCTCCAGCGTCAACGCCGCAAACAAAATGCGCATATCCTGCCGCTGCTTGAGGGTGGGGATCTTGCCCACCGTCAGCACCAAAGCGTCGTAGCATTCATTTTTTTGATACAGATGCTCTGCCAGCATGATGTCATAGATGACGTCGCCGTTTTCGGGAAACAGGAAATTTAACTGCTCAATGGCGGCGTCTCTGTTTTCGGCAAGTCGTTCTGCGCCGGGTGTGTAATCCCAAAGCCCGTTGAGAATACCGGGGCGCCCTGCCGTTAGCTGCTGCCCCTGCGCCGTCCAACCGTTGCGGCGCATCAGTTCTACCAATTCAACGGCAGTCTTCAGCGTGTTGCCCGGCATGTTCAGCCGTGCCATGACCTGATAATAGGAATCCGGCTGCATGGTTGCAATGACCTGCTTGGCACGCTCTAACTCGCCCGCCATGATCAGAATGTGGCAAAGACCGAACGCCAACTCCGGATGCTGCTCCAGCTGCGCGGGCGTCAGCTCCAAAAACCATTTGTGATATTCCCACAGTACCTGCAGCGTGTAGTAGGGTCGTTTGAAGATGCTGCACAAAATCGCTTCATTGACGGTATCGTCGGTCGAATGCCGCAAAACCCGCAGGTTGTTGCGGTCATCGATCGGCAGGTAACGAATTTTCATGTGGTATGTTCCTTCCTATGTTATGTTTGACTCTCTTTTTCTTAATTATACAAGAAAAAACCCGATTTGTATATACCCCAAAAGTGTTATATGTTTTTCGCAAAAGCCCTTTGTTTATGCATATTTTAAACTAATTTATAAATTTTTAAAATCAAAAAATATTTTTTGTAATATTTTAAAAACGGAAATTTTAAAACATTGGTCTGCTTTGCACCGTGGTTTGTGGGTGGAGGACAGGTGATTCGTTCGGGCACGGCCGAAAAACTTATGATAAAAAGTCATAAATTCTCTTCGACAGATATTGCCAATTGTCGGCGGTTGCATTATAATAAGGATAAAATACAAGGTCAAAGGGTGGAGACAAATGAAGATCATTGAAAAATTGGTCAACAAAAACAACGACGTGGCGCATTACGAGGGTGTCACCATTGCGTTTTTGGGCGACAGTGTCACGCAGGGCTGCTTTGAGATCTATAAAAAAGAAAACAACGTGGTCGAGACGGTGTTTGACAAGCGCTATTCCTATGAAATGGGCGTGCTTGAGATCTTGAACCTGCTGTTTCCGTCAACGACCGTCAATATCATCAACGCCGGCATCAGCGGCGACCGCGCAATCGTGGGTGCGCAGCGCATGGAGCGCGACGTCCTGCGCCATCAGCCCGATCTGACGGTGGTGTGCTACGGCCTCAACGATTGCAACGAAACACCCGAGAGCGTCACCGACTACACCGCTGCCCTGCAGCAGATCTTTACCAAGCTCAAGGAATCGGGCAGCGAAATTGTTTTTATGACCCCCAATATGATGAACACCAAGGTCAGCCCGCACGTGACCGATCCCGATTTTATTAACATCGCCACCCGCTGCGCCAAGCTGCAAAACGAGGGTATTTTCGACGCGCACATTGCGGCGGCACGGCAACTTTGCCAAGCAAACGGGATTCCCGTGTGCGACTGCTACGCCATCTGGAAAACGCTGGCACAAAGCGGCGTGAACACCACCGAGCTGCTGTCCAACCACATCAATCATCCCACCCGAGAGATGAACAAGCTGTTTTCCATCGAGCTGGTACGCACCATGTTCACGGCGTAATCATAATAAATCAAACAACCCAACCTCTTAGTGGGAGGTTGGGTTGTTTTTTATTGTTTGGGGTGTTGCTGTTCAAGGATCTGTTCGGCCACCGTGCGGTTGACCGACGGGGAATAATGAATGAGGTCTTGAATGACCAAGCCGCCGCCGCGCAGGTTGGGATCGTACTGCGGCAGTGCTTTGGGATCGAATGTCGATGCGTTGGGGTAATGCTGCTGCAGCGCATCAAACAAATCGTTGATGTAATTCATATTGCGCAGCATCTTGCCCTCGGGATCTCCCGCACGCATATAGTCAAAGAAGGCCATCTTGTGCAGGATCAGCGGCGGGCAACGCAGCAATTGATTGAATCGGTCAAAGATACGCAGGTAGGTCGCCTTGAGATGCTGCTCGAGATACGGCGTGGGCTTGACGCAATCGCTTTCGCCGCCGCGCCAATGCAGTCCGATGATCTCATACTCGGTGCCCATTTGCCGAAAGCTGTCCTCCAACAGAGAAAAAATATGCTCGGTGAAGGGGAACAGTGAAATATCGGCGGTGTGCAGCTTGCCGGGGATCAGCTTTTTCTCGCGCTCGGGATACCACATAAAATCCTCGGTCACGCCCTGCGAGCCGATGGCGATCTGTACGATATACAGATCGGGCAGGTCATAGGCGTTGCCCGCGTCAATATGCTGCTGCCACGCCTTTGCCAGACAGTTTGGTACCGAATAGGTGTGATCCTGCTCTTCGGCAAGGTTCATGCAGCCGTCGTAGCCGCTCCAAACGAGACGGGTGTTGGTAAAGGATTGGTTGTCCTTGCGGCTGAGGCCAAAGACGTTTTTGAGCGGGGTCTTGATGCGATCCTCCTCGCTCATGGGGGTGGCGTGTCCCACCGCGTTGGATTGCCCCAGCATGATCCATACGGCGGCCTTCGGTTTGTTCATGACAGCACCTGCTTTCGAACGTTGTTGTTTTTTTCATTATATCTCTTGCAGACAAAAAACGCAAGAGAAAAAGGATCCAAAGCCAAACGGCTCGGATCCTTTTTCTTTATTTCACGGCACACAGCTTGAGAATATTGCAGTTGGAGGAATTGCAGCCGTCGGTGTTGGCGTGAGATACGCGCAGCTTGACGTGATGCTTGCCGTCGGGCAGATCGTCAAACATCCGCACGGCGTTGACGAAATTTTCCTCCGGCATCCACCAATACCGCTGACACACGTACGGCTGCCAATCGCCGCCGTCGAGCTGATACTCGATCAGCCCGCTGGATTTTCCGTAGCTGAATACGATGGCAAGACCGCGCCCCTCAAAGGTAAACTCCAACCAATCGCCCAGCCCGTAGGTCATCAGCCGACGGTCAAACCACGGAATATGCACCTCGCGCGCCACCGACCACGCGCCGTGGGTGGTGACGGTATCAAACGCAATATCAGCGGTGTTTTCCCAATGCTTTTGATTGACGGGAGCGGGCAGAGCATCGCCCTTGCAGGCGGTGCAGGGGTTGGGGGTGCTCAGCTCCTCCTGCAAAAACGCAATGACGGCATTGGCGTAGAAGTAACTGCCGATGTGATGCGGATGGGTGCCGTCGGGCAGCCAAGCGTTCCACGGAATTATGCCGCGCTGCACCTGCTCGTAGGCCTCCTGCGCCATAAAGACCGAGCTGAGATTATAATGCTCTGCCAATTGTTCCAGATCCTGAATCGACTGCGGGACGCCGCCGTCCTTCATCTCGTCGTACATATTCTGATAGAAGGTATACACCAACACCACGTCGATGTTGGCGCGCAGCAGCTTGCGGATGAGACCCTCACGGGTGCGCATACGCCGGTCGGCGTCCACGTCGTTATCGTTGACGGCGTATTCAACCAACACCAGATCGCATTCGGTGCGAATGAGCTCCTGCTCGGCAAGCAGCAGTCCGCACAGACTGCCGGTGGCGCCGATGGCGGCATTGAAGGTGTTTAGCCGCACGCCGTTGTATGCATTCAAAAACCAACCGCGCAGATAGGTCGGCCAATTATTGACCGTGGTGGCGGTGGTGATGGAGCCGCCCGCAAAGCCAAGGTTGACGCTGCCGCTTTGAATTGCTTTTTTGAGGTTGGAAAGCTCGCCTCTGCGATGGATCGTTTGCATTGGATCAGCCCTTTCTTTGATCTACGAGCACCAGAACGTCCAATGCCTTCATGCTTTTTTGCAGCACGATGGTGTCGCCGTCGGTGCGGTATTTGAGTCGTTTGAGCTTGCCGCTTTGGTCCAGATATTGCAGCTTGCCCGCGACCCGATAGGTCAGCTTGGGGGTCGGGATCTCGTCGCTTGCCAGATTGAACAGGGTAATGACGTTGCGGTCCTCAAACGAGTTGATATTCACGCACATTTTCTCATTTTGCGCGCGCACCGGCAACGGCTTGCGGCTGAGCCATTCAAACACGTGAAGGAGTTGATGCTGCCGTCTGCCGTTGACGTTGGTGAAGAAGGAAAATCCATTGTAATCAAACGGCAGGATGCAGAAGCGCTCTTTATCGGGGTTTTCAAACACCGTCACACCGTTGCAGACCTTCTCTTTTCGGTGGTTGATGACGTTAGAGAGGCTCTGTGCGCCCTCGGCGTATTGAATGCTTGCGATCAAGGACGGGCTGATCAGCGAATCACAAAAATAGTTGGAGTTATGGCTGCCCTGATACGGGGTGTTCAACTCGCTTTGGGTGAAGCGCTCGCCCGCAAAAACGGAATCTAAATTGCAGATGCTCTCAATGCCGATGCGGCTTGCGAATCCGCGGTGGAAGAGCACCTCGGCGGCACGCTTATCCAGGATGACGCCTTTTTTCAGAATGTCGTCGATTTGAGCATCGGATGCCAAGGCAATGTCGTCTCCCGTCAAAAAGAGGCATTGCGCCTTGGCAAGGTCGGAGGATACGGGAATTCCCATGAGATTGAGCCACTTGTGCCAAAAGGAGCGGAAGACGATGCTTCTGTCGGTGGTGCGCCGTGCCAGCAAGGAGCGCGGATGCACGTAGATGCCCACCCCTTCGGTGCGGTGACCGACGGGCACCAGCTTGGTAATAGCGTTGAAATATGCAACGTTATCGCGGAACATCTGCTTGATGTCCCGATAATTGCAGTCGTCGCAATTCTCATAGTCAAACAGATTCACCTGCATATTCTGCATTCCGTTGGTCAGACACCATACCAATTGCATTTTGGTGACGGCGTTGGATTTGTAAAAGAAGCCGTAGGTATCGTTTTCGATCTCGGGTTGGATCTCGGCAGGGCAGTCGTGTCCCATGAATTCGCGTTGGATGAGCGGCATGGAGAACGCCCAGGGAATGTCGTTATGATCCCCCTCGCGGTAAAAATCCATGCCCGTGCGGATGCGGGTGACCTTTTTGTCGGTGTACAGCTTGTCAAAGAAGGTGCTCAGGTCGCGGTCCAGCGTCACGGAGGGATACGAGGTGGTCATAACGCCGATCTCGGTCTCGGGGGATACCTCGTGCACGGCGTCGGCAATCTCGGAGATCAAAAATTCAATATCCTCCTTGATCTGATCAAAATACGCCTGCTTGATCTCGTCGGTCTCGAATGAATCGGTGAAGATATGTGCGCGGATCTCCTCCACCGTCAGCGCTCTGCCTACCCGCTGCGAGATCATACGCACGTGCTCATCGCACAAACAGATCAGCTGCCCCATGGAGTTTGCGCGGATATCATCGTCGGTGAAGATGACCGACGGCTTGAGTGCGGCGTAATACTGATACTGCTGCTTGATCAATTTGAGCAGATTTTCGTCACGGTAGCAAACGCAGCCGCGCGAGGGCTCGCCGTTCACGGTGACGGCACGGCGCAAGCCGAATTCCTGTTCGTCGGCATAGTAGCAATGCCCGATGGTCATCAGCACGTTGATGCCCACTTCCACCCCCATCGCCTTGAGCCGCTGCGCGTACGGGCGCAGCATGGCAGCGTGCTGCTCGTAATAGGAAAGCGGAAGGATGGAAGAGCCTTCCACAAAGCATGAGGAAAACAAAACGACACGGTGAATTCCGGTGGCGGTCAGAAAATCCACCAATTCCGCAAAGCGTTGCTCCGGATGCTCGAATCCGATATAGTAGCGCAGCACCATATTCGACTGATCGTATGGCATAACTTATTCCTCCAGCAGGTTGACTTCTTTTGCCTCGCCGTTTGCGAGCTTGAGGGTCTTGATCTCAAAGGGGGAGAGAGTAGCAGTGTAGGACTGTCCTTTGGCATAGAAGGATGCCGTTTGGGTGGTTCCCGTCGTTTCGATCAGACGCAGGACGGTGGCGTCATCGTCCTCGCACTGCTTGACGGCGGTCATCCGTACGCGGTCGGAATCGATGCCGTAGTAGCTGTGCTCGGTGGGCAGCTCGCCGTCGTGATTGCTTTCGTCAATGATGACGGGAGGGTTGTTGAAGCGGTCGGCGGTCTGCCAAGCGTTTTGCTCAAACGAGACGCGCAGTCCACCCTCTACCACGCCGCGGTCAATGATATCGTGATCCAGCGTATCGTCAAAATCCGCAATACGCATATCGCCGTAGGCGGGACTGCGAAGCACCGTCAGTCCCAAAATATTGTCCTGCATCCGATAGGCAAACACGGCGTTGGGGACAAAGGTAATACCGTCGGCCTGCACCCACGCGCCCAGCGGCACGTCGGCAGGGCTTGCCCCGCGCTCAATGACGCCCGCCGGTACGGCGGCAAGATGCGTATGCTCACGCACGGGGGTCTCCAGCTTGAGTACCTTGTATTTCTCCTGCCAATGCACGCGGTAACGCAGGTCAAAATACGCCTCGTCGGCATAAAAACGATAGTACGCCTCAACCACGGAATGTCCCAGGCGGTACACCGCCTTGAGCTCGGTCATCAGCTCGCCCGCTTCGTTGACCGTAAAGCCCTCAAAGGCAAGATCGGTGGGATCGTTTTCGTAGCTTGTCACGTTAAAGGTCCAGGTGTCACCCTTGTCGGTGTAGCAGCGCGGCACCAATAGCTCGTTTGCCAGCTGCTTGCCGTCACGCTTGTCGATGACGGATGCGACGGTGCCGTTCTCGGAAAACGCAACGCGCAGGCGGTTGGTCTCAATGACATACGGATCCACCTGCTTTTTGCAGACCTCTTGGTTGGTCTGGATGAGCTTGAATACCTTGTATCCGGTGGCAGGGATCTCTGCCTTGAAAATGAAGCGGGAGCGGAAGCGCGGTACGATGGATTTTTCGCGGATGATCTGACACTCGTAACGGTTTCCTTGCCCGTCCTCCAGACAGATCCCCTTGTCGTACCAATCAAATTGGTGCATCCACTGCACCTCTGCCTCCAGATATCCGTCGTAGGCAACGGTGTTGAGGTTCCATACTACGAGGTTCCATGGGTTGTCGGGATTTTTGCCCGGCATTTGGATGCGGCGGGTGACCGACTGCAGATTGAAATGCATCCGCTCGCCTGCGGTGAAGATGGCTCTGCCCAGCATATTTTCGGCGTCAAAATAGGCGTCCTTGATGCAGCAACCGCCCAAAATATCGTGGAATTGATTGAACATAACGTCCTTCCAGCAGGCAGTCAGCGACGCAGCGTCGTACCGCTCGGCGATGAGAGAGGCCTTTTCGGCGTTGAGGACGGCGTATTCGGCAATGCGGTTGAGCTTTTTGATCTTGCTGTAGTTGGCGTAGGGGCCGAAATCTCCCGTCAGCAGCTCTTGGGTGACGGTGTAATCGGTGTCGTGATGCTTAAAAAATCCGCTGACGGTGGAGAAGTCCGCATTGTCCTTTTGGTGGATCTCGGCAATTGCCTGTTTGGTGGGTGCGCCGCCGTGGTCGGTGACGCCGTAGACGATCAGCTCATCCTCGGGGGATTCGGATGCAAAATTTTTGGCAAGATCGTGCTGGTAGACACCCTCGGCACGGTAGGCCAGCACCTTGCTGCCGTCGATGCCCTGCCATTGGAACAGCGGATGCTCTAATTTGATGTGCCGACCCTCGGGACGGCAGAGACAGTAATAATCAATGCCGCTTTTTTTGAGGATCTGCGGCAGCGCGGGACTGTGACCGAAGCTGTCAATATTAAACACGCAATCCGAATACTGCCCGAAATTTTCTTTCAGGTAGCGTTGTCCGTACAGACCTTGACGGATGTAGCTTTCTGCGGAAGCGACGTAGCAGTCGGGCTGCAGCCACCAGCCCTCGGCAAGCTCCCAGCGACCCTCCCGAACGCGTTGGCGGATCTCCTCGAACAGCGCGGGGTCGGTCTTTTTGATCCATTCAAAAACGGGCGGGGTAGCAAAGGAATAAATAAAATCGGGATCCTCGTTCATTCTGTCCAGCGCGGAGCGGAAGGTGGCACGGATGGATGCCATGGCTTCCTCCCACCGCCAAAGCCATACCGGATCGAAGTGGGTGTTTCCAATCATATAAAATTTCTTCATAATATCACGCCCCAAACACTTTTTACTTGATTATAGCGTTTTCTTGCGCTATAATCAATACGGAATATGTATGAAAATCTGTAATTTCGTACGAGGTGATGATTTTGAACATTGCATTGGAGCGTGAACGACTCAATAAGATTTTGGTTGATTTTCACACGCTGGCGCACGTTCGCACCGTCATTTACGACAGCGACTTCAACAAGATCGCCGCCTATCCCGAGCGCAAATGCGATTTTTGCGAGCTGATGAAGCAGGATGCGCGCTCGCGCGCCCTGTGCAAAAGTGACGATCACAACGCCTGCCGGATCTGCTCCAAGCGCAACAGTCTGTATATGTACGAATGTCACGCCGGACTGGTGGAGGCGGTGGCACCTATTCGCATGAACGACCTCAATCTGGGCTACATTATGTTCGGGCAGGTGCGCCGCAAGGAACGCAGCCCCGACGAGATCTGCACTTACGCCGCCCGTTTTGTTCCCGACACGCAGCAGCTTGCGGATTCGGTGCAAAAGATCAAGGTGCGCGGCGAAAAGGAGCTCAGGGCCATTGCAGGCGTTATGGAGGCCTGCACCTGCTATCTGTTGATGGAGCAGCTGATCAAATTGGACAGCAACAATCAGATCTACAAGCTGTCGGATTACATCACCAATCATTTGTCCGACGATCTTTCGGTCGACCGTCTGTGCGCCGTGCTGCAGGTCAGCCGTGTGGCGCTGTACGAGCTTGCACATCGGTATTACGGGATGAGCATTGCCAAATACATCCGCAAAAAGCGCGCGCAGGAGGCGGCTCAGCTGCTGCGCGAGGGGCAGATCTCGGTCAAGGCAGCGGCGCTGCAGGTCGGATTTTTTGACGGAAATTATTTTTCCAAGATATTTAAGCAGGAGTTCGGTGTGACCCCCAGCGACTACAAAAAAGGGGTCAATGACTCAAAATAAAATTTCCTTATTAAAAAGCCGTGGTGTCGCTTTGCGTACCACGGCTTTTTGTTATTCAACGATTTTATGTCCGCATTTCCTACAAAAATTGGTCGAGCTTTCACATTGCGCACCGCAGTTGATGCAAAAAAC
>JAFQKX010000063.1 GCA_017414705.1 Clostridia bacterium
AATGGAGGGATCTATTTCAATCAGATGGTCCCCGGCAGCTGCTGGTGCGCCGAGGAGTGGATCTTTGATTCTTATTTGAAGGCCTTCGTGGAGGGTCACGCACAAGATCCCAGAATTTTACTGTGGGATATTTGTAACGAGCCGTTTTCTTACGGTAAGAATCAGGAGTTTGTTGATTTCATTCGCCCGTACGAGCTAGCTTGGCTGGAACGGATGTACGAAGGAATCAAGAAGGTAGACCAAATGCATCCCGTGGGTATTAGCCACAGTACCGTCATTCCCGAGGTGTTGGAGGAGATCGCGCATATTTCGGACGTCTTCCTCATCCATCCGTATTACTATTACGCGCCCGATGCCGTGTACGAACGTCCCTTTGAAGGCTTTATCGATATGGTGCATCAGCTGGTCGAGGTAGCCGAAAAGCACGGCAAACCGGTACTTACCACCGAGACCTGCTGGGGTAGCTTGGACGATGATACCCGTGCCTTGGTACTTAAAAACACCTTGGAAGCCCATCGGGAATGCGGCTTGGGGATCATCTGTCACGCATTGCACTACAGCCTGGTCGCCGACCTTCACGACCCCGAGGACGGCTTGGTGCATTCTCCCGGAAATCTCTGCTTTATTCGCAAGGACGGCAGCCTGCGCAAAGGCCACGAGATCTTCAACGATTATGAATGACAAAATAAAAGGTGTTGCGCGAAAGCTCACGCAACACCTTTATTGTTTTCTTGTTTGTTTTCCCAGATCATCGGTGGACGGATTGTTGAGTAATTTACCTTCTTTTGAAAACCGTGAGCCGTGGCAGGAACAATCCCAGGAATGCTCTTGTGCGTTCCATTTCAGCGCACACCCCAAATGCGGACACCGCGGCGTTGTGGGTGTCAAAAAGCTTGCCGCCGTTTCTGCCAGATTCAGCCATAACTGTTTGCGCAGCACCGTGCGAGCAGGGGAGAACAGGTCGGCGTATGGGTTTTGTTTTTCCAAAACGAGATCCTTTAACAGCATCCCTGCTGTCATGGATGAGGTCATACCCCACTTGTTGAAGCCGGTTGCCACATACAGATTCGGCGTGCTTTCGGAATATTGCCCGATATAAGCCATACCGTCCAATGACATACAATCCTGCGTTGCCCAGCGGTACCGTTCCTGCGCCTTGGGATAATGGCGCTTGGCAAACCGTTGCGCCGCCATCCAACCGTCACTCTGCTTTCCGGTACGGTGACCGCCGCTGCCCAACAGTAAAAGTCCTTGCGCGGTGCGAAACGAGAATCCGTTTTCCGCTTCATCTACGTACATTCCGGAGATTTTTGGTGCATTTTTCAACGCCATGACGTAGGAGCGACTTTGATACAGCTTGAGAAAATATCCGCCGTGCTTGTTGAACAAAGGAAAATGCGTCGTCACGATGATCTTGTCCGCCGTGATGGTCCCGCCATCGGTTACAACGTTGCGCCCGTCGAATTCCAAAGCCTTGGTATTTTCATAGATGCGCAGTCCCTTTGCGATGTTCGCCGCGAATTTCAGGGGATGAAATTGTGCCTGATTGCCGAAGCGAATTGCACCGACCGTTTCAACAGGAAGCTCGATATGATCGCATAGTTGCGCAGGACATCCCATCTTCTCCAACGCGTTTAATTCGTCCAATAGCGGACGGATACAGTTTGTGCCGTAAACGTAGGCGTCCTGCTCCTCAAAATCGCAGTCGATATCGCGGCAAAGAATGCGGTACTGCGCTAACGCCTGCTCCTGCGACTGCCAATATAAGCGAGCGTTTTGCATACCGAATTGTTTGGATAGACGATCGTAGATCAGCCCGTGTTGAGAGGTGATCTTGGCGGTGGTCCTTGCGCTGACCGAGTTGCAGATCCGCCCTGCCTCCACCAACGAATAATCCACGCCCTCCCGATCCAGAAAATAAGCACACAATAACCCCGCCAACCCACCGCCGATGATCAGAACGTCGGTTTTCAGGTCGCGGTTGAGACGCTCAAAGGAGGGCATCTGTGCCGTATTACTCCATAATGAATCCATGCTATCACCGTACTTTTTGTTGCAATATTCACTTGTCATTCTGCCCGCCGTCACCCCCCAATATACGGTGTAAAAAGCAATATAATGTCACAATTTCGCAATATCGTTTCTTGACCTTGAAATTTCCCCTTGCTAAAATAAAGATGTAAGCCCACTCACGGAAAAAAGGTCGTTTTGCCTTGACAAAAAATCAGATATGCCTATAATAATTGTTGTAGGAATCAATGATTGAAAGGAATTTTGTTATGAGAAAGAGCTTGATATTTATGATCTCACATCTTCTTTTATTCGGCCTTTTGTTGAGTGGCTGCGGTATTGGCTCAACAGAACGCTCAGAGGCTTCTTCGTTGAATCAATCACAGGGGTCTTCTGCCGTTTCGCAACAGTCTTCCAAGACGGAATCGGAATTATCTTCGGCAGCCTCGAAGCCTGCCCCTGTCAGCACCGAAGAGGATCTGGCGGCCTTGAAGCAGGTGGACTTTGTGGTTGAAGTGGAAAGCGGCCGCGATCCCGTGGTGCTGCAGCTGACCGATACCCAGATCATCGATTCTTCCCAAAAACGCACTCCTACCCGCTTGAGTGATAATCAGACCGCCTTGTGGGCAAAGGATCAGGTGAATTATTGCTGTTACGACCATATCACCGAGATCATCAACGCCACCAAACCCGACCTGATCCTTTTGACCGGTGACGTGGTTTACGGTGAATTTGACGATAATGGTTCTTCCTTGACGGATTTCGTCGCCTTCATGGAAACCTTCAAGATTCCGTGGGCACCCGTATTCGGTAACCATGACGCAGAAACCGTGTTAGGTGTTGATTGGCAATGCGAACAGTTTGAAAAAGCCGAATACTGTCTGTTCAAGCAGCGTGAATTGACCGGCAACGGTAACTATACCGTCGGTATTAAGCAGGACGGAAAGCTGCGCCGTGTGTTTTTTATGCTCGATTCCAACGGCTGCACCTGGATGAGCCAAAAATCAAAGGAAAACGGACATTACAGAACGGCAGCCGGCTTTGGTCAGGATCAGATCGATTGGTATACAAACACCATCAACGAGATCAAAAAGAACTCGCCCGATACCAAATACTCCTTTGCCTTCCATATTCAGCTGCAGGCGTTTGCGGATGCATTGGCAAAATACGGCTTTACCAATCAGGATACCATCAATAATCCTATCAATATTGATAGGGTAACGCCCACTTCCTCGCAGGATTTCGGCTATGTCGGCAGAGATCTGAAAAATCCGTGGGATACCGATTACACCGTCTGGTGCCGTTGGCTCAATGTGTGCGCGCGTTGAAGGATGTCGGCTACGATGGCTATTTGACATTGGAATTTGAGGGAGCAGAGCGTCTTGATTTTGCTTTGCCGGCAGGATTTGAATGCGTGAAACGGTTAACTCAAATTTAATTTATCATTATTTTAGGAAAGGCGGTAATCAAAATGATTCGACGTTTTTTAGGAATTACGCTGTGTGCTTTGATGCTGTTTGGACTGTGTGCTTGTGCAGATACGCCTGAACAGAATTTAAGCTCGCAGTTAACGCAATCGTCAATGAATAACGAGGAGCTGAAAGCAATGACCCCAAAACTCATCAAACCTACCTATGAGACGATGGATAGCATCGTTGCCATTGCCAACGTCTTGGATTACGGTGCCGATCCTACCGGCAAACAAGATTCTACCAACGCGGTCCGTTATGCTCTTTTGGATGCCCAAAGGGCAGGCGGCGGTACCGTTTGGATGCCCAAAGGGCAGTATCTTATTACCGGTTCCGTTACGGTCAGCGAACACGTCACCCTCCGCGGTGATTGGAACGATCCCGATGCCCCCGATTTTAACGGTGATTACGGTACTGTGATTTTGGCAAAACCGCAACCGCAGGAACTGACCGAGGTCGGTAAATATCTGAAAATTCAAAGCGGTTTATTCCAAATTAAGTCCTCTGCGGGTGTCAAAGGTCTTACTGTTTATTATCCCGAACAGGATATCAATGATGTCAAGCCGTATACGTACACTTTCTATTTTCCCCACACGTCGCTCAGTACCGTAGAAAATTGTACCGTGATCAACGGCTATCGCGGAATTGGCGGTTCGGGCAATGACAAACCCACCGTCAAGAATTTTAAAGGCACCTTCCTGAAAGAAGGCATCCATTACGTTGTCTCTACCGATATTGGCTCCTTCGTCAACGTAGATCTCAACCCGCGTTATTGGGCCAATGCGGCAGGAGAAGGAATGAAAAAGGCTGCTGCCAAGGATATTGTCGCTTGGTCAAAAGCCAATGAGGGCGCAGGTATGACTCTGCACGACCTCGAGCAGGCGCAGTATGTCAATATCAATATTTCCGGTTATAATAAGGGAATTTTGTTCCCCGCAACCCCGACCAGATTTATGGGAAGCGGCCCATTCTTCGAATTGTATATTGACGACTGTGTTTACGGTATCTATGCAGAACCCGGTGTTTACGAGTCTCCTGAGAGTTATGCGGTTGATAAATGGCC
>JAFQKX010000064.1 GCA_017414705.1 Clostridia bacterium
AAATGATCAGCAGCATTGTCAAAGCAATGATCGCCTACGCAAAACTTGAGCCCAAAAACGCAGAAAAAGCTATCCAACTGGCTAAAAACGCAGCCGATTATCTGCTTTCCATTTCCTATCCGGAAGGATCTGCTTTGGCAGGTCTTCCGCCCACCTATTCCTTCAAAGGATTAAACAAAGAGATTGTTGATGCAACTGCTCCTGCTGCCGATGGGCGCAAGGACACCATGATGAATATCTACCCTGCTTGTGCAGGCGGCATGTATCTTTTGTTGGAACAAGAAACCGGAGATCAAAAATATTTTCTGGCAGCACAGCGCATTGCGCAATATTATCTAGAAACGGTGCAGCCCAACGGAAGCTGGTATCTTCTGGTCTCTGCTCAAACGGGAGAAACGCTTTCCGCCACCAACTACTGTGCCACCTTTGATATGATCGATTTTTTGACGGCTTTTTATCAACGCACCAAGCAGGAATGTTGGAACACGCTGCAACGCAATTATTTTGATTATCTGCAAAAGACCTGCCTGCAGCAATACAATTGGGAAGGACAGTTTGAGGACATTGCCTTATCGGGCAATTACCGCAATCTGACCCACTTCTGTGCAGATTCCATGATCCGTTATTTCGTCAGTCATTGTCCTGATGATGAGCAGCAGATTCAAGAAGCAGAGCAGCTCATGCGTTATGTGGAGGATCAGTTTGTGGTGTGGGGTGAATTTGCTCCCTGGACGCAAAAATGCTTCCCCGGCAATCCTCGCTGGTATTCCCCTGCATGTCTGGAGCAATACTTCTGGCACGTCCCCATTGACAGCAGCACAGCTGTGATCATGCAAACCTTCTTATCCCTCTATTCCGCCACCAAAAACCCGTTATTATTGGAAAAAGCCTGTGCCCTTGGAGATGCCATCACCAGAATGCAAAATCCTCAAACCGGCGTCATTCCCACCCATTGGATGAAGGAAGACTGTGCAACCAATCTGGAAAACTTCTGGATCAACTGCCACATTGCCACCTCCTTTAATCTGATTGAGCTTGCCGAAGCGGTAGGCGAAATTTAACGAAAATACCACAAAAGCAGATCCACATAGGATCTGCTTTTTTTGATTCATTTTAACCCTTTAAGATTTTGTTAAAATTGTCGATCTGCTGCTGACTGGGCGCAAAATCGGGGCGGGAGCAGCAGGGCATGGTGGGCGTTCTGCCGTCGGAATAGTGGAATGGAGACAACGTATCGTTTCTCCAGCGGTCACGATCCTCCGGCTTGCTGAAATCGGGGATATCGTACGGCACGCCGAACTCCATCATGCTTCTGTGCCCCAAAATGGCAACGCTGGCGGCACGGGTGGCAAAATAGACGTCAAACACCGGTTTTCTGTCCTCGCGAATGCAATTGAGAAATTCTCGGATGACGCAGAAATCTCCGCCGCCGTGACCGGCGCTTTTGATCAGTTCAACGTCGGGATCGTCCCATTCGGGCGCATAGAAATTGACCGCCTGCTTGCCTTCGGGGATCTGCCACTCATTATAGCGCAGCATGACCTTGCCCGAGGTGCCGCGAACGTTTTCCATCATACCGTTTTCGCAGCACAAGCGGTAGGAATTCTCACTTGCACCAAACGCTGCGCAGCCGGTAAATTTGAAGACCGAATCGTCATCGTTCAGGGTGGTGATAATAGCGGCTCTTTCTCCCACGTAGGAAGCGCGGTCACAGTCGCGGGGCAACGGTGCATAGACCGGCATAGCGGTCACACGCACGGGCATAGCCCCGGTCGCATGCATCAAGGGCGCCAAGGAATGGGTCACGTAATAAGTGCGGGGCACAAACCACCGCCAATGCCGCTCGCTGTCATACAGGCTGCGGATAGCGTTCCACGTGTCACGATCACCGTCGCCGTAAGGGTTGCCTGCGTGATTGTATTCGCCCTCGGCATAAAGGCATTTGCCCAACGTTTTGCCGTCGTACACCTTCTTCATTTCCTGATTGAAGAGCATATAGGGATAATTTTCCAGCAACATATATTTTGCCTTACTTTTTTGGACGGCCTCCACCAGTCTGACACCCTCTGCCATGGTGGCATTGGAAAGGCACTCCGACAAAACGTGGATGTCCTTTTCCAAGCAACGAATGGCATACTCACTATGCTCGTGGAAATAGTTGGTCAGCAGAACGGCTTGCAATCCGTCGTGCGCGATAAAAGAATCAAAATCCTCATAATACGCAGCGGTGTTGCCTAATTTGTTTTTAGCATCCTGCAATTTCTTTTGGCTTTTTTCGCAAACGGCTACGATTTCAGCATCCGCTGCCAAAAGATCGCCCGTCAAAGTGCTGCCGCGCCCAAAACCGAAGATGCCAACTTTGATTTTTTTCATATTCAAGACCTCCAATTAATTTTGAATAATTCATAATCGGGCAGCAATACCAACAGTAAAATTCCGATAAATGCCAGCAAAACTGCCGCGATTTCTTTTTTGTTGGGCTTATTCTTGCCGAATAAGCTGATGACGGTGGACACGATCATGGTGCCGCCGGTCACGAATGGGTACTGTGCCGAGGCAGGCAAATTCAGCAGCGCAATCAGAAGCATCCAGTTGGCAACCTTGCTCAGAATACCCGAGCCCGCCATTGCAACGATACAAGCGCCGTTGATCCTGCGCTTTTCACCCTTGAGTATCAGAAGCAGACCCGCCGAAAGCAAAACGGTCACCGCAGCGCCGAGGACGGAGTATCCTGCCGAAGAGATCCTTGCAAACGGCAACGCCTGATATGCCTTGGAAATGACGCCCGACATTCCGTTAAACACAAACACGCCGACGTAATAGATGGCGTATGATTTTCCTTCCTGCTTTTTGACGGTCAGGCAAAGTGCAGCAGCGATGATGACAAAGCAGGCAAGCTTGCCGACTGTCAAACCCTCTGCATGAAACAGAATACCGGACAAAAACGGCAACGCCATACCACCCAACATGGAAAACAATGAATACAGGGACAGATTGATCTTGCCCAACGATTTCAGACTGCAAAAAGAGAACGCGAGTCCGTTCACCGCAGAAATCGTGGCCATGATCAAGGCAAACACCGAAAACTCTGCCTGCAATCCGTTTATGAGCAGCAAAACGGTCATACCCGTAATACCGCCGCCAAGGCTCATGACCAGCGTCGCGCGCAGATCGCTTGCATAATTTTTACGGAACAGATCGTTGAAGAAAAACGTGAAACCGAACATGACGGTAGACACGCTCAGCAATCCGTAGCTTGCCAATTCCTGCAAAAAATCACCTGCTTTCTACTTGTATTGTATCATAAAGGCAGCAAAAGAAAATGGATTTTTTCTATAAAGACATATATTTTTTCTGTTTTTATATTGATTTCTCGTTAGTTATGCTTTAAAATTCAGCTTGGGGTGATGCGCAAATGCGACTCAATCAAAATATTTGCAAATTTATCAATACCGCCGAGCGGTCGGAGCAAATTTCCATCAAAAACTTCGTCTATGAAAAAAACCAGTCTGCGAACGCAGCCAAAGAGCTCCTGCCGCATTACAAGATCTGCCTTGTAACACAGGGTAAGGGCAAGCTGCTGATACAAAATCAAACCCACGAGCTTGCGGCGGGAAATATCTTTTTCACCTTCAAGCAGCTCCCCGTTCAGATCCAAAACACCCAAGATCTGCAATATCTGTATATCTCCTTTGACGGAAGTCGGATCGAGGAGCTGTTTGCCCGCTTCGGCATCTCCCCCGCCAACTGTATTTTTGAGGAGCACCGAGGCCTGACCGCCTTTTGGGAAAACTCCCTCGTTAAGGCGAGTGAAAAAAATCTGGATCTGATCAGCGAAGCCGTCCTGCTCTACACGCTGGGAGAAATGGTTGAGCGCAAGATCGAAGCCAAAGAAACGCTGATCAACGATTTCGTCAAATTCATCGAGGAAAACTTCCACAACAGCGAGCTGAATCTCAACACCGCCTGCGAGCATTTCGGGTATAACAGCAAATACATTTCACATCTGTTTAAGGAGCGTATGAGCATCACCTTTTCCGCGTATCTGACCAACGTCAGATTAAAGCACGCCGTGTTTTTGATGGAGCAAAACGTCACTTCCATCAAAAATATTGCACTGCTGTGCGGCTATAAGGATCCTCTGTATTTTTCCAACGTATTTAAATCCAAAATGGGCACTTCGCCCAAAGAATATATCTCATACCTTCGATCCAATTAAAAAACTTCGCACAGAAAAATCCCCGCCGATTGCTCGGTGGGGATCACTTGTTGATTGCGGACAGTCGAGGACGCCTGTCCTTCTACATGATCCAATTACTTAGATTCCTTAATTGCAGCCTGTGGTGCTAACAGTAAATGTTGGGAAGTTTTTTGGTTCGAGGAGCACTGTTGATCGTGCACAGGGGGGACAAACCTCTTGTTTCTCTGAAATCTTGACATAACTCTTGAACTTATGGTATTATGTAACCACAAGGGAGGTGCATATTATGCCGCGTAAAAATTTTTTATGGATGATTGTGTTGATTCTTTTCCTTTTGTGTGGTTGTACCACCAATCAGTTACGGCCAGAGATCACCGAATCCACAAAACCTCAG
>JAFQKX010000065.1 GCA_017414705.1 Clostridia bacterium
ATACGGGTCGTCAACAAATACCACATCGTCAGGGTTCACCATGTCGCCCAGCTTGTAATATACAGGGACGAACAGCTCGCCACCATAGCACGGGTCATCATCCATAAAGTTGCCATTAAAGACAATGAATCTACCATAGAAAGGAACCTGTTATTATGGATATGCTCAAAAAATTCTTCCCCTATTCCTTCGGTGCCAAGGACGTAACCGCGCTGGTCGTGAAGATCATCGTTTACATTGTGGTCGGTGCGATCGCAGGTGTGCTGATTGGTATTTTGGCCAACATCCCCCTCGTCGGTATCATTATCGGTCTGGTTGGCGGTCTGATCGATCTGTACGTTCTCATCGGCATCGTACTTGCCGTTTTGGATTATTGCAAGGTCATTCAATAAGAAACACCAACAAAAACCTGCGTGAGCCGCACGGCTCACGCAGGTTTCATTTTGTATCAAAGCGTCAGCAATCAAAGCAACGGCTCTACCGGTGCATCGGCTGCGATCTTGCTCAGCAGCTCCTCACACAGCATCAGGCAGCGCGGCAGATGGTAGGGGCCCTTCCACATAGAGCCCTTTTGAGTATGCGATACCGTACCGTCACGGTGCAGATAACCGTACCATTCCCCGTGTTCCTGATCTGCAAAATGAGAAAACGCATACTCGTGCAGCAGTTCAAAACGCTTCCAATATTTCTCATTTTTGGTCAGGGCGTAAGCCATCAGCGAGGCGATCAGTGCTTCGTTATGTACCCACCAAAGCTTCATATCCCATTCGAGCTGCTCGCAGGGTCGGCCATCGAGATCCACAAAATACAAAATGCCGCCGTGTTGCTCGTCCCAGCCTCGCTCAAACGCCCAATCAAACATCTGCAAGGCGTCGTCAAGCAGCTGTTGATCCTTGGTATACACTGCTTCGCTCATCAAAAACCAAGCGTTTTCGCAAGTGTGTCCGGGATTGATGGTGCGCCCTGCGGGGTTATCGACATGACTGCCGTCAGGCCGTACCGTTTCCAAATTGCAGCGCAATTCCGGCCGATAATGCAGGCGCAGCATATCCTGCACAAATCCGTGCACCGCCGCGGAAAATTTTTCCGCTTTTTCGGGCATGCAGCGGCGCAGCTGCTGACCAATGCTGAGCATAACCATAGGAACCGAAGCCGATCGCTCCTCGCGGGTCTCGGCATAACTCTTGGGCGTGATCTTAAAGGGATCGGTTTCCGGATGGTAATACCACTGTGTCATACGGTCAAAGCAGTCCTCTGCCTGTGCCAACGCTTCGCAATCACCAAAGGCACTGCCGTATTCCGCCATGCCTGCCACATAAAAGCTCTCGGAGAACAAATAACGACGCTTACGCAACGGCTTACCGTCACGCGTGACCGTAAAGAACATTCTGCCATCACGATCGACGCACTTTTCATTCAAAAACTGCTTGCCCAAGCGTGCTGCGTGCTCCCAAGCACTTTGCTTTCCGTAACGGCGGGTCAACGCAGAAAAGGTCCACAGGCATCGTCCCTGAAACCACACCGATTTATCATCATTATAACTTTTCCCCTGACGATCCACCGAGGTGATATATCCGCCGTGCTGCTCATCCAAAAGATCGCTGTCAAGCCAAAAGGGCATCACATTCTCCAAAAGATGACGGCGGTAAAATGCAGCAAGCTCTGCGGCCTTTTGCTGAATCGTTTGCTTCATACTTTTCTCACTCCAATAAACTGCTCGCGAATCACTCGCTTTGTAATTTTATTATACAAAATTCAAAAAGAATGTCAATGCGGTTATCAAAAAAGGACGGCAAAAAGCCGTCACAAAGATTTTTCGATTATCTCGCCGTCAGGTGCAGAAGATGTGCAACACCGGGGATTGATTCGTCTTGCCATTATGGGAGGGAAGAAATATTTTTTGTTTTAATCCCCGAATTCTGCTTTAATTTTTTCGTTAATTCTTGCATCCATTCTCGGGATAAGCTTCAAATCTTCCTTTTTTATGGCGATATCACCAATTGGTCCATGTTCACCCCATAAATCAAAAAACACATCCCAAGTTCCATCAATTGATTCCTCTAACCAAATAACACCTTGCATACCTTTATGAACGCCGTTTTTGGCATATTGTTCTTTTTCAACAATTACTTCTACACAGTCAAGATATTTCATTTTCATTTCCCTCCAAATGGTGTGTTTAATTGAATCAGTCCGTTAGGCTTTACCATCCAACCGGTAATAAAGGATACCATACCATCCCCGTTTTTCCTTGGCAACTCAACCCTAATGCTTATTCTTTGCCCGTATGCATTTAATTGTCCTAACGTATAATCTCCGTTTCTATACTTTTCCAAACCTTGTTTTTCTATTTCTTCTTTCAAATAGGTTGAATCTTGTATCGTATATCCCCAACTTTCCAACATCGCACTTTTCCCATGCTTATAAAAATTATCAGGATCGAACAAATAGGGGTCAATCTTTTCGTATGGACATTTGCAAGAACTCAGAGACAGCACAGTGTTATACTGAATATCCACTAAGATACAATGGCAAAAAGGATGATGTGGCCATTTAGGAGTTTTCTTCTTTTCAAACCAGCATTCGTGAAGCACTAAACATTCCTCACAGTGATTATCACTTAAATCGCGGTGTATCCACATATCCCATTTAGGTGGACTTGGTTGCAGATACGTTTTTCTTACATAGCAACTCATATTTTTTCTCCTTCTTATTTGTAAGGAACAAAAAGTCCCTTCATATATCCGGAGAAAATACGAAAAAGTTGTACGAAAAGATGCAATTTTTCTATTATATTTTATAATTTTATTATATCACAACCGAAAAGACGTATCAAGCACAATGTAAAAGGCCCAAAGGAATCCCCTTGGGTCCTTTTATTATCCCGCTGTCAAATGCAATAGATGGGCGATGCCCGGAATGGATTCTCCCTGCTGGAACGAGGTCGGCGACATCAATGCGCCGGTGGCGCAGAACAGAATATTTTTGAGCAGGCCCTGTCGCATTCGCTTAAAAATATAGGAGCACAGCACCGAGGCACTGCAGCCGCAACCCGAACCGCCTGCATGGGTATCCTGCTTTTCGCCGTCGAAAATGAGAATCCCGCAATCCGAATGCACCGCCGTAATATCGATCTGATCGCGGTGCAGCAGATCGATCAGCAGCGCACTGCCCACCTTACCCAGATCGCCGGTGAGAATGAGATCATAGTCGCGCGGCTGCGTTGCGGTATCACGCAAAAATCGTTCAATGGTATCCGCTGCGGCAGGTGCCATGGCGGCACCCATATTATTGGCATCCGCGATGCCCAGGTCCTTGATCCTGCCAATCGTCACGTGCTGCACGGTGATGGGACTGTTACCCGAGCGCAGCTGCGGCGTCGGGGTACCCAAAGCACCGACGATCGCGCCTCCCGCTCCCGTAACCGTCCATTGGGCGGTAGGTGGGCGCTGACTGCCGTACTCCAACGGAAAACGGTATTGCCGCTCGCTGGAGCAGAAATGCGAGGAGGTCATGGCGCCCGCCAGCGTTGCCGCACCCGATTCCACCAAAAGACTTGCCAACAGCAACGATTCCGCCATCGTCGAGCAAGCGCCGTAAAGCCCGAGATACGGCACGTCCAAGTCGCGCGCCACAAAGGTAGAGCCGATACATTGATTGAGCAGATCACCACCCAGCAAAACATCCAGCTTGGACGCTGCAACACCCGCATCCTGCATAGCAAAGGTCAATGCCGTGTTCAGCAGGGCAGATTCTGCCTTTTCAAAGGTCTTTTCTCCCAGCATGACATCCTCAAAAACACGGTCGAACGAGCCCGCCAGCGGTCCCTCCCCTTCTTTTTTGCCCGCTGCGCTGCCAAAGCCCAAAACAGCAGGCGTGGTATCCAGTTGAATGGTCGACGTTCCGATGCGCTGCATCCCGATCCCTCCGATTGAAATTCAAATCAAGCCTATTATTTGAATTTCACGCAGGAATATGCAAAAAGACTGTTATTGCATGAATAACAGTCTTTTTCATTTCAATTTTTATCGGTTGAAGGGATTGAATTTCTGTTCTTCCTGCAGATCAAGTGCGTCAATCATGCGCAGGCAGTTTTGATGTCCGTATTCAAAATCGCGGGGGTGATGTGCATCGGTTCCGCAATAGAAATGGCATCCGCATTCCGCCGCAATACGATAAATACGTAAAATACGTTCCAGACGGTCGGGCGTATACGGATTGGTATCGACGTTAATTTCCACGCCCATGCCGAGCTTTTCGGTGCGGGCAAACATACTCTTGAAAGTATCGTCCGGGATGCTGTCCAGAATATCAATCAGAAAATCAATACGGTCGTAACCACCCGATAATAATGGGCAGGTCATGTGCGCCAAGCCAATCTTATGGAATGGAAGATCGGCATTTAAGACCGCTTCCCAACGCTCGATATAGCGGCGCGCGCGAGCATCGGCATCGTCATATTCTTCCGCCGCAATCGTTCTGTCCGGAAAATGCAAATGCGTGGTAGGAATAATGATAAAATCCATCTTCTCGGCAGTTTTTCGGCTGATTCCGACGGTTGCCGCCATATTCATATCGCATTCACCGCCGAAGTAAAAGGAAATACCCTCTTCCTGCGGCAACGGAAGCCATTTGGAAATGTGCTCGTAGCCCGGCCAACCGAAATTACCCGGCACCAGCTCATCCCAAAAATGGTCAGTCAAGACTACCGTCTTTAATCCGTATTCCTTGGCATACTGCAGGACACGCTGCGGCGTTTGCTCGGGATCGTTGGAGCAACCCGAAAGCTGCGTATGAATATGAAAATCGTGGTCTAACTGAAACTTCATAAGAACACCCCTGACAACAATGATTCGGTCGGTTTCATTATAGCAATCTTTTCTTAAAAAAAATAGTAAAATCTATCCTTGAAAATAGCAAAATTTTCCCGAGACTCAACGCATCACGTTAGTCGTTGGTGATCTTGACGGCGGTGCCGTATGCCAGCACCTCCGCAGCAGAATCCATAACGGCAGAGGATGCGTAGCGCACGCCGATAATGGCGTCTGCGCCCAGGCGTTGGGCATCCTGAATCATTCTGGCGGTTGCGATCTCGCGTGCTTCGATCATCATTTCGGTATAGCCCTTGAGCTCACCGCCCACAAGCTGCTTGAAGCCTGCGCCGAAATCCTTGCCGATGTGCTTGCACTGAATGGTGCTGCCGCGCACCAAGCCGAGAGTGACGAATTCTTTTCCGGTGATGAAATCGGTGGTAACTAAGATCATAATTTTTCCTCCTGATTTTTAAAAAGTTGTTATTTGCGGCAAAAATTGCCGTAGTGCGTCGAACGTATCGCCGAGCGGCGGATGGCAGAACGAGACTTGCTCGTTCCGAACGGGGTGAATAAAGGCCAAACGGTACGACCACAGCGCGATCTGCTCGGCCGCGCGCCCACCGTAGCGGCGATCCCCGATGAGCGGCAGCTGCCGTACAGCGCATTGCGCGCGGATCTGATGACGGCGTCCCGTCTCCAGCGACAGCAGTAACAGGCTTGCCTGCTCGGTGCTGCCCAATAATTTGCCGTGTAACGAGGCTTGCCGCACGCCCCTGCGTTCACGCTTGACCACAAAGGCTTTGGAGCGTGTGCGGTCAAAAAACAACAGATCCTGCCAATGAAACTCTGCTTGCTCCGGCGGTGCTTCAACCGCTGCCAGATATTGCTTGACGAAGCTGCGGTTGCGGATCTGCTCGCTCAGATCTGCGGCGGCGGCGCGGGTATTGGCATAGACCATCACGCCTGCTACGTCGCGGTCAAGGCGGTGTACGGCAAAAAATTCGGCAGAATTTCCCGATTCAGCCAACTGACGGCGCAGCAGATCGATCATGCCTCCCGCACCCTCCTCGCTGATGATTCCGGCGGGCTTGAGACAGACGGTGACGGCTCGGTCACGGTATAAAATTTTCAGTTCCTTCATGCAGGGTACTCCGTATTGTGTGCACCCAGATCCGAAAGGGTCTGACGCAGATACCGCAATGCAGCGGTACGAGCACCCTGCAGATCCATATCGGAGTAATTCCCGCAGGAAACGGGATCGGCGCCGGGGATCTCACCCTCAAACATAGCAATAAAGGCGAACAGCTCACGCAGGACCGGCGCAACGTCCAACGGCTCGAGCTCTCCTTCCAGCAGCATATAAAAGCCGGTACGGCAGCCCATGGGGCCAAAATACACGGTTTTGCTCCCCCAAACGGGATCGTTGCGCAAATAAGTTGCACCCAAATGCTCAATCGTGTGACAAACGCCGGTGGACAGCACCTGCTCGCGGTTCGGCGCGGTCAAGCGCAGATCAAAGGTGGTGACGCAGCCGTTTGCGACACTGTCACGGCGCGAAACGTAGACACCCGGCAGCAACCGTTCATGGTCTACGGTGAAGCTTGCGATCTTTTCCATACATTCTCTCTTTCAAAAAAGCCGCACAAGCTGTGCGGCATCATTCATTACAGGACCTTGGCAAGGAAATTTTGCAGACGCTCGCATTTGGGATTGCCAAAAACCTCCTGCGGGGTTCCCTGCTCCATGATATTACCGCCATCCATGAAGAACACGCGGGTACCGACCTCGCGGGCAAAGCCCATTTCATGCGTAACGATGACCATGGTCATGCCCTCGTTTGCCAACTGGCGAATGAGATCCAGCACCTCACCGACCATTTCGGGGTCAAGTGCCGAGGTGGGCTCGTCAAACAAAATGACCTTGGGATTCATGGCAAGCGCACGCACGATGGCAACGCGCTGCTTTTGTCCGCCCGAGAGCGTGGAGGGATATTTATCCGCCCAATCGTCCAGACCGATGCGCTGCAGTAATTCGTGCGCGCGGGCGGTGATCTGCGCCTTCAATTCGGCGCGAGCAGCGCGTCCCTTGACCTTTTTACGTCCGATCAGCCAAGGTGCCAGCGTGATATTTTCCAGCACGGTCTTGTTGTTAAAAAGGTTAAACTGCTGAAACACCATACCGATGTTCTGACGGTGGCGGTTGATATCCACCTTCATATCGGCAAGATCCTCACCGTCGAAAATAATGGAGCCGGAGGTGGGATCCTCCATACAGTTGAGACAACGCAGGAAAGTACTTTTACCGGAGCCGGAGGGGCCGACAATGACGACACGCTCGCCCTCATGGATGGTCTCGGTAATTCCGTCGAGTACCGTCAGGTCTCCGTATTTTTTGGTCAGGTTAATTACGTCGATCACTTTTTCTCAGGCTCCTTTCCATCCATTTGATGCCCAACGAGATCAGGGCAACCAGCACGATATAAATGAGTGCCATAAACAGGTACGGCATCAGATATTCGTAAGTGCGGTTACCGATCTCCTGAAAGGTTTTGTACAAGTCAACCACCGCAATAAAGCTGACGACCGAGGTATCCTTGACCAGAGCGATCAATTCATTACCCAGGGTGGGCAGAATATTTTTGACCGCCTGCGGAACCACGATCTTCATCATGGTAGTGCTGTAGCTCAGACCCACGGCGCGACCTGCTTCCATCTGTCCGCTGTCGACCGACAAAATACCGCCGCGCATGATCTCCGACACGTAAGCGCCGGAATTGAGGCCGAACACCAAAATGGCCGTATTCAGAGAGCCAAAGCTCACACCGCACAGGGGCAACAAAACGTAATAGGTCAGCAGCAGCTGCACCACAATGGGCGTGCCGCGGAAAAATCCGACGTACACGCTGCAGATCTTATCCAAAACACGGGGCAGCAGCTTGTATTTGGGCATAACCTTGACAGTTGCGATCAGCGTTCCGATCACAATACCGATCAACAGACCCAAAACGGCAATCAAAAGGGTATTGATCAAGCCCGTTCCAAATACGATCTTCAAGGTGTCGGGATTAGAAAACTTTTCCCAAAACACCTGCCACATTTTCACAATATCCATAAAGCTTCCCTTTCACAACAGAAGCCTCGCCACAGAAATTGCAGCGAGGTCTGTGTTGATTATTCAGAACGATTAGCGATTGACAGCCTTTGCAATGGCATTGGCGGGAGCATTGTCAACGATAACATAGTCGATCTCGCCGTTGATCATCGCCTGAACCGCCAAAGCAGCATAATCATACTCCATTTTGGTGGCGGGCAGACCTTCAAAGCCGTATCCGTCGGGATCATCCTTGTCGCCTGCAATGTAGATGGCGCCGGTGGTACCCTTCTGGCAACCAATCTTGGCAGCCGTCTTGGCATTGAGGACCTTGACCACGTCTTCTGCGGTGGTGCAAGCATCAAACTCGGTGTTCTTGGCGGGGACGATCAGCACCTGGTTGGCGCTGTAGTAGGAATCGCTGAAGGTAACAACTTTCTCGCGGGCGGCGGTGATGGTCAGACCTGCCATGCCGATGTCACAGATACCCCGCTGAACGGAGGTCACGACTGCATCAAACTGCATATCCTTGATGACCAGCTCTTTGCCCAGATACTTGGCAAGGCCGTCGGCGATCTCCAGATCGATACCGCTGTATTTGCCGCCCTCGACCATTTCAAACGGCTCAAAGCCGGTGGAGGTAGCAACGATCAGCTGATCCTTGTTCTTGTCTTCGGCTGCAGAGGTGATCTGGGCGGGAGTGCCGTTGCCGAAATATTTGTCACAGATGGCGTCAAAGGTTCCGTCACCCTTGATCTTTTTGAGATAGTCGTTGACGCTCTTGAGCAAAGCAGTATCGTCCTTGCCGACACAGAATGCATAAGCCTCTTCGGACAGAGCAATGTCGATGACCTTGACCTTATCCTGCTTGGCAGCAGCGCCGTTGTTTTTGTCTGCATCGGTTCCTGCATCGGTACCGGTGTCACTGACCAGCGCGCAGCCGCACAGAGCAACCAGCATCAAAATGCTGAGCATCAAAGCAAGAAATTTTTTCATGGTAATACCCTCTTTTCACATTTGTTTGCGGGAAATACCCGCCTTGATTTTCATTATACACACATTTGCGTATATTGCAAGTGTTTTTTTGGGAAAATATGAATATTTTTTATTTGGTATTCATTAAAATTGTATATTTCTGTTTTTATACAGGAAATATGCATAATTTTAATGCACGCCCGCCAAGAAAGCGCGGGTCTTTTCGCTCTTGGGATTGCCGAACACCTCGTCGGGGGTGCCTTCCTCCTCAATCACGCCGTCCGCCATAAAGATAACGCGGTCTGCCACGTCGCGAGCAAAGCCCATTTCATGCGTGACCACGATCATGGTACGATCTCCGCCCTTGAGCGATTGGATCACGCGCAGGACTTCACCGGTCAGCTCGGGATCGAGCGCCGAGGTCGGCTCGTCAAAGCAAAGGATCTCGGGCGACATGGCAAGCGCACGCGCAATCGCAACGCGCTGCTGCTGTCCGCCGGAAAGCTGGCAGGGATAAAAATCCTGACGATCCTTAAGTCCCACGCTCTCCAACAGCTCGTCTGCCTTCTGCTCGATTTGAGCAAGGGATTCCTTGCGCTGCTCGGCGGTCAGTTGTTTTTCCTTGAGCATCAGCTTGGGCGCCAAGGTGATATTTTGCCGCACGGTGTACTGCGGGAACAGATTAAAGGATTGGAATACCAGACCGAATTTCAGACGCTTTTCGCGGATCTGCTTGTCGGTATAGGTTTGCTCGGCATCAAACAGAATCTCATCACCGACCGAAAAGCTGCCCTGATTAGCGGTCTCCAAAAAGTTGAGGCAGCGCAGCAAGGTGGTCTTTCCGCTTCCCGAGGAGCCGATGATAACCAACACCTGCCCCTTTTCCAGTTCAAAATTGATATCCTCCAGCACGCGGGTGGGGCCAAAATGCTTTTCCAAATGATTGACCTTTAAAAACGACATTTCCACTCCCCCTTAACTCTTGAAATAACTGAGTTTCTTTTCGAGATAGCCGAACAAAATGGTCAGCAAACCGCAGAAGATTAGGAAATAAGCACCGGTATAGAACAACGGCCAGATCAAGCCCTTGCCGGCAAACCGCTCGGCTGCCAGCAGAATCTCACCCACCGCAATGACGCGGGCAAGTGAGGTATCCTTGACCAGAGTGATGATTTCATTGGACATGGGCGGCATAATGCGCTTGACCACCTGCAGTAAAATGATCTTAAAAAAGATCTGCGTTTTGGTGAGTCCCAATACCTGCCCTGCCTCGTACTGCCCTTTAGAGATACTTTCAATACCGCCCCGGAAGATCTCGGAGAAATAACAGGCATAATTAATGACAAAGGCAATCAATGCCGCCAGCATACGGTCTCGCATAGGCGTATCAAACAACAGTCCGGGGACATAGAATACCACGAACAGCTGCAGCATCAGCGGGGTTCCGCGAATGCACCATACAAAAATTTTTACCAAAAAGCTTAACGGCTTAAATTTGGACATGGAGCCGAAGCTAATGATCAGTCCCAGCGGAATAGAAAAAAGCAGGGTTTCGAGAAACAACCTGCAATTTTCTAAAAAACCTTCCGCAAGACTTAAGGTAACTTGCTGAAAAGTCATATGAATTTCTCCAATAAAATTACTTTGCTTTTACAACCTTGACCTGCTTATTCTGCATGTAAGGAATGGAGACGCTCATGTTGGCTTCACGCTCTGCGGTAATGGTCATGCCGTTCCAAATGCAGTCAATATTCTTGGCAGCCAGTTCGGTCTCCTTTGCAGCCCAGCTGATCTCCTGGAACTTTGCCTTGACACCCAGCTTAGCGCAAACGGCCTTGGCAAACTCGGTCTCAAAGCCGACCAGCTCGCCTTGGTCATTGGTGTAGTTCATGGGAGCGAAATAAGTAATACCGATGACCAGTTCGCCCTTGTTCATGACATAATCGTAGTCGGAATCGGTCTCACTCTTGGTAAATGCAGCCGACTCCTTAGTGCCCAGCAGGATGTCCTGCAGCTTGTAGGTGGTGGCGATAGTTTTAAGTTCGCCGCTGGCAACCAATTCACGAATGATCTCGTTGACCTTAGCGGTCAGGTCGGAGCCTTTTCTAAAGGCAATGCCGTATTGCTCTTCGGAATAGCCGTCACCGTCGATGACCAGATCTTCATAGTCGGTGCCCTTGCCGATGGAGCCGATAGACATAACATAGTCCACGATGGCGGCATCTGCCGTGCCCGCGCTGACTTCCATCAGAGCCTTTGCCTGCGTATCGACCGCAGTATAGGTACAATCCTTGAATTCCTCTTCGGTGGTAGCGACGGTCTCACCTGCGGATTCTTTTTCGGCGACCAGAATCTGTGCCTTTTCACCGCAGCCGGCAAAACAAAGCATCAGCGCCAAGGCCATGAGCAATGCAATAATCTTTTTCATAATAAGTTCCTCCTGTATTCTCCCCGTGGGGATTCCGGCGATTGCCGGTGTTTTCTTTTTTGTGTTGAAACAAATTATTTCAACCGTGGGTGTATTGTAGCACATTAGCACGCTAAAGTCAAGACTTTATTACAGTAATTCGGTAATTTATTAAAATTATGATCCGAAAACAATTCAAATCGGTTAGGATACCTCCTAAACCGGACAGTTTTTGTCCGGTTTAAAATTTTTCATAGAAAAAAGCCGTTCTCGAACGAGAACGGCTTTTG
The DNA here is from genome assembly GCA_017414705.1 of Clostridia bacterium. Lineage (GTDB taxonomy): Bacteria > Bacillota > Clostridia > Oscillospirales > Acutalibacteraceae > RGIG1913. The sequence continues at coordinate 11,577 of JAFQKX010000065.1, forward strand.
ATTGTAAGACAAACTTATTTGAGTTCGACTTTGGCGCCGGCTTCTTCCAGCTTGGCTTTGATGGCTTCAGCATCTTCTTTGCTGGCACCTTCTTTGACAGCCTTGGGAGCGCCGTCAACCAGGCCTTTCGCTTCAGCCAGACCCAAACCGGTGATCTCGCGAACAGCCTTGATAACCTGAATCTTCTGTGCACCGGCTTCAGCCAGGATGACGTCGAAGGAGCTCTTCTCCTCAGCAGCGTCAGCAGCAGCGGCGGCGGGGCCGGCAGCAACGACGGTGGGAGCAGCGGCGGTTACGCCGAATTCCTCTTCGATAGCCTTTACGAGATCTGCGAGCTCCATAACGTTAAGAGCTTTGATGTCTTCAATCATTTTTGCAATGTCTGCCATTGTTTTTTCCTCCTGTTACTATAAATTAGTAGTAATGATATTTTGTTGAAGTTACGCGCAAATACGATTACGCAGCGGGTTCTTCGTTCTTCTTGTCGACGACAGCCTGAAGAACGCGTGCCAAACCGGAAACGTTGCCGAGCAGGGCGCAGCACAGCATGCTGAGCAGACCCTCTTTGCTGGGCATGGTTGCCAATTTGTTGACGCCTGCCTGATCCAGGACCTCACCATCGCAGAAGCCTGCTTTGACGGTAAAGAAATCCTTGTTATCTCCGGCAAACTTGGCGAGGATCTTAGCGGCGGAAGTGTAATCGGGCGAGAACGCGATGGCGGTGGTACCCTCCAGAACGTTTTTCAGATCTGCGAGACCTGCCTCGTCAGCAGCACGACCGAGCAGAGTGTTCTTGACAACGCGATATTCCACGCCTGCCTCACGGAGCTCTTTACGCAGCTTGGTATCGGCTTCCACCGAGATACCCTTGTAGTCGACGATCACACCGGTAGTTGCAGCCTTGAGCTTTTCGGTCAATTCGGCAACGGCCTGTTGTTTTGCTTCCAATACGGAATTGCTGGGCATAAATTTCACCTCCCATGAAATCGGTTGTGGGATTCAAAAAGGCTCCCCCGCACGCGCGAGAGAGCCCAAAAATACAATCATAAAAATTGTTTGGCTTCTCCTCGGCAGGCGGTACAGTGACCTTTATGCGATAAACGCACCTGCTGTCTTTGGACAGCATTGCTATCTTAACACGAAAAGCGCTCCGTGTCAAGAGGCATTTTTGATTTTTGCTGAATTATTCAGCAGCAGCGGCATTGGAGCCAACCTTGTTGGGGTTGATGCGGATGCCGGGACCCATGGTGGCGGAAACCACGCAGGACTTGATATACTGACCCTTTGCAGCGGCGGGCTTTGCTTTGATGATCGCATCCATCAGAGCGTTGAGGTTCTCCAGCAGCTTCTCGGCGCCGAAGGAAACCTTACCCACGGGGCAGTGAATGATGTTAGCCTTGTCCAGACGGTACTCGATCTTACCGGCCTTGGCTTCCTGAACGGCCTTGTCAACATCGGGAGTGACGGTACCGGCCTTGGGAGAGGGCATCAAACCACGGGGTCCGAGCACCTTACCGAGACGACCGACCATACCCATCATGTCGGGGCTGGCGATGACAACGTCGAAATCCAGCCAACCGCCCTGAATCTTGGCAACCAGATCGTCGTCGCCGACATAGTCAGCGCCGGCGGCCTGAGCAGCGGCAGCCTTGTCGCCCTTGGTCAAAACCAGGACGCGGACGTTTTTACCGGTACCGTTGGGCAGAACGACTGCACCGCGCACCTGCTGATCAGCATGGCGGGAGTCAACACCCAGACGGACGTGAACTTCGACGGTCTCGTCGAATTGAGCAGTTTTGGTCTTGACAGCCAGGTCCATAGCCTCAGCGCTGTCATACAACTTGGTGCGGTCGACCATGGCCGCACTGGCATTATATTTCTTTCCGTGTTTCATACGTTATTTCCTCCAAAAATGTGGTTAAGCGGAATGTTCCTCCCACTTGGTAGCTTAGCCAAAGCAGTGAGACTTGAACCGGATTTTGGAGCAAGTATTTTCCGCTGTGGCTTCGTTAAAATACTCGTAAATCCGTCAGGATTTACTGCGTTTTGTGCCTCGCCCACCGAAAAATACTTTGCGACAAAATTCTG
>JAFQKX010000066.1 GCA_017414705.1 Clostridia bacterium
CATTCTTGCCGAGACCGAAAGCAAAGCCGCCATTATGCGCAGCATTGCCGAGACCTGCGGCATCCACAGTAAAGCAGGTGGCACGGTGGTCTCTCTGCCCATCGACTCCGTTATGGGCATCTGATTTTCCTTTTAAACCCATTTAACAAGGAATAGATGTATTAAAAAATAAAAAGGAACAGTTTCGGTGAGGCTGTTCCTTTTTGTTTTATTCTTGTATGTTATTGTTGTTGTTGCTTTTTTTGAAGATTAAAAATAAGAAAATTGCACAAACAGGAATTGCTAGTAGCAACCCTAATAACAATGCGGAAAACAAGCAAGCAAAAAAGCCCCCTATTGCTAATCCCAGTTTATGTTTGATTGCACCGCATATTGCAGGTACAGCACCCACAAATAAACCTGCGAAAAGAGCACCCAAGAGAACTCCGGGTCCAAAAGCTTCCATAAATATAATTCCTCCAATAATAAAAAAGTGCGCCAACCGAAGTCAACGCACCGAAAAACGCAAACTCCGATTGTCGCCAAACAAATTTAAATAGAATTAGAGCATCTCTGCCATAACCATTTAATGGAATTTGCGCTTTTACCAAATTCTAAAAAGATTATGACAGAAAAAGGGTATGTTATTCTCATACAGAAAAAGATACCGCTAATTCTATTTATTAAATTTGTTTGGCATCGTTAGTATATCATATTTATGGGGCTTTTACAAGTGTTTTACAGCAAAAATATTAAGAGCAACAGATCAAAAATCTGTTGCTCTTAAATAACTTTATAAGAAGTATTCTTATTAAGCCTTTTTGTGTTGATTATTCGATGATCGCCGATTTTTGTCTAACGGCTTCGAAGTCCTCTTGGATCTCGGCGCTGGGAGGTGCAGTCAGCAGCGACACCACCACGATGCAAATGATCGAGACCAAAAATGCGGGCAACAGTTCATAGATGGCGAATACGCCGCCGAGCTTGGAAATGACGAATTTCCACAGGAAAACGGTTATACCGCCGCTGATCATACCGCTGATAATGCCCGATTTGTTCGTGCGTTTCCAGAACAACGAGCAAAGCATTGCGGGGCCGAAGGTTGCGCCGAAGCCTGCCCAAGCGAATTTTACGATTTGGAATACCGAACTCTTAGGATCCCAGGCAATGAATACGGCGATGACCGAGATGGCAATAACCGTAATGCGAGCCAGCCACATGGAAGCCTTTTGGGAAATTTTGATCTTAAAGGTTTCTTGTGCCAGGTTTTGAGAAACGCTGGAGGCAGCGGCAAGCAGCTGGGAATCGGCGGTAGACATGGTGGAGGCGAGAATACCCGACAGAATAACACCGCCCACGAAAGCGGGAACAAATCCAAAGCGGCTGATACCGCGTGCAATATCTACGATAATGGTTTCAGCAGCAGAAGCATCGGAGTACTGCGGCAGGAATCCGTTTTTCATCAGCGAGAAGCCGACGACACCGATGAGAACCGCGATTCCCATCGAAATTACGACCCAGATCGATGCAACACGGCGGGAAAGTTTGAGCTTGTTTTCGTCTTCGATTGCCATGAAACGAAGCAGGATGTGCGGCATGCCGAAATACCCTAAACCCCATGCGAGGGTCGATGCGACGGGAAGAGCACCGTAGCTGCCGGTGGTTCCGGTTTCTACCGAAAAGCCTTTAAAGAGATCCAAATAACCGTTGAGTCCCTGAACGTTGGCAAACACATTGTCAAATCCATTGACAAAGCCTTCGCTGAACCCGACTACTACAAGCAATGCGATAGTCATGATAATGCTTTGCACGAAGTCGGTGGTAGAAGCAGCCAAGAATCCGCCCAAGGTGCAGTAGATTACAATAACGGCGGCGCTGAGGATCATTGCAAAGTGATAATCCATACCAAAGAGAGAGGCGAACAGCTTGCCGCATGCAGAAAATCCGGAGGCAACGTAGGGTACGAAGAAAACCACGATCATCACGGCAGCGATACATGTGATGATATTGCGACCGTCTCCAAAGCGCTTCGCAAAGAAATCGGGCAGCGTGACCGCATTGATCTTTTCGCTGTAACGACGCAAACGCTTTGCCACGAATAACCAGTTGAGATAGGTACCGATCGCCAGACCGATTGCCGTCCAGCTTGCTTCGGCGAGGCCGCCCATCATAGCAACTGCGGGCAAACCCATCAAAAGCCAACCGCTCATATCGGAAGCCTCTGCACTCATCGCGGTGACAAACGGACCGAGTTTACGACCGCCTAAATAAAAATCGTCTGTGGTTTTGTTTTTCTTGCTTGTTGCAATGCCGATTCCAAGCATCATGATCATATACGCAAAAATAGTGCCGAGTATGATCCAATCATGTGTTGTCATAACTCATTTACCCTCCATAATTAAGATTAGCTTGATAAAAATCATAACAAGTAACCAATGATTATTCATTATACCATATTTCTCCATGATTTGTAAAGAGTTTTTCTATGAAAGCTTTGTTTAAAGAATAAAAACCTCCTTTTTATCCGTGATTTTATTGATTTTGCATGCCTTATCGTGTATAATGAACAATCATTGCAGAAAAAGACCGTTTTTATTTGAGAGGAATTACATGTTAAAAAAATTCTTTGGTGATAAAGCCTTTTATGGGCGTCTGTTCCGCCTGATGATGCCCATCATGATCCAAAACGGAATTACTAACTTTGTTAATATGCTGGACAATATCATGATCGGTGCCGTCGGTACGGCACAGATGACGGGTGTTGCCGTTACCAATCAGCTGCTGTTTGTGTTCAATCTGTGCATCTTCGGCGCAGTTTCGGGTGCGGGCATTTTCGGCGCACAGTTTTTCGGAAAAAACGACGTTAAGGGCGTCCACCATACCTTCCGCTTCAAGCTGCTGTTCTGCTTGCTGCTGACGGTGGCGGGAATTTGCTTGTTCGTTTTTTGCGGCACACCGCTTTTGCGGCTTTATATGCAGGGCGACCAAGGTGTTACCGACGCTGCCGCCACGCTGCGGCACGCGCAAGGCTACCTCAAGATCATGCTGATCGGCTTGATCCCATATACCGTCGTGCAATGCTATTCCAGCACCCTGCGCGAAGGCGCACATCCCACTTTGCCGATGCTCGCGGGCATCGTTGCCGTGGCTGTGAATTTGGTTCTTAACTACATTTTGATCTTTGGAAAGTTCGGCGCTCCTGCTTTGGGAGTCAACGGTGCTGCCATCGCCACCGTCATCTCCCGCTTTGCAGAATTGTTGGTGGTCGTCATCTGTACCCATACCGCCCGCAAACGGTTTTGGTTTATGCGCGGAGCCTACCGCAGCTTGTATATCCCCAAAAAACTGATGGGTCAGCTGTTTATCAAAGGATTACCCCTCATGCTCAATGAAACGCTTTGGGCCTCCGGTGTCGCTATGGTCAATCAATGCTATTCCATGCGCGGGCTGGACGCGATTGCCGCCGTCAATATTTCCCAAACCTTCTGGAACGTTTTCGCCATTGCCTATATGGCGGTGGGCGCTGCTATCGGTATTATTTTGGGACAGACGCTGGGTGCCAATGAGCTCAAGCGGGCAAAAGAAGAAAGCTATAAGCTCATCACCGTCTCTTTTTTGATCGCCGTCGCGGTTGCGATCCTTTACAGTATTTGCGCACAGTTTATCCCGCTGGCCTATAATACGCAGCCTGCGATTCGCCACCTTGCCACGCAGCTGATGGTCATTACCGCTGTTGCCATGCCGTTTGAGGCGCTCACACACGCGTCCTATTTCACCATGCGCTCGGGCGGTAAAATGATGGTCACTTTCGTTTTTGATTGCGGCTTTATGTGGTGCGTTACGGTACTTGCCGCGTTTTTGCTCAGTCGATTCACAACCGTCAGCTTTTTGACCTTGTTTGCCGTGGTGCAGGCGGTGTCGGTCGTCAAGGCGATCTTTGGTCTGCTTTTGGTTAAAAACGGATTTTGGATCAAAAATATCGTTGCTCAAAATGAAAAAGCGCAGCCGACGGTTGACGAATGAAACCGCTTGGAGTATAATACAATTAATGTAAGACCCTCGGTTTCATTTTGATGAAAAGGAGAGAGCGAAAGAATGATTCGGATTCCACCCCGTTGTCGGGCAGAGATCGACCTGACGGCTTTGGAATGCAATTATAAAGAGATCCGCAAACAGATCGGCAATGCAAAGCTCATCGCTGTGGTCAAATCCAATGCCTACGGACACGGAGCGCGTTTGGTTTCACAGCGCCTTGCCGCATTGGGAACCGACCTGTTTGCCGTTGCCGAATTGCGGGAAGCCTTGGAGCTGCGCAGCTTTGGAATCACCCAACCCATTCTCATCCTCGGCGCCACCGCACCGCAGTATGTTGACGTTTTGGCACAGCACGATCTGCTGCAGACTGTTTATTCCGAGGAATACGGTCTGTCACTGGGTAAAGCAGCGCAGCGGGCAGGCGTTTCCATCGGCTGCCATCTCAAGATCGACGCCGGTATGGGCAGACTCGGGTTCCGAGCCGAGCGTTCCAGCGCGGATGCCATCGCCCGCGTGTTTTCCAATCCTGCCTTGCGTCGCGAGGGAGTTTATATGCATTTCCCCTCTGCTGACCTGGACGGCGATCCCGACGGCAGCATTACCCGCCGCCAGTTTGACGCCTTTACCGCTTTGACCGACGAACTTGCCCGTCGCGGGCTGACCTTCGCTATGCATCACGCCGGCAATTCCGCCGCCATTCTCAGCAAGGAATATGCCCACCTCGACGCCGTGCGCGCAGGCATTATTCTGTACGGCTGCCCGCCGGCACAAAGCCTTGCCCAAGCTATGCAGTATCATCCCGTGATGCGTTTTTGCGCCGATATTACGCTGGTCAAGGAGGTGCAAGCGGGAGATACCGTCAGCTACGGGATGACCTTCCGTGCCCCCAAACCTATGCGCATTGCTACCGTCGCAGTCGGCTATGCCGACGGTTATTTCCGCAGCCTTTCCTCAAAAGGCATCGTCACCGTCAACGGAAAACGATGCCCCGTGCTCGGCCGTGTGTGTATGGATCAGCTTATGATCGATGTCACCGACGCTGACTGCAAGGCAGGGGACACCGCCGTCCTGTTCGGCGAGGGAGGAATCTCCTGCGAGGAATACGCCGCGCTGGCCGATACCGTCAACTACGAGGTGATCTGCTCCATCGGACACCGCGTTGCGCGGATGTATCTGCAAACCGGCGAACCCATCGAGACCGAAAGCTATCTCAACTGTACGCTGTAAAAAGAATCAAAAAGAAAGCTCCTTGTTTCCCGCGGGAAACAAGGAGCTTTTGATTTTTTAGCTTATCTTTCTTCTACGTAAAGCTTGCCGTCCTTGACGTAGCCGTAACGGCCGCCTTCATACAGTTCCACCGACTCACCGTTGACCGATTTGATGGTCTTGGGAGAAATGAACTTGTCAAGCAGACCGATGGGAGCAAATCCGTCCACCACCGGTACGATAACGTACAAGCGGATGTCGTCGCGGTTGTTGAGGGTCAACTCGAGTTTGTCGTTCTTGCCCATCATCTTCAGCTCGCCCGAGAAATGCTCGTAAACGGCGAATTCTTCACCCTCAAGCCCGTAAACGTCTGCAGGGGAGACGGTACCGCTGACGGCAGTTTCTTCGCTGTCCAGATTGAAGGCTGCCAAAACACCGGCGTTGCCGCAGACGTTCTGTACCTTGAAGATCTTTTTGCTGTTCTCAGGATTGGAAACCAAACAATCCATTGCAGGTGTTGCGGGTCTGTCACAGCGCAGGATGCGTCCGTCGGACAGAACCAACGGTAGGAGCACTTCTGCACGGGAGCGTTCCATCTTATCACTGATATAGATGGGGCCGCCCGACATGGCGCGCAGCACCGAGTTTTTGAATGCCTGACCGTCATCGGTCCACCACATATCCCAGTCGCCCCAGAAGATCTGTCCCTGAATCAGGCAGTTGTAGGAGCACATGAGAATGTGCGTGATAAACCATTCGCGGTTTTCGGGCTGGAAGTCACCGCTGCAGCGTGAGACCGAGGACATCGGACGGTTGAACATATCCTCGCTGCCCATGCCCATACAGTTGATCATGGTGGTGGCGCCCCAATGCTCGTCGACCGAACGCTCAATGGCGCGGTGCACGTCGCGGGCGATCTTGCCGACCGGAGCTTCGCCCTTGTAGAAACGGCGGATCATGGTCTGATTGTCAATCTTGACGAATTCCGTGCCGCAGTCCTTGAGGAAATCGTGGAATGCCTTATAGAATTTGTAAGCATCCTCTTCGGTATAGCCGTGAATGTAACGGTCGTTGCTGGCAAAGAACAGAGAATCCTTCAGTTCGGCGTAAATGGGACCTTCGGGGTTGATGCCCTTCCAATAGCCGGTGGTGGGATGCCACATACCGACCTTAATGCCATACTGCTCGTTGATCTTTTTAATACAGCCCTTCAGTCCGTTGGGGAAACGGCGGGGATCTGCCTCAAAGGAGAACATCGAGCTGGCATGCATCAGCTGGAACATCTTGGCGCGGTCGGCGTTTTCCAAAGCATACGGGCTGTCATAGAATTCATGCACCTCGCCCCACATATCGTCAATGATGGCCCAACGCACGGGAATGCCCTTGTCCTTGAATTCCTGACACTTGGTCAGCAGATCCTTTTCGTTGACGCGGATCTGCATAGCATCCCAGGAGCACCAGCCCAGATATTCAAACATTTCAGGGAAGGGTCTGCCTTCAATGGTGGGAAGATCCTGACCCAGCGCCTTCATAGCGACCGCAAAGCAGTCTTTGAGCAGCGCATAGGGATCGTTTCCTTCTTTTTGTACGAAGGCCAGCGTCTCGCAGTCGGTCAGCTCGCCGTACCAGCTGAAGATACGTGCAGTAGCACCGCCGTCGGGAATGCCGCACAAAACGCACTTGTATTCCTTGTCTACAACCGGAATGATGGCACCCCAAGTACCGTCCTTTTTGCGGTAGATGAGTCCCTGCGTTTCATCGGGGATCTCTTTGAGATCGGTGCCGAAAGCAGGCTTGCACCAGAACTCGCAGCGGCGGAAATCCGCC
>JAFQKX010000067.1 GCA_017414705.1 Clostridia bacterium
AATATGCTGACGGTATTGTTGGCACAACCCCAATCGGCCGGACGGTATTTGATGGCACAATTTCTGACGGATGCGGGATTTGAGACGGTATCCGCGCAGGAGGAGCAACAAATCCCCGCGCTGCTGCTGCAAAACACGAATATTGCCGCCTGTATCATTGACGATTCGTTTGATCAGCTGCTGCAAAATCAAGCTCTGGAGCACGCAGCGGCAAAAAATAACGTCGCACTCATCGTGCTGCACGAAAAAAACGCACAGGTCCCTTCCTTTGCCGACGCTTGCTTGCAAAAGCCGTTTTCATTGGCACAGCTTAAGCAGCTGCTGGGCGATCTGCTGCGCTCGCGCCCCGCACCGCCCGTTTCCAAGCCCTTGGCCTGCGAGCCGCAATTGGATCGCCGCCGTTTACTTGCCGTCATTGACGGTCAGTCCATTCCACTGACCCAGAAGGAATTTGACCTGATGTCCTTGTTATATGAGCAGCGCGGCAAATTATTCTCGCGCGAGGAGCTGATCGCCTCCCTTTGGAGCGACGACTACTGCGGAGATTCTCGCACGGTGGATTCCCACATCGCGCGCCTGCGCGGCAAGCTGGGCAGCTGGGGCGGGCAGCACCTGCGCACCGTCTACGGCGCAGGCTATAAAATTGATTGATCCCGCAAGGATTTTCCTTGTCTTGATTTTTCTCCTTTCTCAGCGGTCTGCAGTACTCCTGCAGACCGCCCTCCTTTTCAAACAAAAACCGACCGTGCGTTGCACGGTCGGTTTGGTTTTAAATACTGCGAAACTGCAATTCCTTTGTTTCACTCTATATGCTTCTGTAAACAATACCTACTTTACAATGTTCGCGCTTCAACCTCAATCTGTGTCACAACATCCCGCAGACGGTCTCCGCCAACGGAGTATTCCAAAATCTCGTCAACAGTATCACACCGCCACTCTTCGGAAATATCATATTCGGTATGACTCAAAGCATTATAATATTTTCCCTCTTTAAGATAACATCCCTCACTAATACAGATCTTTTCATGATCATGAGCAACGGTATAACTTTTTCCTTTCCAATTGAATTCCACTTCACCACCACGATCAACGCACCCTTTAAAATCACGGATGGATTCAAATTGATTCTCCTGCGGAAATTTCTGTTTTGTAATCTGAAACATTTTTGACTCACCTCTGTATTGTTTAAATTCCGGTACACTATTCGGATAGTTAATTTTATCTCCTAAATATGGAAATCCTTTAGACCAATCAATGATATGATCATGAGGATTCGTATGACTCCAAGATCGCCTATGATCGGTAAGATGTCTTTCCGTAATAGCTCTACCATCCTCGCCGATTTTAGTTAAAAACAATTCTCCTTTTTTAGTAATGGTTTCTTTTATTTCTCCGGGTGTACCTAAAAATCGTTTATCTTCTTCTTTTTTAGGCTGCCATTCCCCGCCGTAGGCACTTCCCATTCCTTTTTCTTCATAGGGCGGAAACAACATGCCCTCTTTTTATGATTATATCACTATTTTGGGGCAAAGGCAACTCACCCAAAACATACTTTACATACGCTGATGGAATAGAATCATCGTTTTGATATTTCCACGAGGATAACTCATAATCAATAAAAACGATATTGCCTTGCATTTCAGGGAAAGGTGTATGATAGCAAAGGATTCTCTCCGGTTCTATGCGCCGCAACGCAAAAGATGCCCCGTCTGTGTCATCCTGAGCGGAGTCCCACCGAGATTCCGCTCACACGCTTTCGCTACGCTCAAGTTCGACTTCGGGCTACGCCCTACGCTCAGAATGACGGTGGACGCAGTCGAATCCGCAGGACGATGTAACGCATCGGGATCTCGGCGGGGCATTCGTGTCAAAGACAATGTGAATAAAGCAAAACCGACCGTGCGTTGCACGGTCGGTTTGGTTGTAACTACTGCGAAACTGTAATTTCTTTATTTTACTCTATATACTTCTGTAAACGATACCTATTTGGGTCGCAACTTCACGAAGCTTATTTTCACCCAACGAAAACTCTATTATGTCGTTGATATCGCTACTTATAAGTGATGTTTCCGTATCATACTCGGTATGACTCGCTAAATTATATGCCTTCCCATCTTTTAGATAATAACCCTCGCTGATACAAATCTTCCCATCGGGATGAGTGATAGAATAATATTTATTATCCCATATAAACTCAATTTCACATCCGCGAACAATATGCCACTTAAAATCTCCTAGCGTTTCAAACTTTAATTCATCAAAAGTCTCTATACTTTTTGTCATATGTTTTTTCTCCTTGAAAAATTTAAACTCGGGGATTTCTCCCGAATAATTGATTGGTTTACCAGGATTAGGAAAGCCCTCTGTCCAATCAATCTTATGATCATGAGGATTTGTATGCAAAACATGGTCGGTTTTATTTTAGAAATGTTATCGCGTCAATCGAGATTATATCATTCTATCTGAAACCTCAACCAGAGTGATAATATCTCTAATCTTTTCTCCGTCAATTTTATAATCTAAAATTTCATCAATCGTATCAGCCCAAAAGTCACTGTTTATGTCATATTCTGTATCACTTAAAATATTATAATATTTTCCGTTCTTTTCATAACAAGCTTCGCAAATGTTCATTTGCTCCGGCGAATTATCATCCTTTGTAAGTCTGGCAAAGATACAATACGCCTTACCCTTCCAGCTGAATTGAATTTCCGTGCCGCAACTCATTGCCCATTTAAATTCACTAATTGTTTTAAAACTGTAATCCGGATTTGAATACGGTGTGTTTTGAATCATACTATTCTCCTTTGCTTTATGATATTTTAATGTCGGTGCATCTTCATCATAGTAATTGATAGGTTTAGAAGGATTAGGAAACCCTTTACTCCAATCGATTTTGTGGTCATGAGGATTTGAATGTACGAAAGGTTTATTATGGTCAGGAAAATGTCTCTCGATATCAGCTTTACCATCTTTACCCATATGAGTTTGTCGCTCATATGATACTCCTTTACTATTGGTAGCTATAGTTATTTTCACTTCCCCCGGTTTTCCAAGAAACCGGGCGTCATCCGGCTTGTTAGGGCTTGGCTGCCATTCCCCGCCATAGGCGCTTCCCATTCCTTTTTCTTCATAGGGCGAAACAACATGCCCTCTTTTTATGATTATATCACTATTTGGGGGCAAAGGCAACTCACCTAAGACATATTTGCATACAGAAAAAGTGAAACAAAAACCGACCGTGCGTTGCACGGTCGGTTTGGTTTTTTGGGATTATTCCTCGTCAGCGGACTCGGCTTCTTCTTCGTCCTCGTCGGTGAAGTCGAATTCGAGCTGTGCGCTGCACTCGGGGCAGACGATGCCGTCCTCACCGATGGAATCGATGGGCAGGCAGATGGTCTTTTCACAGGCGGGGCAGACCACTTCTACGGTCTCCTCGTCGTCCTCGTCATACTCCTCGAAGTCGTCATAATCATCGGCGTCGAAGCAATCCTCGTCGCATTCGGCGCAGTTGCCGTCGCAGCAATCGCAATCGCAGTCGCAATCACAATCGTCCTCGTCTTCGTCCTCATAGAGGTCGCTTTCTACGTCGGCGAGATCCTCGTCGATCTCGTCCACACGCGCACCCAGCTCTGCCATTTCGTCCTCGAGATCCTCGATGGACAGTGCGGCGTCGCACAGCGTGTCGATGATGGATTTAAGCAGCTTGTCGCGGCCCTCATCGGCAAGGCCGATGCCCTCGGACAAGCCCTTGAGATAGGCTACCTTTTCAGAAAGTGTCATCATGATGCCCTTCCTCTCTTATGCACGCTCCATGTACTCGCCGGTACGGGTGTCGATGCGGATCTTGTCGCCCTCGTTGATGAACAGCGGCACGCGGATCTCGGCGCCGGTCTCCAGCTTGGCGGGCTTGGTGGTGTTGGTGGCGGTGTTGCCGGCAAAGCCGGGCTCGGTCTCAGTAACCTCCAGCTCCACGAAGGTGGGAGGCTCGATGCCGAACACCTTTCCCTTGTAGGACAGAATACGGCAGACCATGTTCTCTTTGACAAACTTGAAGGCGTCGCTGAGGTCAGCCTTTGCGATCGGGGTCATTTCATAGGTCTCGTTGTCCATGAAGTAATACAGATCGCCGTCGTTGTAAGAATACTCCATCTCCTTGCGGTCGATGTATGCGACGGGGAACTTATCGGTGGGGTTGAAGGTGCGCTCTACCACGCTGCCTGCGATGACGTTGCGGATCTTGGTGCGCACGAAAGCGGCTCCTTTGCCGGGCTTAACATGCTGAAATTCGATGATCTGATAAACGGCACCTTCCATTTCGAATGTTACGCCGTTACGAAAATCTCCTGCTGTAACCATTGGGTTTGTACCTCCTAAAATATTCTCGTTTTATTCTATACCATATTGCGCGTTTTTTCAAGCATTTTTCACGCCTTTTTGCGTTCTTTTTGCGAATGAGTCAGATTTTTGCAGCCATTTTGGGTCACGAAAACAAAATCTTCGATGCGAACCCCCATTTTTTGGGGCAAATAAATGCCCGGCTCCACCGTAACGACGTTGCCCTCCTGCAGCACGGCCGTGCTGCGGGGAGACAGGCCGGGGGCTTCGTGGACCTCAAGCCCTACGCCGTGGCCGGTAGCGTGGCCGAAATAATCTCCGTAGCCGGCATCACGAATAACGGCTCTTGCCGCCTCGTCCACCGCTTTGCAATCCACGCCCGCACGAATGACCGACAGCGCGGCGGTCTGTGCAGCAAGCACGACATCGTAGATCTCAAGCGCCTGCGCGTCGGGAGTACCGACGGCGACGGTGCGGGTCATATCCGAGCAATAGCCGTCCAACCGTGCACCGAAATCCATGGTGACCAGATCGCCGTTTTGAATAGGGCGGTCGTCGGGCACGCCGTGCGGCATGGAGCCGTGGGCACCGGTCAGCGCAATGGTGTCAAATGCCGCCGACTGTGCGCCGTTTTTGCGCATAAAAAATTCCAATTCCAAGGCAATCTGACGCTCGGTCACACCGACGCGCAAATGATCCTGAATGTGCACGAATGCGGCATCGGTCAACTCTTGCGCCGCCTCAATGCGGGCAAGCTCCTTGGCGTCCTTGACGGCGCGCATCTGAGAAACGGCATCCGACAGTTCCCTGCTCGGGATCAGCTCGGCGGGTATCGTCTGCTTGGCAAGGGATGCCACCTGCGCATAGGACAGCGTGTATTCACACAGCAGCTCTTTGCATTGCTTGACCAGTTCAAAAAAGGCTTTGTCATACGGCACCACCTCGGCGTCGGTAACGGCGGCGGATGCGGCTTCCAAATACCGCGAATCCATTGCCAGCACGGCGCGGGTGGGGGTGATGAGCAGCAAGCCGTCGCTGGAGGCGAACTCGGTGAGATACTGCCGCGAAACGGCGGTCTCAATCAGCAAGCCCCGCTCGGTGGCAAGGGCGTTGCGCAGACGTTCAATGCGGGTCATCGCAGCGCCTCCTGATAGCATCGTTTCATCAACAAGGCGTCATCGTCCTGCGTGCCTGCCGATTCACAGACAATGACGGGTGACCATCCGCGCTCGGCAAGCAAGGGTGCCAACAACGAAAAATCAGGGCCGAACACAGTGTCTTCAAAGGTGAGGTGCCGTTTTTCGCCGCCCGTTGTGTATTCAATTTTAGAAAAATGGGCGTGAAACTGACTTGCCCGCTCGGTGCCCAAACGGTTTTGCACCGTATCCAGCACGGCGGCAAAGTCCTCTGCCGTCTGAATCCCGCCCAGCGTGCGGGCGTTGAGGTGACCGAAGTCCAGACACGGCAGAAAACGTTCCTCCAATTCGCACAGCTGCATGACCTCTTCCAGATCGCCCAGCTGATTGATCTTGCCCATGGTCTCGGGGCACAGACGAATGTGAGAAAGCCCCTCGGCGTCCAACGCTGCCTGCGCGCGTGCAAGGGTATCCTTGGCTTTTTCCATCGCCTCGGCGCGGCTGATCTTGCCGCAGGTGCCTGAATGTACCACCACGCGAATACCGCCCATCCAATCTACTGCACGGGCGGATTGCAGGATATAGTCAATGGAATGCAGCCGTTTTTCTTCCTCTACGGATGCCAATGAAATATAATACGGCGAATGCAGAGAAACGGTAATACCGTTTTCCGCGGCGACTTTGCCAAAGGCGCGGGCTTTTTCCTCACCCACGTTGACGCCTCTGCCGCATTGATATTCAAAATGATCCAGTCCGAATTCCCGCAGATACGGCGGGATCTCCAGACTGCTCTTGTGCTTTTGGGCGTTGTACCGTTCGCTGCTACCTGCGGGGCCGAAGCGTGCGTTCATTGTGACTGCCTCCTTAGGTGGATTTTTTGCTCATCCATTATTATGCTCGAAAATATATAACCTGTTCACCCTTGCCATTTTTGCTTGAGACGGTGTTCCAAACGGCGTCGCAGGCGAAACGACCAGCCCGTCTCCTCCTTGATGGGATCGAGCAGGATGACCTGCATCCCCGCTGCCTTGGCGGCAAGCACGTCGGTAAAGATCTGATCCCCGATGAGCAGGCACTCCTTGGGCTTGACACCCAATTTTTTGGCTGCCTTGCGCAGACCGAAGGGCAGCGGCTTGGCACAAAGCGCACAATACGGCAGACCCACCTTTTGCGCAAAGGCAGACACCCGCACGTCCTTGGAATTGGAGGCGATGCAGCAAGGGATCCCTGCCGCCTGCACCGTCTCGATCCATTCCAAAACGCCCTCGGCGGGGACGCCTGCATGATGCTCCTGCAGGGTGTTATCCACGTCCAGCAGCACCGCAGCAACGCCCATTTCTTTTAACGTCTCGGCGGTGACCGAAAAAAGATTGCAATATTGTTTTGTGGGAGTCAATAATGACATAACCGATTCCTCTCCACGCAAAAAGGCTGTCGTTGCGACAGCCTTTTTTTGCTTTTGTTATTTGAATTTACGTTTACGCGCCGCTTCAGACTTCTTCTTGCGTCTTACGGAGGGTTTCTCGTAATGCTCGCGCTTACGCACCTCCTGGATCACGCCGTCACGGGACGTCGCTCTCTTGAAACGACGCAGTGCGCTCTCCAGAGATTCATTTTCTTTGAGCTTTACCTGACTCATCCATTTTCCCTCCCTTTTGCCTTTGCAGGGGTATCCTATGTAACTACATATAGTAGATGCGATTATATTATACAACCCATATTTGCAAAAATCAAGTCTTTTTTCAATATTTTTTGTATTTTTTACTGTGCAGGCTTGATGACAAGGTTCACCAGCTTGCCCGTGGCGTAAAATTCCTTGATCACCGTCATACCGACCAGCTGCTCGGCGATCTTTCCGTCTGCCTTGGCAGCGGCGATTGCCTGTTCGGCGGTGGCATCCGACGGGATCTGAACACGGGCGCGGATCTTGCCGTTGATCTGTACGGCGATCTCCACCGACGCCTCAATGCATTTGTCGGCATCATAGGTGGGCCACGCGGCGGTGCAGATCATGCCCTGCTCGCCCATTTGGCTCCAAAGCTCTTCTGCCAGATGCGGTGCAAACGGAGACAGGAGCTTGAGCAAGGTGGTGTATTCGGCACGGTTGATGCTGCCGCCGTCGGTGATCTGATTGAGCAGCGTCATAAGTGCGGCAAGCGCGGTATTGAATTTCATGGATTCAATATCCTCGCTGACCTTGCGGATGGTGCGGTGGAAGGCGCCCTCCAGCGCAGGCGAGAAGGTTTCCCCGTCCTGCACGGTATCCAACAGGTTGATAACGCGATCCAGGAAGCGCTTGCAGCCCTTGACGCCGTTTTCCGACCAAGGCGCAGCTTTTTCATAGTCGCCCATAAATAAGACGTAAGTACGCAGCACGTCGGCACCGAACTCGTCCACAACGTCCAACGGGTCGATGACGTTGCCCTTGGATTTACTCATTTTTTCGCCGTCGGGCCCCAAGATCAGACCCTGTGCGGTACGCTTGGCATACGGCTCGGCAACCGGCACCTCGCCCAGATCGTAGAGGAACTTATGCCAGAAGCGAGAATAGATCAGGTGGCGGGTAACGTGCTCCATACCGCCGTTATACCAGTCGACCGGCATCCAATAGTTGAGCTTGTCACGGTCGGCAAAGGCAGCGGGATTATGCGGGTCGATATAGCGCAGGAAATACCAGGACGAGCCTGCCCATTGGGGCATGGTATCGGTCTCGCGGCGGGCGGGCTTGCCGCACTTGGGGCAAGCGCAATTGACAAACTCGGGCAGCTTTGCCAAGGGGCTCTCGCCGTCGGTACCCGGCTCAAAATGCTCCACCTTGGGCAGGCGCAGCGGCAGCTCCTCGTAAGGCACCGCCACCATACCGCAATGCTCGCAGTGTACGATGGGAATGGGCTCACCCCAATAACGCTGACGGTTGAACGCCCAATCCTTCATTTTGTATTGAACGCCCTTTTCGCCGATGCCGCGTGCCGACAGCTCGCCGATCATTTTTTCAATGGAATCCTTTTTGTTGGTCAGTCCGTTGAGGAAATCGGAGTTGATCATCTCGCCGTCGCCGGTATAGGCGCCCTCGTTGAGGTCGCCGCCCTTGATGACGGGGATGATGTCAATGCCGAATTTCTTGGCAAAATCATAGTCGCGCTCGTCGTGTGCGGGCACCGCCATAATGGCACCGGTGCCGTAACCCATCATAACGTAGTCGGAGATATAGATGGGAATTTCTTTTCCGTTGACGGGATTGATGGCGGTCAGGCCTTGGATGCAGACGCCGGTCTTATCCTTGACCAGCTGGGTGCGCTCAAACTCGCTCTTCTTGGCGCATTCGGCTTTATAGGCAAGCACGTCGGCATAGTTGGCAATGCGATCCTGATAGGTCTCCAGCAGCGGATGCTCGGGCGCAATGACCATAAAGGTCACGCCGAACAAGGTGTCGGGACGGGTGGTGTAGATACGCAGCGTCTCATCCACCTCTTTGAGTGAGAAGTTGACAAATGCGCCGGTGGAACGGCCGATCCAGTTGACCTGCTGCTGCTTGACGTTGGGCAGATAATCCACCTGCTCCAGACCCTCCAACAGCTTGTCGGCATACTCGGTGATACGCAGATACCAAACGTCCTTGCTCTTTTGCACGATATCGCTGTGGCAGATGTCACACTTGCCGTTCTGGGAGTCCTCGTTGGAGAGCACCACCTTGCAGGACGGGCAGTAGTTGACGAGTGCCTGATCACGAAAGGCAAGACCCTTTTCAAACATCTTGAGAAAGATCCACTGCGTCCACTTATAATAATCCTCTTCGGTGGTATCGACGACGCGATCCCAATCAAACGAGAAGCCGACCCGTTTGAGCTGCGCGGTAAAGCGCTCGATATTGCGGTCGGTGACGACACGCGGGTGGGTGTTGGTCTTGATGGCGTAGTTTTCGGTGGGCAGACCGTAGGCGTCAAAGCCGATGGGGAACAACACGTTGTAGCCCTGCATACGGCGCACGCGGCTGACCACCTCAAGACCGGAATAAGCCTTAATATGGCCGACGTGCATTCCCGCGCCCGAGGGGTACGGGAATTCTACCAAGGCATAAAACTTGGGCTTTCCGCTCTTGTCATCGGCGCGGAACACACCTGCGTCCTCCCATTTCTGCTGCCATTTTTCTTCTACTTGACGGTACTGATACTCTTTGGCGTTCATTTATGCGTCCTCCCCTTCGGTGAGAAAAGTTGAAATATCCAACGGTTGACCGTCCTGCCACAAGTGGCCCAGCGCATAAAATTCGCGCTGCTGCGGGGTGAACACGTGGATCATTACGTCGTTGCAATCCAGCAGGATCCAGCCCGAGGCGCGTCCCTCTACGTGATCGGGGGCGGCACCCGCCTGCTCCAGCTTGTATTCGGCTTCCTCGGCAAGTGCACGCACCTGCGTGGTGGAATTACCGGTCACGATGATGAGGTAATCGCCCAAGCTCGAGACCGAGTCGATTTGAATGACCTCAATATCGGTTCCTTTTTTGGAATCCAGCGCCTTGACGGCGACCTTCACTTTATCGAATGCCTGCATAATTTACTCCTTTATACAAAGCTCGTTGTAAGCGTCTAACGTATCGGGGTGAATGGGCTTGCGCCGCTCGACCAGATCGGTAATGGTGAAGCACAACGCGATCTCCATAGCGGTCTGCTTATCCTGTGCAGCGGCTTGGCGCATTTCCTGCACGCCGTCATAATCGCGGTCGTCGGAAATGAAATCCGCCAGATACAAAATTTCCTCCAGCGGTGTCATACCGGCACGGGCGGTGGTGTGATAGCGGATGGCGGTCAGCAGCTCGCGGTCGGTTATGCCGAACTCGTGCTCCAGCACCAAAACGCCCGTTTTGGCGTGCCAGAGCTTTTCCTGCCCTGCTTCGATATCGGACGGCTGATAGCCGTACTGCTGCATTCGGCTCTTGTGCTGCTGCTCGGAATCATTTTTGGTGATATCGTGCAGCAGTCCCGCAAAATAGGCTTTGCTCAAATCGGGATAGCCGTACTGCTGTGCCAAACGCACCGCAGCATCGGCAACGCAGAGAGAATGGCGGTAGCGTTTGGGCTTGAGCCGTTTTTGCAGCTCGGTCTTGTATTGCTCGGCGAGCCTTTGCTCATCGGGCGTCAGTGTAAAGGTTGTGCTCATAGATATATTGTTTGACCTCACAGTTCAGATATTCTTGTTTTTCTCCGCGGCGCAGCTCGGTGGAGGAAATATCGGCAAGCGGCATATCCACCAAAATGCATTTTCCGCCCAGCGCCTCGTATTGCAGCTTTTTTTGCTCCAACGCCGCAAGATCGGCATGGTTGCGCGGCACGGTGCATAGCGTAACCTGCTTGAGCAGGCTTTGCCATTCGCGCCAGCCGTCAAAGGTCAGAAACATATCGGCGCCGATGAACAGATAAAACTCATCCTCGGGGTACTGCTCGCGCAGCAGGCGCACCGTCTCGACCGTATAGCTGATATCCTGCTTGTCCAGCTCCAGCGTGCTGATCTCAAAAAACGGATATTCCCGCAGTGCCAGCCGCAGCATATTGAGTCGATGCTGCCCCGAAACCAGCGCACCGCTGGATTTATGGGGTGAGAGATAAGACGGCATAAACAGCACGCGATCCGCCTGCACGGCATTGCGCAGGCAAAGCGCCGCCTGCACGTGACCGTTGTGTACGGGGTTGAACGCCCCGCCGAAAATGGCAGTTTTCATGGCCGTTATTTCTTGCGGTTGGGGTCGATGCGTTTTTCTTTGGGGATCTCGCGGTTTTGGCGGTAAAGGATAAACACTCTGCCGATGACCTGTACCACGTCGGCATTGGTCTGCGCGGCGATCTGCTCTGCCGCCTCACGGGAGGTGCAGGGTGCAGTTTCCAGCGTTTTTCCTTTGATGAGCTCGCGGGCGGTCAGCGCATCGTCGGCCTGCTTGACCACGGTGTCGATAACACCGCCCTTGCCCACGTGTACGATGGGCTCGTAGCTGTTTGCCTGCCCTTTTAAGCAGGCGCGTTGTTTACTGGTGAGCATATTGATTCTCCTTCAAAAAGTCGGGAAGTAACTGTTGAAATTTGCGCAGCGCAATGCCGCGATGACTGACGGCGTCCTTTTGCTCGGGAGACAGCTCAGCAAAGCTTTTGCCGCCCTCGACGTCAAAGACGGGATCGTAGCCGAAGCCGCCCTCCCCCTTGGGGGCGTGAGCAATGGTGCCGTGGCATTCACCCTCGCAGTACAACGCCTTACCGTTGGGCAACAGACAACAGACGGCGCTGACGAATTTGGCGCGGCGGTCGGTCTCATCCTTGAGCGCCTCCAGCAGCTTTTGTACCTTTTGGGCGTCGGTGCTTCCCTCACCGCCGTAACGGGCGGAATACAGTCCGGGCGCGCCGTCAAGCGCTTCTACGCATAAGCCCGAATCATCCGCGATGGCGGCAAATCCGGTCGTATCGCAAGCACTTTTTGCCTTGAGATACGCATTTTGGCAAAAGGTGGTGCCGGTCTCGTCAACCTCGGGGATCTCCAGACCGAGCTCCTCCTCGGTGACGGGCTGCAATCCGAGGGCGATCAGAATGCGGGAAAGCTCCTCGCGCTTGTGTTTGTTTTTGGTGGCAAGGATGAATTTCATGCGCCCAACACCGCCTCGGTAAAGTCTTTGGCATCAAAGGCGCGCAGGTCCTCAATACCCTCTCCCACGCCGATATACTTGACGGGGATGCCCAGCTCGTCGCAAATGCCGATGACCACGCCGCCCTTGGCGGTGCCGTCTAATTTGGTCAGGATAATGCCGGTAATGTCGGCCACCTCGCGGAAGGCTTTTGCCTGATTGGCGGCGTTTTGTCCCGTGGTGCCGTCCAGCACCAAAAGCGTCTCCAGATCGGCATCCGGCAACTCACGACGGATAATACGAACGATCTTGGCCAATTCATCCATCAGATTTTTCTTGTTATGCAGGCGTCCTGCGGTGTCGCACAAAATCACGTCGGTACCGCGGGCTTTGGCGGCACAGATGGTGTCAAACACCACGGCAGCGGGGTCGCTGCCCTCCTTTTGGGCAATCATATCCACGCCGGCGCGCTCGGCCCAAACGCCAAGCTGCTCAATGGCGGCAGCGCGGAAGGTATCGGCGGCGCCCAGCAGCACCTTTTTACCCTGCTGCTTGTACTGCATTGCCATTTTGCCGATGGTGGTGGTCTTGCCGGCGCCGTTGACGCCGATGACCAATACGATCGACGGCTTGGTATTGAGATGCATCTGTGCATCCACCGACAGGATCTGCTCGACGGTGTGAGACAAAATCTCACGCACGGTCTGCGGATCGGTGACCCGCTGATCCTTGACCTGCTCGCGCACGCGCTCACAGATTCTTTGGGCGGTGGTCATGCCGACGTCCGCCATAATGAGGATCTCTTCGAGCTCTTCAAACAGATCCTCGTCGATCTTGGTGAAGGACGAAAGCATACTGTGAACCGCGCCCGAAAGCGAGCTGCGGGTCTTTTTCAGCGATTCGGAAAGCTTGGAAAACAGTCCCATGAAAATTCCTTTCAGCAGCGTTTATTTGGCAAGCTGCAATTCTTTTTCGATCTGCGCCACGTTGAGCTTGAGCAGCTTGGAAACGCCCTTTTCCTGCATGGTGACACCGTAGAGGACGTCGGCCTCTTCCATGGTGCCGCGGCGGTGGGTGATGGCGATAAACTGCGTTTTTCCGGTCATGCGGCGCATATAGTTTGCAAAGCGGTCAACGTTGACGTCGTCCAGCGCAGCCTCCACCTCGTCGAGCATACAGAACGGCGGCGGGCTGACCCGCATGATAGCAAAGTAGATGGCAATGGCGATGAGCGATTTTTCACCGCCCGAAAGCTGCTCAATGGAAGAGACCTTTTTGCCCGGCGGCTGCACGATGATCTCGATGCCGCTGGTCAGCACGTGGTCGGGATCCGAAAGCTCCAGCCGTGCGCTGCCGCCTGCGAACAGGTCGGTAAAGGTCAGGGCAAAGGACTCGTTGATCTTTTTGAAGCTATCCACAAAGGCGACCTGCATATGCTCGGTCAGCTCGGTGATGAGCTTGAGTAATTCGGCCTTGGATTTTTCCACGTCGTCGAGCTGCTCGCTCAGGAAGCTGTGGCGTGCCGAAACCTCTTTGTATTCTTCGATGGCGGCAACGTTGACGTGCCCCAGCGAACGGATCTTGGATTTGAGCTCTGCCAAACGGCGGTTGGCAGCGGGAATATCCTCGGGAACGACACCGATCTCCTCCGCTTCGGTGCGGGTAAGCTGATACTCGTCGTACAGCTTGGCTACGGCATCGTCGATCTCACGAGTCATAGACTCCTTGCGCTCGGTCAAACGAGCGGCTTCGTTGCCCAAACGCTCGCGCACCGAGGAATCATCCTTTTCCTTCTGACGCATGGCGTTGGTCTCGCCCTCTAACTGCATACGGCTCTGTGCCAGCTGCTCCACGCTTTGCTCACATTCCTTGGCTTGTGCGCGCAGCTGCTCGGAGGTGTTGCGCATCTCGGCGATCTTGCCGTCCAAGAGCTCGTTGGCAAGCTCGTACTGCGTGATCTGTCCTTGCAGCAGATCGATTCGGCTGCTGACGTCGGCGCGGCGGGAATCCAACAAACTGACGGCGTCCTCCAGAGAAGCGATCTCTTTTTCGACCGCCAAAATGTTCATACGCACGTCGGCGTTGTGGGCGGTCAGCTGCTCGCGGGTCTGGCTGAGCTCGTCCTGCCGTCCTGCAAGTGCGGTCAGCTCGTTTTTCTTTTGTTCGGTCTGCTCGGTCAGCGCGGCGATCTCCTGCTCGCACTGTGCCACCGTCTGCGCCAGCTCGGTCAGGCGTTTTTCACCGTTTTGTGATTCACCCAGCAGCTCCTCGCGGGCAAGCTTGGCGCCCTGCAGCGCCTCGCCCACGCGCTTGACCTCGCCCAACAGACGGATCTTGTCCTCGTTGGCGGTGGTGATGTCACCCTGCACAGCGTTGAGCTCTGCCTGCGTTTTGGTGACCTCTGCCTGCGCTGCCTGATAAGCAGCGCCCAACTCCTGCGCCTTTTTGCGCAGCGCGATGGCCTCCTGCTTGGCCTGCTCGATCTTGCCCTGACGCATCATCAGTCCTGCGTTTTTGGCAAGCGAGCCGCCGGTCAGCGAGCCGCTGCGATTGACGATCTGACCGTCTAAGGTCACAATGCGGAAGCGATAAGAATACTTGCGGGCAATGCTGACGGCAGCGTCCAGATCCTCTGCCACGGCGATATGGGAAAGCGCCTCCTGCACCACCGTGTCGTACTGTGCATCGTAAGTAACCAGCTCGTTGGCCATCCCCACAAAGCCTGCCTGATCCTCCAACCCCTTTTCGGTAAAGCGGGTGGCGCGTGCCTCGGTCAGCGGAACGAAGGTACCGCGTCCGGAATCGGTGGATTTGAGGTAACGGATGGCGGCCTTGGCGTCCTCCTCGTTGGAGACGATGACGTCCTGTCCGCGTGCGCCGAGTGCCGTTTCTATGGCGATGGCGTATTTTTTATCGGCGGTAATGAGGCGGGACAGCGGGCCGTGAATGCCGCGCAGTCTGCCTTCATCCTTCGCCTTCATAATGGCCTTGACCGAATAGGCAAAGCCGTCCAGATTGCGTTCTAATTCTGCCAGCAGGGATGCACGCTTGTCCTTGGCGTCTGCATCCATTTCTGCCTTTTGCATCTGCTCACGCAGACTCTCCGCCTTGTCACGGCGGGCGGTCAGGCGCAACTCGTACCCCTCTTTGGAATTGAGGGAAGCGGTCAAGGCTTCCTCGACGCGCTTAAGATCCGCGTCAAGTGCAGCCAACTCGGTCTCCAACGCAGCAACGGCGGCGTTCTTTTCCTGCACCGCGGTATCGGCGTTGCCGCGGCGGTCGGCGATCTCCTGCGAGGAGGACAACGCCGATGCCTTTTTGACCTCTAATACCGAGATCTGCTCGGCAAATTCGGTCAAGGCGCGGTTGAGTGCCTCGTGCTCACTCGATTTACTGCTGGCATCCAGCAGCAGCTGCTCCAGCGACAAGGCCGATTGCTCCAGCTCCTGCTTCATGGCGGCGATGGCCTGTTTTTTCTCTTCGATCTGACCGCGACGGAAAGCGATGTCCTCCAAAATGCCGCTGTCGGAGCCCTGTCCCTCGCCGATCTCAGCCTTGAGGCGCTCGATGGACTCCAGATTATGGACGCGGTTGTTTTCCTGCACCGCGATCTCACCGTCATTTTTGGCGGCCTGCTCCTCGAGCTCGTGCGCCTTTTGCCGCTGAGCATCCATTTGCGTCAGCAATGCGGCGCCCTTGGCGTTGTTGGCTTCAATGGAAAGCTCGGTATGCTCGATGAGGCGGCAGACCTCGTCGTACTGCGCCTCGGCGGCAGCGATCTTGTGCTCCTGCTCGCGCAGGGCATCCTTGCTTTTGCGCAGCAGATCCAGCCACAGACCGATCTCCAGCGTTTTCTTTTCCTCGCTGAAGGATAAAAATTGCTCGGCCTTTTTGCTCTGCTGCTCCAGCGGTCCGACACGGTCGGTCAGCTCTGCCAAAATATCACGCAGACGGATGAGGTTGTCCTCTACGCGATCGAGCTTGCGCTCGGCCTCCGCCTTGCGGTAACGGTAACGGGAAATACCGGCGGCTTCTTCAAAAATATCACGGCGCTCATCGCTTTTGGCTGCCACGATATCGCTGATCTTGCCCTGACTGATCATGGAGTAACCGTCTCTGCCCAGACCCGTGTCCATGAACAGCTCGTTGATATCCTTTAAGCGCACGGTGGCGCGATTGATCTGATACTCACTTTCGCCCGAGCGATAATAACGGCGGGTGACGAACACCTCGTCGCTGTCGCAGGCAAGGGCGCGGTCACGGTTGTCAATGCCCAGCGTGACCTCAGCATAGCCCAAGGATTTTCTTGCAGCGGTGCCGTTGAAAATGACGTCCTCCATTTTGGAGCCGCGCAGCTGCTTGGTGGACTGCTCGCCCAAGACCCAGCGCACCGCGTCGGAAATATTACTTTTGCCGCTGCCGTTGGGCCCCAGCACGGCGGTAATGCCGTCACCGAAGGTCAGCAGGGTTTTGTCGGGGAAGGATTTGAAGCCCATCAGCTCCAGACTTTTTAAAAACACGTCGGTTTCTCCTTTCCTGATCCTGATTTGAACTTGAATCTCTTATCTGCCCATCAGCTGCAGCGCCTCTTTGGCGGCTGCCTGCTCGGCTTCCTTTTTGCTGCGGCCCTCGCCGCGGCCGATGACGTTGGAGTTAAGCCGTACCTCGACCCAAAAATGCTTGTCGTGGTCAGGCCCGCTCTCGCCCGTCAGAACGTATTCGACCCGCTCGTCGGGATTTTGCTGAATGATCTCCTGCAGTGCGGTCTTGTGATCCTCAAACTTGGCGGGACGGTGATTTTCCACCTCGGGCTTAACGTAGGAGAGAATGAAGCGTTCTGCCTCGGCAAAGCCGCCGTCGAGATAAATGGCGGCAATGACCGCCTCAAAGGCGTCTGCCAGAATCGAGGGGCGCGATGCGCCGCCGGTCATTTTCTCACCCTTACCCAGCAGCAGATGCTGCCCCAAGCCCAGCTCACGCGCAAAGGAGGCCAACGCCTTTTCGCACACCAACGACGCACGCAGACGGGTCAGCTCTCCCTCGGGGTCCTTGCGGTCGTAGTGGAACAGGTAGTTTGCCACCGCCAACGACAGCACCGAATCGCCCAAAAATTCCAGCCGTTCGTTGGACTGGCTGAGGTGTTTTTCATTGGCGTAGGAAGAATGGGTCAGCGCGATACGCAACAGCTTTTCCTCTTGAAACGTATAGCCGAGCTTTTGCATCAATTGCTGCATGGAAGGGATCTCCTTTCCGTGGATCTTGATTTATTTATTGTACTATAAAAAGGGGTTTTTTGTCAAGAATGGTGCGGGGTTTCATCGTGCCGCATCGGCGGTTTTTTTGGCAACGCGGATGGCGTTTTTAAACGCCTTGGCATTGGAGCTGCCGTGCGCCTTGAAAACCGGCTTTTCGGCGCCCAACAGCGGCGCTCCGCCCAGCTCGGAATAATCCAGTTTTTTCTTGAGGGTTCTCAGTCCCGGCATGACCAGCGCGGCACCCAGCTTCATGCGCAGAGACGAAGTGAAGCTCTGCTTCATAATTCCCATCATATAGGCAGCGGTACCCTCGATGCTCTTGATGGCAATGTTACCGGCAAAGCCGTCACACACCAAAACGTCGCACTTGGAATCCGGGATCTCACGCGCTTCAATATTACCGACAAAGTTAAGGGTCTCATCCTCTTTGAGGATCTGATAGGTCTCCAGCCGCAGCTCGTCGCCCTTGGTATCCTCGGCACCGATATTGAGCAATCCGACGCGGGGATTTTTGATGTCCAGCGTTTGTGCGGCATACTCGGCTCCCAGCACGGCAAACTGATGCAGCAGCTCGGGACGGCAATCAGCATTGGCACCCGAATCCAAAATGACGGTGGGACCGTCCTTGGCGGGCATCACGGTAGCAATCGCACAACGCTTGACCCCCTTGCGGCGTTTCACCAAGAAGGTGGTGCCCATAACCAGCGCGCCGGTGGAGCCTGCCGAAACAAACACGTCGCCTGCGCCGTCCTTTAAGAGCTGCAGACCCACGCCCATGGAGCTGGTGTCCTTTTTGCCCTTGATGACCAAGGCGGGATCGTCGTGCATGGAAATGACGTCGGGGGCGTGGTGAATGGACAGACCGTCCAGCGAGATCTGATGCTCGGCGGCACAGTCCTTGATCTTCTGTTCATCACCGACCAATAAAATATCAGCACCGAATTCCTCGCGGGCAGCGGCTGCGCCCTGCAATACCGCCAACGGAGCGTGGTCGCCGCCGAAGGCGTCTACAATAATTTTACTCATGTTCTGTTCCTCCTGATCTTCCCTTGGGGAATTTTAGGATAAAGCGATTTTGAGATCCGCCATCGCGCGCTCGGCAAGTGCTTGATAGCGCTGCTGCTTGTCGCGGATGGGAGTTTCCAAGGCGGGCAGAATGCCGAAATTGGCACCCATGGGTTGAAAATCAACACAACTGCCCTCCTGCAGATAGTTGGTCAATGCACCCAGCATAGTGGTGGCAGGCAGCTCGAGCGGTGCTCTCCCCTGCAGATACCGCAGGGCGTTTTCGGCTGCCACAATCCCGCTTGCCGCCGATTCCATATAGCCCTCCACACCCGTCATCTGTCCTGCAAAATACATATCGGGGCGGCAGACGGCGTTGAGGTGGCGGGTGAGCACCTTGGGAGAACACAAAAACGTGTTGCGGTGCATCACTCCGTAGCGGGAAAACACGGCGTTTTTGAGCGCAGGAATCATGGAAAAGACCCGTTGCTGCTCGCCAAACTTGAGGTTGGTTTGAAAGCCGACCAAATTATACAGCGTTCCCTCGGCATTTTCCTTGCGCAGCTGTACCACCGCCCAGGGGCGATGTCCGGTTTTGGGATCGCGCAGACCCACCGGCTTAAGGGGGCCGAAGCGCAGGGTGTCGGCACCGCGGGATGCCATGATCTCCACCGGCATACAGCCCTCGTACACCGTTTTGGGCAGCTGCTCGTCCACACCGTGCACCGGTGCGCGCTCAGCCGATACCAAGGCGGCGTGAAACGCCTCGTATTGCTCCTTGTTCATGGGGCAGTTGAGGTAATCGTCCTCACCGCCGCGATCGTAGCGCGAGGCGGCAAAGCAATGCTCGCGGTCAATACTGTCGGCAGTGACGATGGGGGCAGCGGCATCAAAGAAATTGAGATAATCCTGCCCAAACAGCTGCTGCACCGACTGTGCCAGCGCATCACTCATCAGCGGGCCTGCTGCCACGATGCAAACGCCGTCGGGCAGCGCGGTGACCTCACCGTAGCGCACCGTGATATTGGGATGCGCCAGAATCTTTTGAGTAATTTCGGCAGAAAATAAATTGCGGTCAACCGCCAAGGCACCGCCCGCGGGAACACGGGTACGGTACGCCGTTTCCACCGTCAGACTGCCCAGCTCGCGCATTTCTGCCTTTAAGAGGCCGGCGGCGGAATTGAGACGCTCTGCCTTGAGCGAATTGGAGCAGATCAGCTCGGCAAACTCTGCGGTCCGATGGGCGGGGGTAGACTTTTGCGGGCGCATCTCACACAGCGTGACCTGCACGCCGTTTTCAGCCAATCTCCACGCGGCCTCTACCCCGGCAAGTCCCGCACCGATGACGGTTCCCTGCGCGCTCACTCGTTATCTCCTGCCGTTTTGCGGGACTTGCGGGCGGCTTTTTGCTCGTAGCCGCAGCCCTCGGTCTCGCACAGCAGCATACCGCGCTTTTTAAACAGCGTTTTGCCGCACTGCGGGCAAAGCTGATCGGTCGGCTCGTTCCAGGTCATAAAATCGCACTTGGGTGCCGTTTCGCAGCCAAAGTATTTATAACCGCGCGTGGATTTTTTCTGTAAGATCTGTGCGCCGCACATGGGGCAAACGCCCTTGGCGGGAGTGACGATGGGCTTGGTGGTCTTGCATTCGGGATATCCGCTGCAGGCCATAAATTTGCCGAAGCGGCCGAATTTAATGACCATCGGCTTGCCGCAGTTGGGGCAGACCTCATCGGTCATGGTGTCGTTGAGCTCCACCTTTTTGCCCTGCATGCTCTCCTCGGCAGCCGCCAGCGTCTTGGCAAAGGGACGGTAAAAGGCTTCCATAACCTTTTCGTAGGTTTTTTCTCCCGAGGCCACCAGATCCAGATTCTTTTCCATACCGGCGGTGAACTTGACGTCCACAATATCGCTGAACAGATCCTTCATCAGCTGCGTGGTGACCTTGCCCAGCTCGGTGGGCATCAGAGATTTCTTTTCACGCACGATATATTCGCGCGACAAGATCGTGGCAATGGTGGGGGCGTAGGTAGAGGGACGACCGATGCCGTTTTGCTTGAAGGCCTCGATCAGGGTCGCCTCGGTATAGCGTGCGGGAGGCTTGGTAAAATGCTGATTTGGGATCAGCTCACGCAGCGTCAGCGCATCGCCCTCCTTCATGGCGGGCAGCGAGGCTGCCTGCTCGTCCTCATCGTCGCTGCCTTCTTCGTACAGCACGGTGTAGCCCTCAAACTTGACCGTAAAGCCGCTTGCCTTGAACAAGGCATCGCGGGCGGTGATGTCTACGTTGACGGTATTTTGCAGGCAGGGTGCCATCAGGGCGGCAATAAACCGCTCCCAGATGAGCTTATAAAGCTTATACTGCTCGGCGGTCAAGGAGGCTTTGACCTGATCGGGCGTCAGCGACGGAATGGTGGGACGAATGGCCTCGTGACCGTCCTGTGCACCGGAAGCAGCACGGAATACGCGCTGCTTGTCGGGCAGATAAGCATCACCGTAAGCCTTGCGGATATAGGCCATACCCTCGGCACGCGCCTCGTCCGAGATGCGCAGCGAGTCGGTACGCATATAGGTGATCAAACCGGTAGCACCGATGCCCTCGACCGAAACACCCTCGTACAGCTCCTGTGCAATGCGCATGGTACGCTGACCCGTCATATTGAGCTTGCGGGAAGCCTCCTGCTGCAGCGTGGAGGTGATAAAGGGAGGGGCGGGCTGACGGGTACGGGTACCCTTCTTGACCTTGGTGACGGCGTAATCCGCACCGTCAAGCGAAGCGAGAATGGCGTTCGCCTGCTCGCCGTTGGTGACCTCCTGCTTGGTGCCGTCGGCGGTGCCGAAGTAATGCGCCTGGAAGGTCTTGCGTTCACCCTTGACGCTGAATTTGGCATCCAGCGACCAATACTCCTCGGGGCGGAAGGCTTCGATCTCCTGCTCACGGTCGACCACCAAACGAACCGCCACCGATTGCACGCGTCCTGCCGAAAGACCGCGGCGCACCTTTTTCCAAAGGAACGGAGACAGCTTATAGCCCACAAGGCGGTCCAGCGCGCGGCGGGATTGCTGCGCGTCCACCAGCTGACGGTCAATGCCGCGCGGCGTTTTGATGCCGGCGGTGACGCAGTTTTTGGTGATCTCGTTG
Source organism: Clostridia bacterium (assembly GCA_017414705.1). GTDB lineage: Bacteria > Bacillota > Clostridia > Oscillospirales > Acutalibacteraceae > RGIG1913. The sequence goes on from JAFQKX010000067.1 coordinate 21,480, forward strand.
AAGGTGACACGGATGGGCTTTTGATCGTCCAGACCCAACAAGGTGGCAAGGTGCCAGGAAATGGCCTCACCCTCGCGGTCAGGGTCGGTTGCCAGCAGCACGCCGTCGCTGTCGGCTGCTGCCTGACGCAGACGGGCAATGATCTCTTCCTTGCCCTTCATGTTGACGTACTGCGGCTTGAAATTATGCTCGATCTCAATGCCCAGCTTTTTCTCGGGCAGATCGCGCAAATGCCCTGCACACGCCGTAACGGTGTAGCCGGGGCCCAGATATTTTTGTACGGTTTTTGCTTTGGTCGGGGACTCCAAAATGACCAGTTTAGACAAAAACTCCACCTGCTTTCTTTATTTGAAATCGTAAGATTTTGTTGACAAGCTTATGATTGCGCCACGCGGTAGCGGTGTGCTCCGCAGGCGGTGACGGCACCGATCAGCTCCAGTTCGGTCAGAGCAGCCAACAGCTTGGGGATGCTCAGACCGCTTGCGGTCAGCAGCTGCTCCTGCGTTTGCTCGGGCGCCGTAAAGGCGGCATAGACCGCCGCAGCGGCGTCGCTGACCTTGCGGGGTAAGGCGGGCAGGAAAAAGCTCTGCTCGGTTACCGTGACGGTCGGCGTCACGCCGTCCTCGCCGATGCTCTGCGGCACCAGAGGTCGGTAATCGGGAAAATGCGTCAGAATATCGTCGGCCGAAAAGACCGGCTTGGCAAGCCCCTCGGCAAGCCAACGGTGACTGCCTGCAAAGGCGGGATCCGCCATGGCGCCCGTCACGCAAAAGACGGAGCGATGCAGATTTTTGGCATCCTTGGCAGTGATGAGGGAGCCGCTTTTTTCGCTTGCTTGCACCACCGTAACGGCGGCAGACAGACCCGCAACGATGCGGTTGCGCTGCACAAAGGTGTAACATGCAGGCGGGGTGTCGGGCGGGTATTCGCTGATCAGCGCACCGTGGCGGGAGATGGTATCGCGCAACGGTTGATTTTCCTTGAGATACGGATAATCAAGGCCGCAGCCCAACACCGCAACGGTGACACCGTTTGCTGACAATGCTCCGACGTGTGCCGCGCTGTCGATGCCCAAGGCGCCGCCGCTGATGACGCAGACGCCCTTTTGGGCAAGCTGCGCACAGAGCGAGCGCGTGCAGTTGGCGGCGTATTCACCCGGCTTGCGGGTTCCCACCACGCCGACGCCGAGATGCCGGTCCAAATCGGGCAGCTTGCCCTTGACAAACAACACGATGGGGGCATCTGCCAGTTCGTACAGGCGTTTGGGATAATCGGGTTGACCGTAGGTCAGCAGGGTGATGCCGCGGCGCGGCAGCTCGGCAAGCAGCCGTTCTCCCGCATCTGCAGGGGTATTACAAAGCTTTTGCAGCTGCGTGGATTTGAGCAGGCCGCTGAGGCGCCATTCCTGCTCCCCTGCCGCTGCAGTTTGTGCGGCAGAGCCGAAATGCTGCAGCAGATTCACGGCAGCAACGCTTTGTACACCCAAGGCAGCTTGCAGCCAAAGGGCGGCGGCTTGTTCGGTCATTTGCCCACTCCTCCTTTGGTCATTTCCCACATAAAGACGGTAGCGGCGGCAGAGGCGTTGAGCGACTCGGCGCGACCCGCCATACGGATGGTCACGCGTTGATCGCAGGCTGCCAGCACGGCGTCACAAACGCCGTTGGCTTCATTGCCGATGACCAATGCGCAGGACGCGGGAAAGGTCAGCTCGGTCAAGCAACAGGTCTCGTCACGCACCACGCTGCCAAAGATGGCAAAGCCCTGCTCACGCAGGCGGCAAAGCGCCTCGGGCAGACAGTCGCACACGGCGGTGGGCAGACGAAAAAAGGCACCCATTGAGGCGCGCAGCGCCTTGGGATTGTGCGGTGCGCAGGAATCGGCCGACAGCAGCAGTCCGTCAATGCCGAAGGCCTCGGCGGTGCGCGCAAGCGCGCCCAGATTGGCGGGGTCCTGCAGACGGTCGCAGACCATCAGTCTGCCGTGCTGCGGCAACGCAAGCGCGGGCAGCGTGCCGACGGCACAAACACCCTGCGGGGTGCGGGTATCGCTGATCTTTTGCAAAAGCGAGGGCGTGACGCAATACACCTGCGCTGCGGCAGCGGCAATGCGTGCGACCTCGTCGGGAAATTGCTGACAGAATTGCTCGGTGACAAACACCTCGTGCAGCGTAACGCCGCTTTGCACGGCGTCGCGCACCAAGCGCAGTCCCTCACAGATAAAACGGTTTTGAGCGGCGCGGTGCGATGCGTTGGTCAGCAGCCGTACCGCGTCTTTGATCTTGGGATTTTCGGCGCTTTTGAGCTGCTCAAACGGCATCACAAAACACCCTCCTTTCGCGTCGGATCGACGGAAATTTTCGCCCCGAAGGAGGCAAAAAACAACCGCTTTTTAAAGCAGAAACCGCCCGGTGCTCAAACAGCCCGGGCGTTGGTTTCTTATTTTGCAAGTGCTTTCTTTGCAGCCTTGGTCAGCTCGGTGAAAGCCTTGGGATCGGACACCGCCAGCTCAGCGAGCATCTTGCGGTTGATGTCGATCTTTGCCTTTTTGAGACCGTTCATGAAGGTGGAATAGTTCATCTCGTTGGCCTTGCAGGCTGCGGAGATACGGGTGATCCACAGACGGCGGAAATCACGCTTCTTCTGCTTGCGGCCGATATATGCATATTGGCCACTCTTCATGACCGCCTCTTTTGCGGTCTTAAACAGTCTGCTCTTGGAGCCGAAATAGCCCTTGGCAAGCTTGAGGATCTTTTTTCTTCTTTTACGGGTCATCAAAGCGCCCTTGATACGTGCCATAGTTATTCATCCATTCTGCCGCCGCACACGGCGAAATTTTGAGATCCCCCGACGGTGCGGTACGGCGGGGAGTAGTGTTTGTGTTTGAGTTCCTACGGTTTATTTGTAGGGGACCATACGGATCACCTTGGCGACGTTGGTCACATCGGCGGTCGTGGTCTTGCGCAGATTTCTCTTACGCTTGGTGCTCTTCTTGGTGAGAATGTGGGATTTGTTTGCGTGGGCGCGCAGGACTTTACCGTTCTTGGTGACCTTGAAACGCTTTTTTGCACCCGAGTGAGTTTTGATCTTAGGCATTTTTGTTCCTCCTTAAGTTATTTGCCTGACTTGGGGACAAGGAACATCAACATGCTTCTGCCCTCCATTTTGGCAGGCTTTTCGACCGTACCGATCTCGGCAACGGCGTCAGCGAAGCGGGACATGATCTCCAGACCGATCTCGGGGTGACCGAGCTCGCGTCCGCGGAAGCGGATGGAGACCTTGACCTTGTTGCCCTCTTTGAAAAAGCGGGCAGCGTGGTTGACCTTGGTGTTGAAGTCGTTGGTATCAATATTGAGCGAAAGACGGATCTCCTTGGTCTCAACCGTTTTCTGGTTTTTGCGGTTTTCCTTTTCTTTCTTGGCCTGCTCAAATTTGTACTTGCCGTAGTCCATGATCTTGCAGGTGGGAGGATTGGCGTTCGCGCCAACCATGACCAGATCCAGATCCTGCTCTTCGGCAAGAGCAAGCGCCTCCCGCGAGGACATAATGCCGAGCTGCGTGCCGTCGTTACCGATGACGCGCACCTCTTTTTCACGGATCTCTTCATTGATACTGAATTCCTTGCTGCTGATAGTCAAGCACCTCTTTCACAAAAAAATCAATGCACAGACAGAATGATTCCCGTCCATGCACCGAAAAAGACATTACAAAACGGCGGTTGCCGTATCTGCAGTATTGACCGGGCGCCGTAAGCGCAGGGTGAGAACGGGGAAGTTCTGCTTTATTGCCCTGTTATTTTATCGCGCCGCAGCGCATTTGTCAAGTGTTTTTTGCTGTTTTTTGAAAAATAACGCTATTTTCCCTGCAGATGAACGGCGCGCAGGTTGTTTGCCGCCTGACTGTATGCGTCTTGAAAGCCGTAATCGTTGGCGTTGATGGGGCCGAAGCCGCGGGTTCCGTAAGGCGGATACAGCGAGGTTGCCACAATGCGGTCGATCTCCTCTTTGTTGCGCGCCATGGGAAAGATGAGTCCGTCGGGGCCCATTTCCAAAATCTTTTTGGTGGCGGTCAGGTCATCCTGCGGCACGCGCACCACCACGGCGGCGCCGGTGCTTTTGACGGCAATGATCTGACTGAGCAGCGTCTGCAGCGACATCATACCGTGTTCAAAATCCAGACAGACGAAATCTACGCCCGAAAGTCCTGCAATACGGGCGGTGCAGACCTCGTCGAGGCTGACGTGCGTGGCAATCAGCTTCTGCTTTTGTTTGATCTTTTCTTTTAGAGTCATACCGATTTTCTTCCTAACAGCCTGAATTTACGCCACCCCCGCAGCAGTTGTCCGCGCAACAGATCAAAGCCGAAATTAAAGGGGGTAAGCAGCAATAACGCCAGCGGCGCCGCCTGCTCGATGGGCAGAACGCGGCGTCCCACCACGGTCAGCAATCCCCAGACGATTCCGAGCATCCATTGACCGCCGTGGGTCAACGGGACGGCACCCGGCACCTGCAACGCAAAGGCGGCACACAGCAGCAGCGAGCCGCCGCAGACCTCAAACAGTACCGAGAGCAGCAGCTCCTGCGGCACACGGGGAAACAGCAGTGCGCACACCGTCACCGCCAGCACGGCGCCCACGGCGGTGCGCAGCGCGGTGCGGTAATGGAAGCAGAGAAACGCGATGCAGGCGATCAGCACCACGGCACCGCAGGCTCCCATGGGGCCTGCCAAATTGCCCAGCAGCACGTCGATAACCGAAAAGTCCGAAGCAATGGCGTCACCGCGCAGAAGCTCGGTGGGAGAAGCCACCTTTTCCACCGCAACCGTCATGGCGATGGGCGGCCAGCCCTCAACACCCGGCTTGGCATAGGTGAAAAAGTTGGCGGGAAAGCAAAACGCCAAGAAGCACCAGCCCGCACACAGGCAGGAGATATGCGGCGCTTGACGGAAAAACATCCGCAGCAGCTGCTTAAGGATCATCATAACGGCAACCCCGACGGCGGGCAGCAGCAGATGCACCGTAGCAGGGCAAAACAACGTCAGCAAAACCGCCTGCAACATACTTTCGCTCGTCACACGCAGGCGCTGACCGGCCAACAGACACACCAGCAGATCAAATGCCGCCGCCATACACAACGAGATCGCAGTCAGCACCAGCAGACGTGGGCCGTTATAATAGAGCGACAGCACGCCGATGCCCGTCAGCGCGGCGAACAAAAAGCTCATACGTGCGCGCGGGGTGCGTTCTCCCCCTCGCACGAAGGGTGCGTGAGAATATAATTTCATCGTACCGCCTCCTTTGCAGCGTCCTGCGCGGCAAGGCGCACGAAGCGGGTCAGGTCAATGCCCGACGGGCAAACGTAGGAGCAAGCACCGCAGCCGATGCAGTCCTCGGGATGCAGTAATTTCAGCTTCATCTTGTGACCGCGGCGGCGGGATTTCATAATATGAATAGGAAGCAGATTTTGCGGGCAGACGTTGGCGCAGGCACCGCAGCCAAAGCAAGGCTTTGCGGCAGGCTCAGGCGCATTCTCCTGCACATAGACACCGGTTACGCCGATGCTCATGGGCATGGCATCCGACACCTTGGTGCCGCGCAGCGCACCGCCGCTGACGCAGGTATAGGACGGATAATGGATCCCGCAGGCCTGCACGGCGTGTGACAACGCCGTGCCGAACGGCACGAAATAGCATCGCGGCATATCCAGGATCTCCCCGCCGATGCTGACGGCGAGCCCAAGCTGCGGCTCGCGAAACGCCAACGCGCGGTAGAGCGCCGCCAACGCCTGCACGCCGATGCTGCCAAACGGTTGTTTGGACTCCTGCTGCACTCTCCGCTCGGGCAGGGCAGGATATTGGCAGCCCAAGGCGTGCACCTGCGTTTGCAGCGGCAGCGTGTCAAAGCGCTCGTCGGCATCGCCGAAGCGCACAAAAAAGCCCTGCTGCGCACCGGTGGCAAGACAGGCAAGCTGCAAGCCCAATTCCGCCTGCGCGCCGTACTGACGCAGCACGCACAGCGCGGCAAAGCAGCCGGGCTGATCCTCGCAGGCATCCCCGACCAACAGCGCGACGCCTTTTTTGCGCAGCGCAAGTAATTTTTCATCCAATCGCATGCCGTCGGTCTCGTCTATGATCCCGCACACGCGTGCAGCGTTAACGATCTCCTGCTCGGTGGGCTTTTGCTCCAATGCGACCGTTTGGGCCGTAGGCGGCTGCACGCAGGCGTCCACCAGTACGGCAGCGGCAGGAACCTCGCCCAGCAAGGGATGGCGGATGCGGCTGAGATCGCCCAGCATTCCGTCAAACGGCGAATAGATCCCAAAGCCGTCCTCCCCTGCGACCAATCGGGTTCCGAGGGATAATTGACGGTCGGCGGGCGCACAAAAACGAGCCTGCCCGCCAACGCGCAGCGGCAAGGTGGCGGTCTGCGGCGCAGGCAGCGCACGCACCGTCAGATCTCGGGGCAATTCCTGCGGTATGGAAACGATTCCTTGTTTTTGGAAAAACAACATCCTGCAATCACCTTCTTGATTCGTTGCTGACACAAGCGTAAAATAGTATTACGTTACATAACAGAATTATGATCGGGGGGACGGGCATGAACATTACGGTACATACCCGCTCGCTGCGCATTCAGCTCAGCGAGGAGGAGCTGCACCGACACGGGCTTTGCTTTGCAAGGCTCGAGCACAGCGACCCGCAGACGGCGGGATTTTTGAAAAAGCTGTATCTGTCGGGCAAGCAGATGTGCGCCTTTGCGGCGAGCAGCGAAGAATTATTGATCGAAATTTTTCCCGCGCCGGACGGCGGCGCTGTGTTCTATTTTACACCCGAAACGCCGCAAAGGCAAGAGGAAACCGCAAAACTGCGGGTGAGAAAAAGCGAAATTCCCCGATTTTGCACCAAATTTTCCCATTTAGACGCCCTTTTGGGGGCGTTGGAGGCGGCAAGACCCACCGCGCAGCAGCCCAAGTCCGCCATTTATGAGGCCGAGGGCGGATATTATCTGTTTCTTCCCGATACCCCCGCCCTGCGCCGCGCGGTCTCGGAATACGGCGGGCAATCCGCCGCCGTGAGCGAATCGGCGTTGCGCGAGCACGGCAGGCTCATCTGCGCCGATGCCGCCAAACAAATGCGTACTTTTTGGTCATACGGACAACACTCGGACGAATAGGATATGGTACAAGAACATATCAGAGGTGTTTGCCATGCCGATTTTTTCCATTCGTCTCAAAAAGCTTCTCCCCGCTATCGTGTTGCCGCTTTTGGTGGGACTGCTGGGCTCGTTTGCGGTACGCAGCGGGCTGGAGCAGTACCAAGCGCTCACCAAGCCGCTGCTCACCCCGCCGCCCGTCGTGTTTATCGTTGCCTGGAGCATTCTGTATCTGCTCATGGGCGTTGCCGCCTATCGGGTCAGCATCGCCTACGTCGATGCCAAGCAAAAAACCGTTGCGCTGCGATGGTACTACGCGCAGTTGCTGCTCAATCTGATCTGGCCGACGCTGTTTTTCGGCTTCGGGCTGCTGAAGACCGCCGCCGTCGTGCTGGTGCTGCTGTGGGTGGCGGTGCTGATCACCCTGCTGCACTTTTTGTACATTGATAAGCCCGCCGGCTATCTGCTGGTGCCGTACCTGCTGTGGTTGTCCTTCGCCGCCTATCTCAACACCGGCTACATCCTGCTCAACGCGTAAAAAAAGAACCGTCACAAGACGGTTCTTTTTTTACGCATCGTAATCCTCATCTTCCTCTTGGTAATCATCAACCTGCGTGCCGCACAAAGCATGCTCTATTTTGCACACCCTATCAACCAACTCGCCAAATCCATATAATACCCAATTGTTGATCCATGCAAAAACGGGTCCCAAAATCATCAAAGCACGCGCAATAAAAATGGATTTCGGCACAAATACCACTCTGACAAGAAAAACAATCCCAACAAGATAACAAACAATGATCTCAATAATAAAAAGTGTCTTCGCCAACCCTTTTAACTTTTCGCCAATCTCATTAAAACCAAACATATCCTAAATCCTCTCTACCCAGTTTCAATAATTTAACTCATACGTGACGGATCAAGCATAACATTCGTTTTATAACTCCCCGATATTGCCTCACTTTCGTGCACTTGACTAATAAATCATACAGAAACCAGAACCTTCTCTTTCGCTCTTGAACTCTCTCTTTTCCTTTTTCTATAATGTTTTTTCTTTCTATATCTTGTGCTCTGTTTATCGAGCACAAGTAAAATTATACTCTTTTTATTGAGTATTGTCTAGTAAAAGAGCATAATTTATCATAGGGTTGGGTGATGGATGTGATCAGCTATGAGCCGTTCTATAACACTTTAAAAAAGAAAAATATCTCTACTTATAAATTGATCATGGAGCACAACATCAGCCGCAGTTTATTAGATCGGCTCAAGCACAACAAGCCCATCAGCACCGTGACGTTAAATGACCTATGCAACATTCTGCATTGCGGAATCGACGAAATTATTTCTTTCACCGAAGACAGGTAATCCAATAAAATTTTATAAGAATAAAACCCGCCGAAAGGCGGGTTTTCATTATTGATTTATAATTCGTGTTTGAAGGTCGGGACCAGATTTTTGACACCCTGCAGCAATTCGTGCAGATTCTCGTTGTTGAGATGCTCCTGCAGGTCTTTGATCTGCGCGGCAATGAGCTCCTGATCCTGCTCGATGGGCTTCATAATGAAGATCTTTTGGTTGGGGGTGTGATCGACCTCTTCCTGGGTCATATTGAGCTCTTCAAACAGCTTTTCGCCGGGGCGAAGGCCGGTGAAGGTGATCTTGATATCACGGTCGGGCTCGTACCCCGACAGACGGATGAGGTCGCAGGCAAGGTCACGGATAAGCACCGGCTCGCCCATATCCAGCACGAAGATCTCGCCGCCCTTTGCCAAGGCACCTGCCTCCAGCACCAGCTGCACCGCTTCGGGAATGGTCATGAAATAACGGCGCATATCGGGGTGGGTGACGGTAACGGGGCCGCCTGCCGCGATCTGCTTGAGGAAATACGGTACGACGCTGCCCTCACTGCCCAACACGTTGCCGAAGCGCACGGCGGAAAACTCGGTCTCGGCGGAATTGCGGTCAAAGGTCTGCACGGCAAGCTCGGCAATGCGCTTGCTGGCACCCATGATATTGGTGGGGTTGACCGCCTTGTCGGTGGAAATGAGGATAAACTTCTGCACGTGGTGCAGCAGACAGTTCTGACAGACGTTGATGGTGCCGAAGACGTTATTTTTGATCGACTCAATGGGATTGAGCTCCATCATGGGCACGTGCTTATGTGCGGCGGCGTGGAAGACGATCTGCGGAGAAAACTCGGTCATGACCTCGTCGACGCGGGCACGGTCGCGAATGGAGCCGAGACGCAGAGAAAATCTGCCCTCAAAGCCCTTTTGGATCAGCTCGTTATTGAGGTGGAACAAGCCGTTCTCGTTGATATCGAACACCACGAGGTGCTTGCAGTCCATGCTCAACACCTGACGGCAGATCTCCGAGCCGATGGAGCCGGCACCGCCGGTGACCATAACGGTCTTGTCGCGCACGAAATCGGTCGCGGCACCCGGATCCAGCGTAATACGCCGACGGTGCAGCAGATCCTCGATATTGATGGGGCGCATTTGGGCGTTGTGCAGGTTGGAGGCGTCCTCCAGACCGGCAAAGCGCTTGATGGAAACGCCGTTTTCACGGCAGATCTGATGGATCTCCTTGAGACGCTCGCCCGAAATGGTGGGGATTGCCACCACCACCTGACCGACGCGTAAATCACGCAGCGTCTGCGCCAGCTTGTCCAGACCGCCGACCACCTTGGTGGTGCCGATGTGCACGCCGTGCAGATCGGCATCGTCGTCCATAAAGGCAACGACGCTCTGCAGGTAAGTTCCCTTGAGGGTGCGGTCATAGAAATAACGGCCTGCCGCACCTGCACCGTAGACCACGGTACGGTCTGCGCTGGGCGCTTTTTCGGCAGCGCGCCGTGCCGTCTGACGCTGATACAGCTGCACGATAAAGGCAGCCGCCAAGCGTCCCATAACGGTCAGCACGATCAGCAGTAACGCATAAGAAATAAACATAGCGGTGGGCATAGCGTGCCTGAGGACGATGACCTCCAGCACGAATTGGATGGCTGCGGTGCACATGGCGCACACCGTCTGCGACGCCAATTCGATCACATCAGGCTCGGAAAAGTGACGACGGTATCCTCCGCGCACCAGGTTCAGCAGCCAGATGAGCAGAGTGGTCTTGAGCACCATAAGCGTCCGGATCCACACCGGCATATGGTACTCCTCGAAAATGGAAAATGCAAGAAATACAGACAAAAACGATGCAAGGAAATCCCACGCCACCATTAAAAGCTTGGTGGCAACTTTTTTCAATCGTTGCATTGCTGTTCTTCCCTCCCGAACAGTATTTGCAAAGCCCTGAGTCTCGTTTCTCAAGGCATAAAATCCCACAATTGACTTTATTGTACACCCAAACGCGGAAAAAGTCAAGAAAGCGGGAGTTACAAAGTTGTAACATAATCCCGAAAAAAGCGCCCGACAAACAGTCGGGCGTCAAAATTCAGGAGTTTTCGGGTAGCGCAGTAAGCCGGAACCCGCCGCAAGGCGGCAGCGGTTATTCGGACGGTTGCTCCTCGTCCTCTTCGGGCTGCTCGGCCTCCTTCTTTTTGCCTACCAGAGTAACCACGAAGGCGACAGCCAACGCTGCCGCTGCGATGCCGATCCATAAACCGATCTTAAAATCGTCACCGGTCTGTACCGCGCTGATACCCTGTGCGCTTGCCGACGATACGGCAGACGCGGCGGTCGCGAGTGTGAAAATAACGCCGAGAAATGCTTTTTTCATAGTCCTTTCCTTCTTTCCTTATTGAAATAATGCTTGCTGCTCCTGCAGGATGCGCTGCAGGGCGATATAGGGCAAAACGCCCGAGGTTCCGTAGTGTGCGCCGTCATACGCATCACAGGCGGCGTTGATCCACTCAAAGGGGCTGCCGACTTCGTCGTATTGCTCGGTGTGGCGGAGAAAATCCTCCAAAATATCAATTTTTCCGTTGTACCGATACAATGCGTAGGCGTACCAACCGGTGGGGGTCGACCAATAGCCGCCGTTTTGGTAGCGGTTATAGGCGGAAACGGCAGATTCCCACGCGCTGTCGGCGGCGTGGTCGTGATCGGTCAGGATCTGTCTGACGTAGCCGTCGACCACCGCGGTGCCGTCGACATAAGCACGGTAGAGTGCCTGCAGCGTATTTTGCTCGGTCGCAATGCCCAGATACACCGCATAGGCGGTCGCCCACACGTCGAACTGATGGCCGATCTCGGTGGCGGAATAAAACCATCCCGAGGCCTTGTCGTAAAAGGTTTCAACAACGTTTTTTTTGATGGTCCGTGCGATCTCCGCATACCGCTGATCCTGCTGCAAGCGGTGCATGGTCAGGGCGGCGTTATAGCGCAGCAGGGATGCCATCAGCAGCTTGCCGCTTTTTTTGATGGTATCGGTAAAGCCCCAATCCACCGTGTATTTTTGTGCATCGCTGACGCACAACTGACTGTGAGGATCAATATTGTAGCCCTCAAAGGCAAGGCACATTCTCTGCCAAAGCGTCAACCCGTTGTATTGGGTGTTCAAAATGGCACGGTCGGCGCTCTGCTCGATGTAATATCCCACCATGGTGATGAAATAATAGTTGTCGCAAAAGGGCGGGAAATAGCCGTATCTGCCGCTGCCCTGATCGCTGCCCGACTGATAGGTGCCGGGGAAAAAGACGGGTTTCGCATCGTAATTGATATGATCCGCAATGGTGTAGGGCGGCACGCAAAGGCCGTTTTGAAGCGTCAGTGCTTCGGCGCCGTTTTGACCGTGCGTGGCAATGATCTCGATATACCGCTTGAGATCGGCATCGGCGATCAAACCGCTTTCCGCCATCATCGCGGCGTCTCTGACCCAAAAGCTGGGGTATTTTTCATCCCCCGACGGAAGCAGCACCTCGGTTTGGTGCATCGTCCCGAAATACTGCACCTGCTTACGGAAGGTACAGTCGCGCACGGTGCGTACAGCCAAGGCCTTGAGACGGTTGTTACAATCCAATGTTTTGTTGCGTTGCACAATATCACCTGCATTCGGGATTTGGTTGCAAGGTCATCATACCAAACCGACGCGCCGATTGCAACTGTTTTTGCAAAAAAAATAACCGCCGTGTTACACACGGCGGTTTGTGTCCTGTAATTAGGCGTTAGCCTTTTTGGCAAGGGCGGACTTTTTCCTTGCGGCGGTGTTCTTGTGAAGAAGTCCCTTGGCGACGGCCTGGTCGATCTTCTTCTCTGCAGCGCGAACAGCAACGTCCTTATCGGCAGCATTGGCTTCGATCGCGGCGTTGGCCTTCTTGATCGAGGTCTTGAGCGCGGAATTGTTGGCTCTGTTCTCAGCGGTCTTCTTTTCGATGACGCGCACTCTCTTTTTGGCTGATTTGATATTAGGCATTTGTCACACCTCCTGCCTTTCCATATTTGTCGCAGGGGTCATAATATCATATTTTTTCACAAAAAGCAAGCCTTTTTTGAAAAAAATTAAGAAATCGGTTGAAAATTTCCGCGTGATGATTGATTTTTTCGCCGTTGGGTCATAATAAGAAAGCAAAAATACAACGAAAGAGGGAATCGTATGCCGTACCGCACCGATCTTGCGCTGGACGAAGCCGAGCATATCAGCGGCCAGCTTGAGGGCATTAAAAAAGAGGAATTATCGTTTGACGGGGTGCGCATCACCCGCATCAAGGTGCACAGTCAAGCGGGCGCTGCACAGTTAAACAAGCCGATGGGGCATTACGTGACGGTGGAGACAGCTCCGTTGACGGGGTACGTGGATCACGACGGTGCGGCGCAGATCGCACTGACCAAGGAGCTGACCGACCTGCTTCCCGCCGAAGGCGCGGTGTTGGTGGCAGGGTTGGGCAATCCCGCGATTACGCCGGACGCGTTGGGCCCGCAGGTGGCGCAGCATATTCTTGCCTCGCGGCATCTCAGCGGCGAGCTGACCCGCAGCGTCGGCTTGGGTGAGCTGCGCGGTGTTTCGGCGGTGGCGACGGGAGTGCTGGGCAAGACCGGCATCGAGACCGGCGAGCTGCTGTGCGGCTTGGTGCGGCAGATCTCCCCTGCTGCCGTCGTGGTGGTGGACGCGCTTGCCAGCACCTCGCTGCAGCGGTTGGGACGAACGGTACAGATCACCGACACCGGTATCGTCCCCGGCTCGGGCGTCGGCAATGCACGCCGCGAGATCAGTCAAAAAACATTGGGCGTGCCGGTCATTGCGGTGGGGGTGCCGACGGTAGTGGACGCCGCCACCATGACGCTGGAGCTGACGGGGCAGGAGGTGCAGCAGGGACATCATTCGGCAGGTATGATGGTAACACCGCGCGAGATCGACACCATGATCCAAAACGCGGCAAAGCTGGTGGCGCTTTCTCTCAACCGTGCGCTGCACCCCACCGTCAGCACCGAGGATCTGATGGCTCTTGTGGGGTAAGAAGAAGCTCGGCGCCCCGCGCCGTGCCGTTCGGGAAGCAACGCTGCGGCAAAAGGCGGCGGCGTTTTTGCACGCCTTTTGCGTGACGATGTTTATCCTGCTGTGCGTGTTATGCCTGCTGCTGATGATCGCCAAGGCCGACACCGCCACCCGTGCGGTGGGCTTTGCAGATGAAACGCCCGCCTTTTGGGCAAAATTTGACGGGCAGGATATCACGATCAAATATTTCGGCGCGCAGGTTCACATTCCGCTGCAAAAAATAACCGACGCAATCAACACCGCCAAGGCTTTTTGCTATCATCTGCTGCCGCCCGAGCTGCGTGCGCTGTGGGAGCAGATGACTGCAATGGAATAAAACAAAACCGTTCTGAATACAAAGATTCGGAACGGTTTTTTTATTTTCTGTCCTTTAGCGAGCGAAGGCGCCGTCTACACCCAAGATCTGGGCGGTGATGAAGGACGCCGCGGGCGAGCAGAGAAAGCCGACGGCGTTTGCCACGTCCTCCGGCGTGCCGAGTCTGCCCAGCGGGGTCTGCTCGGCAAGCTCCTGCAGCGTCGCCTCGTCATAGCGATCGAGCATGGGGGTACGAATAACACCGGGAGACACGGCGTTGACGCGGATGCCGCTGGGGCCAAGCTCCTTGGCAAGTGCCTTGGTCAGTCCGATGACTCCCGCCTTGGCGGCGGAGTAGTGTACCTCGCAGGAGGCGCCCACCTCGCCCCAAATAGAAGTAATATTGACGATAACGCCCTGCTGCTTGGGCAGCATGCTTTCCAGCGCGGCGCGAATGCAGCGCTGTGCGCCGTTCAGATTGACCTCGAATACCTCGGCGGCAGTAATATCATCGACGTCCTGAAACAGTCCGTCGCAGGCAAGTCCTGCGTTATTGATCAGCACGTCGGCTCCGCCCAGCTCGCGCACGGCGGCAAAGGCATCCTTCACCGAAGCGGGATCGGTCACGTCCAACGGCAGGGCAAAGGCTTCTCGCCCCTGCGCGCGCAGCTCGTTTTGTAATTGCTCGGCGGCATCCTTGGAATGGGCGTAGCCCAAAAAGACCCGCTCGCCCGCTGCAGCAAAGAGGCGGCTGACGGCGCTGCCGATTCCGCCGGCGGCACCGGTAATGACAATATTTCTCATAATTTCCTCCGTTTATTTGCCCACGCAGAAGCTGGCAAAGATCTCCTGTACCACGCGCTCGCTCACCCGCTCACCCGAGAGGGAAAGCATGGCAGCAATGGCATCGTCGACACAGACCCCCACGGCATCCAGCGTCATACCGCATTGCAGCGCATCCAAGCCCTGCAGAAGCGCATCGCGGGCTGCACGGGCGCAGTCAAGCTGTCGGGCGGTGGTCAGCAGCCCCGCGGCAGGATCCAGCGCGGCGGTGCCCAGCAGCGAGGTGACGGCGTTTTGCAGCTGCTCCAAGCCGTCGCCCTCTTTGGCGCTGATGCTGACCGTTTGGCAAAAATACGGTTCCAGCAGGGCGGCGTCAAACCGTGCGGGCAGGTCGGATTTATTGATGATGCAAACGGCGTTGCGCCCTTTGCATTGCTCGGCAAGGCAAAGATCCTCGTCCTCCAAGGAATTGCTTTGATCAAATACGGCAAAGACGAGCGACGCCTGCTGCAATCGCTCCTTGGCACGCGCAACGCCGATCTGTTCCACCTCGTCGGCGGTTTCGTGAATCCCTGCGGTGTCGCTCAAGCGCAACAGCACACCCGCAAACGAAACGGTCTCCTCCACCACGTCGCGGGTGGTACCTGCGATCTGTGTGACGATGGAGCGCTCCTCCCCCGCCAACAGATTCATCAGAGTGGATTTTCCCACGTTGGGGCGTCCGACGATGGCGGTGGGGATGCCTTGGGTAAACGCCTTGCCCGATTCGGACTGACACAACAGGTCTTCCACCTTTTGCAGCGCGGCATACAAGGACTGCTCTAAATCTCCGCCGTCCACGGCAGGAACGTCGTCCTCGGGATAATCCGTCCAGGCTGCCAACGCAGCGGCGGCGTGAGTGAGATCCTGCGTGACGGCGGCAATGCGCTGCGCGGTTTTTCCGCTAAGGGCTGCCTGCGAGGCGCGGGCGGCATTTTTTCCCTGCGCACCGATGATACCCATAACGGCTTCTGCCTGCGTCAACGAGATGCGTCCGTTCAAAAAGGCACGTTTGGTAAATTCTCCCGCCTCGGCGGCGCGCGCACCTGCCTGCAAGACCGCCTGCAGCACGCGCGAGGTCACCACCAGACCGCCGTGGCAGTCCAGCTCAATGACGTCCTCTCCGGTGTAGGAATGCGGCGCGGCAAACACCAACGCGACCACCTCGTCAATGGTCTCGCCGTCCTGCACGGCATGGCCGTAACGCATGGTATAGCCTGCCGATTGCGACAGCGGCTTGCCGTTTTTGGCGCGGAATACGCGGTCGGCAACGGCACGGGCATCCGGTCCCGAAATGCGCACTACACCCAACGCACCGGGGGCTTGGGCGGTGGCAATGGCGGCAATGGTATCAGTCATCGCTTTTCTCTCCGTTGAGCTCGTCCAGCGTCAGCGAATAGGCAGGGATGAATTCCTGCAGGAAATCCTGCACCACCGGCAGCTGCAGCTGCTGCAGACTGCGGCGAGTGCTTTCCTCTGCGCTGGTAAATTCGGTATTGCCCATGCGGCGCTCCTCGATGCATTTGATGAGGGCGGAGAGCTTGTCCGCTGCCTTGAGGATCGGCTTGAGCGCGTCATCCTCCCCTGCAGGGGCAAGGACGGCCTCGTAATCGGCGCGCAGCTCCTCGGGCAGCATATTAAGCAGGTCGCTGCGTGCTGAAGATTCCACGGCGCGATAGGCGTTTTTGATATCGGGATTGAAATATTTGACGGGGGTGGGCAGATCGCCGGTGATGATCTCCCCGCAATCGTGATAGATTGCCAACAAAGCAGCGCGCTCGGCATCGTACTGCGTGCCGTAGCGGCGATTGGACAGCAGGCACAGCGCGTGCGCCAGCATGGCCGTCTCCAACGAATGCGCCGACAGGCTCTCCTTGGCAGTATTGCGCATCAGCGCCCAGCGGTCAATATATTTCATGCGTGCCATCATGGCAAAAAAAGCGTTATTGGACACAGCGTTCACGATCCTTTTTTCAAAGATTGCTTTTATTATATCAGTTTCCGTGCCCGCGCACAACTGCAAAGTGAAATTTTTTGCGGTTTATTTTTGCTTTTTCCTTGTGAAAGAATTGACAGAATCCGCCAAAGGGAGTATAATTATCCGTGTATGGCATGACCGTGTGTCACAACAGGCGTTTGTTAGGAGCACCGGTCAAACAAGTAATTTACGGAGGTATCAGCGTATGAAAACCAAAGCCGTTCGCATCTACGGCGCCAACGACCTGCGGCTGGAGGAATTTGAACTGCCCGCCATCAAGGACGACGAGATCCTGGCCAAGGTCATTTCCGACAGCATCTGTATGTCCAGCTACAAGGCTGCCATTCAGGGCCCCAATCACAAGCGTGTTCCCAACGACGTTGCCGAGCACCCCACCATCATCGGCCACGAGTTCTGCGGCGAGATCATAGAGGTCGGCAGCAAATGGAGCAGTCAATTCAAGCCGGGCGATAAATTCGTGATCCAGCCCGCGCTCAGCGATCCCAAAAACGTTTATGCCGCACCCGGCTACTCCTTTGAATACATCGGCGGCGATGCAACCTACGTCGTCATCCCCGCCATCGTCATGGAGCGCGACTGCCTGCTGCCCTACAACGGGGATGCCTTTTTCTACGGCTCGGTTGCCGAGCCGGTCTCCTGTATCATCGGCGGCTTCCACGTCAACTATCATACCACCGCCGGCACCTACGTGCACGATATGGGCATCAAGGAGGGCGGAAAAATGGCGTTGCTCGCCGGCGTAGGCCCCATGGGTCTCGGCGCCATCGACTATGCCATTCACTGTGACCGCAAGCCGGGTATGCTGGTGGTCACCGATATCGACGAGGCCAGACTCGCCCGCGCCGCTTCCATCTACACGGTAGAAGAAGCCGCCAAGAACGGCGTCAAGCTGATCTACCTCAACACCGGCAAGAGCGAGGATGCGGTAGCCGAGCTGATGGCGCTGACCGACGGCACCGGCTACGACGACGTTTACGTCTACGCTCCCGTCAAGGCGGTCGTGGAGCAAGGAAGCGCGATCTTGGGCTACGACGGCTGCCTCAACTTCTTTGCAGGCCCGACCAATCCCCAATTCTCAGCAGAATTCAACTTCTACAACGTACATTACAACTTCACCCACGTTGCAGGTAACTCGGGCGGCAACAACGAGGACCTGAAGGAAACGGTACAGATGATGTCCGAGGGACGCATCAATCCTGCTGCCATGATCACCCATATCGGCGGTCTGGACAGCGTAGTGGACAGCGTTTTGAATCTGCCCAAGATCCCCGGCGGCAAGAAGCTGACCTACACCCAGATCTCCATGCCGTTGACCGCCATTGCCGATCTGGAAAAGCTGGGCGAGACCGATCCCATCTGCAAGAAGCTTGCCGAGATCGTAGCAGGCAACAACGGTCTGTGGTGTGCCGAGGCAGAAAAATATCTGCTGGCAAACGCCAAATCCATCTGAGTCATTTATTCACTTTCACATAACAGGAGGAAGTTATCATGAAAATCTTTTTGGACAGTGCAAACATTAACGACATCAAGAAATTCTACTCCATGGGTGCAATTTCGGGTGTCACCACCAACCCCTCGATCATCTCCAGAGAGAACCGCAAGTTCGAGGACATCCTCAACGACATCACTCTGATCATGGTCGATGGCCCCGTTTTTGCCGAGGTTCTGGCTTTGGATGCTGACGGCATGATCGAGGAAGGCCGCGCTCTGGCAAAGAAGAGCCCTAACATCGTGGTCAAGATCCCTGCCATTCCCGAGGGTCTGAAGGCTGTTAAGACGCTGGCTGCCGAGGGCATCACCGTTTGCGTGACCGTCGTTTACTCCGCCACGCAGGCCATTCTGGCTGCCAATGCCGGTGCTTCTTACGTTGCTCCCTTCGTCGGCCGTCTGGACGACATCGGTGAGAACGGTCTGAATCTGGCTGCCGATATTCGTGAGATCTTCGACGCTCAGGGCATCACCACCAAGATCATCGCCGCCTCCGTGCGTCATCCGGTGCACGTCACCGAGCTTGCCCGTATGGGCGTTGACGTTGCCACCATGCCCGGCAAGGTCATCGATCAGATGGCTACCAACCCCAACACGCAGAGAGCCGTCGAGGGCTTCCTGAAGGATTGGGAAAAGGTTCCCAAATAAGCCGTCCGTACAACAACGCAAAAGCCGACAGTCAACCGACTGTCGGCTTTTTCTTTGGCGCTTGTATTATTTCATATGCACGTCGATCTGCTGATACGGAACCTCGATGCCTGCGGCGTCAAAATCGCGCTTGATGCGCTCGGTCAGGTCAAAATGCACCGTCCAATAATCGGCATTTTTGCACCACACGCGCAGCACGAAATCCAGAGAATTGGCGGCAGGCTGACTGAAGCGGCAAAACGGCTCGGCAGGCTCACGCAGCACTAACTCATGCTCATTGGCGGCCTTCAGCAACAGATCGGTGACCTGCGTGAGATCGCTGCCGTACGCCACCGAAACAGTCAGATCCACACGGCGGGTCTCCTCGGCGGAGTAATCCACGATGGCGGAGTTCATCAGGTTGCCGTTGGGCAGCGTAACGATCTTATTGTCGGGTGTTTTGAGCACGGTGTACAGCACCGAGATCTCGTGCACCGTGCCGGTATAGCCCTGTGCTTCGATAAAATCGCCCACCTTGAAGGGGCGGAAGATCAGCAGCATAATACCGCCTGCGAAGTTCGACAGCGAGCCCTGCAGTGACAATGCAACGGCAGCACCTGCGGTGGCAAGCACCGTGACGAAGGATGCCATCGGCACGCCCATGATCAGCAGCGAGGTCACCACCACCAAAGCGTTGAGCACGACGGCCAACAGACTGCCCAAAAAGGTCTGCACGCCCGCATCCATGCGTTGCATACCCTTGGAGCGTTTCATACGTTTGATAAGCCATTTGACCAGCTTGATTCCGATGAACAACACGGCCAATGCCGTGAGCAGCTTAACACCGAGACTGGTACCGAGTTCGATCAGTTTGTTGAGCAGACCTTGCCAATTGAAGACTGCAAGTTGGATCATAGTTGATTCCTCCGTTTGACGATAAATTTATTGTTTTGATTTGCACAGCTCGCGCAAGGGACATTCGCTGCAGCGCGGTGCGCGTGCCGTACAAAATTCACGTCCGAACAACACGATGCGGTGACAAAAATCCGACGAACCCTCGGGGGTGAGCAGCTTTTTCATCTGCAGCTCTGCCTTGTAGGGATCCTTGGTATCGGTCAATCCCAAACGAAGACAAATGCGCAGAAAATGCGTATCGGTCACCACGGCGGGCTGCCCGTAAACATCACCCATGATGAGATTGGCGGTCTTTCTGCCCACACCGGGCAGAGAAAGCAGGCCTTCCATGGTGTCAGGCACCTTGCCGTCAAACTCCGACAGAATTTTTTGACACAACGCCACCAGATCGCGTGCCTTGGTCTTGTACAGACCGCAGGAGCGGATGTACTCCCCTACCTCCTCGGGGGTAGCGGCGGCAAACGCCTGTGCATCGGGAAACCGTGCAAACAAGGCAGGCGTGACCAGATTGACCCGTGCGTCGGTGCATTGTGCCGACAGACGCGTGGCGATCAGCAGCTGCAGTGCATTGTCCGCCGTCAGCGAGCAGCGTGCATCGGGATATTGTTGTTGCAATGCCGCCTCACAGGCCGCGGCGCGTTGCTTTTTGGTCATGGCATCCTCCGATTTTGCAGGTTTTCTTTATCATATCACACCGCTTCCCCCTTTTCAAGTGGCAAAAAATATGGTATACTGAATTTATGAGTATGTTTTGACGGAGGAATTTATGAGCTTTTTACCCATCAATGCCAAAGAGATGCGCGAGCGCGGCTGGGATGCCGTGGATTTTGTACTGGTGACGGGCGACGCCTACGTGGATCATCCCTCGTTCGGCACCGCCATCATCTCCCGCGTACTGGAGGACGAGGGCTTTCGCGTGGCGGTTTTGTCGCAGCCGAATTGGCACAGCGATGACGATTTTCTGCAATTCGGCAGACCGCGATTGGCATTTCTGTTTAATTCCGGCAACGTGGATTCTATGGTGGCACACTATACCGCAGCACGCCGACGCCGCTCGGACGATCCTTATTCCCCCGGCAACAAGGCAGGACGCCGCCCCGACCGCGCATTGACGGTCTACGGTCAGATCCTGCGCAGACTTTTCCCCGACGTACCGCTGATTGCAGGCGGGCTGGAAGGCTCCTTGCGCCGATTTGCCAACTACGATTATTGGGCAGACGCCGTGATGCCGTCGGTCTTGGAGGACTGCAAGGCAGACCTGCTGGTCTACGGCATGGGAGAAAATCAGACCCGACAAATTGCCCGCCGTTTGGCAGAGGGAGCATCGGTGCAGGAGCTGCAGGAGCTGCGCGGCGTTTGCTACCTGACCGATACACCGCCCGCCGCGGGCGGCAAAACGGTCTGGCTGCCGTCCCTTGCTCAATGCACCGCCGACAAAAAGCAATACGCCGCCGCCTGCCGCATAGAATTAGACGAGCAGGACGCCGTGCGCGGGAAAACGCTGGTGCAAAAGCAAAGCGAATTATATTTGGTGCAAAATCCGCCCATGCCGCCGCTGACCACCGAGGAATTGGATGCGGTGTACGAGCTGCCCTACGAGCGGTATTATCATCCGTCCTACGAAGCAATGGGCGGCGTGGAGGCCATCCGTGAGGTGGAATTTTCCATTACTCACAACCGCGGGTGCTTCGGTGCCTGCAATTTCTGCTCCATTGCGTTTCATCAGGGCAGAGCCGTGACCTGCCGCAGCCGCGAGTCTATTTTGCGCGAGGCCAAAAAGCTGATCGCCTCCCCGCATTTCAAGGGCTATATTCACGACGTCGGCGGCCCCACCGCCAACTTCCGTATCCCATCCTGCAAAAAGCAGGAAAAATACGGTCTGTGCCCCGCCAAGAAATGTCTGGCACCGACCCCCTGCAATCAGCTGCAGGTGGATCACAGCGAATATTTGTCGATTTTGCGCGAACTTCGCGCGTTGCCCGGTGTCAAAAAGGTGTTCATTCGCTCGGGCATCCGCTACGATTATCTGTTAGAGGACAAGGACGACACCTTTTTCCGCGAGCTGGTGGAGCATCACGTCAGCGGGCAGCTTAAGGTGGCACCCGAGCATTGCTCCGCTGCCGTCTTAGATAAAATGGGCAAGCCGCACATCACGGCCTACCGCGCCTTTGCCAAAAAATATTTTGCCATCACCAAAAAGCTGGGCAAGGAGCAGTATCTGGTGCCGTACCTGATGTCCTCGCACCCCGGCTCTACCGTCAAGGATGCCATTGAGCTGGCGCTGTTTCTCAAGGAGCAGCATCTGCACCCGCAGCAGGTGCAGGACTTCTACCCCACCCCGGGTACCGTTTCGACCTGTATGTTTTATACCGGCTTGGATCCTTATACCATGCAACCCGTATTCGTACCGCGTACCGCGCAGGAGAAAGCCGTGCAGCGCGCGCTGCTGCAGTATTTCCGTCCCGAAAACAAAGCTCTGGTGCGTGAAACGCTGATCAAGGCCGGCAGAGCCGATCTGATCGGAAACGGGCCCGACTGTCTCATCACCGGCCCCGCTCCGCGCGTCGAGGGCAAGCAAGGCGTCGCGTCTGCCAAGCGCACCCCCGCCAAACGCAAGCCCAAAAGCCACAAGTGGGAGCCGCAGTCCAAAAAGCGGCGATGACCCATCATAAAAAGAAGAAGCCCGTCCGGTGCGTCGCGGACGGGCTTTTGATATGGTGCGTTTTCAGCGAGGAAATGAGCTCAAAACGCGAAATAAGTTAGGGAATGGAGCGATGCTTATTTGCTCATCGCTTTTTTGCCGCAGAAGGTTGCGGTAGCGGCAGCAGCGCAAGCCAACATCAGAACGCCGAGGACCAACGCGATGTTGGACACGTCACCGGTCTCAACAGAGCCGGAGCCGCCGGAGCTCTTGGCGTTGACGACCTCAACGGTACCGACGGCGTAATCAACGCCCATCAAGTGGCCGCGGAAGCCGAAGGAGCTGACCTTGGTGATGTCAAACTCGTTGTCGATGCGCAGACGGCCGGAGCCGTTGGTGCCTGCATCGTCCTGCATCGCCTGAACCATATTGGCATTGCCGCCCTCAAAGACGACGTAACCGATCTGACCCTTGGCAGCAGCTTCGCTGGCAACGTTGGCAGCGATGACGACGGTATTCCAGCCTGCCTTCATACCGGCAGTGGGAATACGGAAAGCACGCATCTGACCGTTCCAGTCGGTGACGGAAGCGCCGGAGTCATCCAGCTGCAGCCAGATCTCACCGTCGGCATCGGTAGCAGCGAGATAGATCTCTACCACCAGATTCTTGCCGGTCAGGTCGACAGCGGTCAGCAAGCGCTTGGCAACGAACGGATCGTTGTGTGTCAGGGCGTTTGCCTGATAAGCCGATTTACCGCCGAGCATTTGCAAAGTATCCTCGCCGTTGGTGCGGTTGTAGCCGGGATTATCGACTTCACCGGCAGCGTTTTTACCGCCCTTGAATTCTGCTTCCTCGGGAACTGCGCTGACGGTAATGGAATCCTTCAGATTGGTTGCCCAATAGAAGGTGTACATCTCATCTTCAGATGCGCTCAGCAGGTAATCCTTGGGATCCGCAGAGGGAGTCTCAGAGGAGGTTGCGGACGAGGTCGCGGAAGAGCTGGGAGCCTGAGAGGAGCTGGGAGCCTGAGAGGAGCTGGGAGCCTGAGAAGAGCTCGGAGCCTGAGAAGAGCTCGGAGCCTGAGAGGAGCTCGGAGCCTGAGAGGAGCTGGGAGCCTCGGAAGAGGACGGAGCCTGAGAAGAGCTGGGAGCCTCGGAAGAGGACGGAGTCGTCACGGTTTTGTAATCGACGATCTCAACGGTACCGACAGCGTACTCAACACCCATCTTGTGGCTGCGGAAGCCGAAGGTGCTGACCTTGGTGACGTCGAACTCGTTGTCGATGCGCAGACGGCCGGAGCCGTTGGTGCCGTTATTGTCCTGCATAGCCTGCATCATGTTGTTGTTACCGCCGGTAAAGACAGCGTAGCCGATCTGTCCTGCAGCAGCAGAGGCGGCAGGAGTGTTGGCAGCGAGAGTAACGGTATTCCAGCCCTGCACCATATTAGCGGTAGGAATACGGAAGGCACGCATCATGCCGTTCCAGTCGGTGATGGAATAACCGGAGTCATCCAGCTGCAGCCAGATCTCACCGTCGGCATCGGTTCCTGCCAGATAGATCTGAACCTCCAGATATTTTCCGGTCAGGTCGACGGCGGTCAACAAGCGCTTGGCAACGAACGGATCGTTGTGCGTCAGATTAGCAGCCTGATAGGCGGGCTTACCGCCAAGGGTCACGAGGGTATCGGGACCGTTGGTTTTGTTATATCCATCATCGAGGCGATCAACAACACCGCTGGCATTCGTACCGCCCTTGTACTCACCACTGGGAACTGTTTTCACAGCGATGCTGTTCTTCAGGTTGGATGCCCAGTAGAAGGTGTACCGCTCATCGGCGTTTGCGGACAACAGATAATCCTTGATCTCAATGGTACCGATGGCGTGGTCAACACCCATTCTGTGTCCACGGATGCCCATGGAACTAACCTTGGTGATGTCAAACGCATTGTCGATACGCAGACGGCCTCCTCCGTTGGAGCCATCCTCTTTCTGCAGCGCCTGCATCATGTTGTTGTTACCGCCGGTATACTCGGCATAGCCGATCTCGCCGGCAATTGCGGCACTGCTCGGTGTATCGGGATCGAGAACAACGGTATTCCAACCCTGCGTCATATTGGCAGTCGGAATACGGAAGGCACGCATCTGACCGTTCCAGTCGGTGATGGAAGCGCCGGAATCGTCCAGCTGCAGCCAGATCTCGCCGTCGGCATCGGTTCCTGCCAGATAAATCTCTACAATCAGCTTTTTGCCGGTCAGATTCTGAGCAGTCAGGAAGCGCTTGGCAATAAACGGATCGTCACTGAATACCGCGTTAGCCTGATAGGCGGGCTTGCCGCCAAGGGTCACAACGCTGTTGGGGCCATTGGTTTTATTGTAACCATCGGGACGGTCAATAGCACCACCGGCATTCAGGCCACCCTTGAATTGTCCTTCGGGAACTAAATTCACCCCGAGACTGTTCTTCAGGTTGGTTGCCCAGTAGAAGGTGTAGAGCTCATCCGTGTCACAGGAAAGCAAATAGTTTTTGACTTTGACCTGCTGCGTCGTGTTGTTTGCAACAGCCGACGGGATCGCAACAACCAGCATTGTGACGCACAATGCCAAGGCAATCACGATCGCAAGAATTTTCTTGGTCATAATTTTTCCTCCTTGTTGTTGAATCGGGAGAAGATAAACCGAAATCCTCTCCCTATTTTCATTTTGGTAAGTTTATCATATCAAAAGCAAGGCGGAAATTCTCGTCCGTAATTTACTTGAAATGGTCAGATCTTCACCAATTTTCTGTTTTTGGGCGAGGTTTTTCAAAAAGAACAAATTTCATCCCGCGCAGCGGCAAGCGGGACGTCGTATATCCCTCCACCAACCTGCGGTTGGTCCCCCTCCCTTTAGGCAAGGGAGGCAGCCGGTCCCTGCGCGAATCGCAAAAGTCTTCCCCTCAAGGAGAAGGTGGCTGCGACAAAGGAGCAGACGGATGAGGCGAAAACCCCACCGTCATCCTGAGTGAAGGGAAGGATCTCTGAAAGTACAAACAATCCCTCACCGTCTGCGGGCGGGGCTTGCTCCCGCCGTTGCGCAGAATATAAAAAAGAGCATCCGAAGATGCTCTTTTTTATTGGATTTATTTCACCAGCTCGATGATGGCCATCTCAGCCGCGTCGCCGCGACG
>JAFQKX010000068.1 GCA_017414705.1 Clostridia bacterium
ATTGCCAAGATCATCCGTTATGAGCGCCCGGATGCCATTGTGCCCGGTATTGGTGGCCAGACCGGTCTGAATCTGGCGATGCAACTGGAGAAAAAGGGCGTTTTGAAGGAATGCCAGGTGGAGCTTCTGGGCACCAGCGGCGAGAGCATCGAGCGTGCCGAGGACCGCGAGCTGTTCAAGGAGCTGTGCGAATCCATCGGCGAACCGGTCATCCCCTCCGAGATCACCTACAACATTGAAGAAGCCAAGCAGGCAGCCGCACGCATCGGTTATCCCGTGGTGCTGCGTCCCGCCTTTACGCTGGGCGGTACCGGCGGCGGCTTTGCCAATGATGAAAAAGAATTGGAAGAGATCGGCCTCAATGCCTTCAAGCTTTCTCCCGTGCATCAGGTGCTGATCGAAAAGAGCGTCAAGGGCTACAAAGAGATCGAATTTGAGGTCATGCGCGATTCCAACGACAACGCCATCACCATTTGCGGTATGGAAAACGTCGACCCCGTCGGTGTTCACACCGGTGACTCCATCGTTGTAGCACCCATTCTGTCGCTCAACGATCACGATCTGAAAATGCTCAACGATTCCGCGATTAAGATCATCCGCGAGCTCAAGATCGAGGGTGGCTGCAACGTGCAGTTTGCCTTGGATCCCAATTCCAGCCAATATTACCTCATCGAGGTCAACCCCCGCGTTTCGCGTTC
Source organism: Clostridia bacterium (assembly GCA_017414705.1). Lineage (GTDB taxonomy): Bacteria > Bacillota > Clostridia > Oscillospirales > Acutalibacteraceae > RGIG1913. The sequence continues at coordinate 699 of JAFQKX010000068.1, forward strand.
TTCGGCATTGGCATCCAAAGCCAGCGGTTATCCCATTGCCCGCGTCACCGCCAAGATCGCATTGGGTATGTCTCTGGAGGAGATTCCGGTTGCCGGCGGTACCGCTGCCATCGAGCCCAAGCTCGATTATATCGTTGCCAAGTTCCCGCGCTTCCCGTTTGATAAATTCGCTTCTGCGCCCAATACCTTGGGTACGCAGATGAAGGCCACCGGTGAGGTCATGGGCATCGGCTCTACCTTGGATGAGTGCTTCCTCAAATCGGTGCGCTCACTGGAGACCGGCGTTTGCCATCTGTACCTTGCCAAATTCGATCACATGACCCGCGAGGAATTGTTCGATTATATCAGCGAATCCCGCGATGATAATATCTACGCCATCACGCAGCTCATGCGCTTGGGCGTCAGCGTGCAGGAGCTGCACGAGTTCACCAAGATCACCGAGCTGTTTTTGGAAAGCATTGAGCGCATCGTCAAGATGGAGATCACGCTGTGCGCCAACGTCGGTGATCCCGAGACGCTGCGTGCCGCCAAGAAAATGGGCTTCTCCGATCCCTTTATCGCCAAGCTCTGGAATACCGATGAGCTGAGCATCTACGCACAACGCAAAGCAGAGGGCATCGTTCCGGTCTTCAAAATGGTGGATACCATGCACACCGGCAAATACATTGCCTATTTGTACTCCTCTTACACCGGCGAGAACGCCTCCCGCCTGACCGATAAGAAAAAGATCGTTACGCTGGGAGCGGGTCCCATCCGCATCGGGCAGGGCGTGGAATTTGACTATTCCACCGTGCACGCCGTGCAGACCATCAAAAAAGAGGGCTATGAAGCCATCATCATCAACAACAATCCCGAGACCGTCTCCACCGACTACACCACCGCCGATAAGCTCTATTTTGAGCCGCTGACTCCCGAGGACGTTATGGCGATTCTCGATTATGAGCAGCCCGAGGGTGTCATTGCATCACTGGGCGGACAGACCGCCATCAACCTGGCTGAACCGCTTATGAAGCGCGGTGTCAAGATCATCGGTACCGATTGCGATGCCATTGAGCGTGCCGAAAACCGTGACAGCTTTGAAAAGATCCTGCGTGAATTGAATATCCCGCAGCCCAAGGGCAAGGCGGTTACCAATATCGAGGACGGCATCAAAGCCGCCAACGAGATCGGCTATCCCGTGCTGGTGCGTCCCTCCTTCGTGTTGGGCGGCCGCGCTATGCAGATCGTTGCCAAAGACGAGCATCTGCGCCGGTACCTCAAGACCGCCGTTGAGATCGACGAGGACAAGCCCGTGCTGGTCGATAAATACCTGCAGGGCAAAGAGGTCGAAGTCGACGCCATCTGTGACGGACACGATGTTTTCGTGCCGGGCATTATGGAATTGGTCGAGCGCACCGGCGTCCACTCGGGTGACTCCATTTCGGTTTATCCCACCTTCTCCATCTCCGACAAGGTCAAGGGAATTATCCTGCAATATGCCAAAAAATTGGGTTTGGGCATCGGTATTATCGGTTTGTTCAATATCCAGTTTATCGTCGATCCCGATGACAATGTTTTTATCATCGAGGTCAACCCCCGCTCCTCGCGTACCGTACCATTCCTTTCCAAGGCAATCGGCTACAGTCTGGCAGACATTGTTACTGAGGTCATTTTGGGCAAAAGTCTCAAGGAGCAGGGCATCTTCAACATCTATCCCGAGGAGAAAAAACGCTACTATGTCAAGGTGCCGGTCTTCTCTTACAACAAGATCAAAGGTTTAGACGCCTATCTGTCGCCCGAAATGAAATCTACCGGCGAAGCCATCGGTTACGATGATAAGTTGCACCGTGCCATGCAAAAGGCATTGATCGCAGGCGGTATCACGCTGCAAAACTACGGCACCGTCATGGTCACGCTTGCCGATGAGGACAAGGAAGAAGCACTTCCGTTGGTGCGTCGCTTCTATGATATGGGCTTTAATATCGAGGCGACCATCGGCACCGCCAATTTCCTCAAGGAGCACGGCATTCGTACCCGTGTGCGCAAGAAGCTGCTGGAGGGGAGCGAGGAGATCTTTGATTCCATCCGTGCCGGCTATGTCAGTTACGTCATCAATACCCGCGCCATTCTCTCGGGTGTGCATTACGACGACGGCGTTGCCATCCGCCGCTGCGCGGTCGAAAACGGCGTCACGCTGTTCTCATCGCTGGATACCGTGCGTATCGTGCTGGACGTTCTGGAAGAGATTACCAATAAAGTATCTACCATTGATGCCTGATCTTAACAATATTTGGGTGAAACTATGAAACAGGGTATTTTTACGATCGCGGAGCATACCGCGCTGACCGAGCAGGTCTGCAAAATGCGGTTGGTCGGCGATGTCAGCGATATTACCGCACCGGGACAGTTTATCAATATCAAATTGGACGGACTGTTTCTGCGCCGTCCCATCTCGGTGTATGACCGTGACGATACCTCGGTCACCATCATCTACAAGGTGGTGGGCAAGGGGACCGAGCAGCTCCAACAAATGCAGGTCGGTCAGACCTTGGACGTGCTGACCGGACTTGGTAACGGCTACGATATTTCGCGTTGTACCGACCATGCAGTCCTGCTGGGCGGTGGCGTAGGAGTCCCCCCGCTGTACTTGCTGGCAAAAACGCTGCTTGCCGCAGGCAAACGCGTTTCGGTAGTGTTGGGCTTCAATACCGCCGACGAGGTATTCTGCGAGCAGGAGGTTGCCGCGCTGGGTGCCGATGTCACGGTCACTACGGTGGATGGCAGCCACGGAGTCAAGGGCTTTGTCACCGATGCATTACCCGCCGATTACGATTATTTCTTCACCTGCGGTCCCGAGCCGATGCTCAAAGCCGTTTATCGAGCCACCCGCACCTCAGGACAGTTCAGCTTTGAGGAGCGTATGGGCTGCAGCTTCGGTGCCTGTATGGGTTGCTCCTGCAAGACGGTAACCGGATATAAACGCATCTGCAAGGACGGACCCGTTCTGGAAAAGGAGGAGATCCTATGGGCAGATTAAACGTTTCTCTGTGCGGCATTGAATTGGACAACCCCATCATTCCCGCCAGCGGTACCTTTGGCTATGGCTATGAGTATGCCGAGCTGTACGATATCAACGTGCTGGGTACCTTCTCCTTCAAGGGTACCACCGCCGAGCCGCGTTTTGGCAATCCCACCCCGCGTATCGCAGAGTGCTACAGTGGTATGATCAACGCCGTGGGTCTGCAAAATCCCGGTGTGGACAAGGTGATTGCAGAAGAACTCCCCAAGTTGGCCGCTTGCTTTACTAAAAAAGTCATGGCAAACGTCGGCGGCTTTTCGCTGGAGGAATACGCCTCCACTGCACAAAAATTGGATGCGGTCGAGCAGGTCGGCTGGCTGGAGA
>JAFQKX010000069.1 GCA_017414705.1 Clostridia bacterium
CTCACGGGCATTCCCGTAGAGGTGGCATCCCGTATGCAGGTGCAGTGCGGCAGCGCGCAGATCCTTTGTACCGTTAACGGCGAAACACCGCAGTATTATCAGTGCGAGATCGTTCGCCTCAACAAAAGCATTGACAACGGCGAAAAGGGTTTGATCGTGCGCATCACCGATCAGAGATTGCTCGACGTCACCGGTGGCATCGTGCAGGGAATGAGCGGCTCTCCCATCGTCCAGAACGGAAAATTCGTCGGCGCGGTCACCCACGTCTTTCTCAACGATCCCACCCGCGGCTACGGCATTTTTGCCGAAAATATGCTGGAGGCGGCTCAAAGTGTGGCAGAAGAAAAGCAATTGAAAGAAGCTTCGTAAATAAAAAATCATCACGATTATTTTCGTGATGATTTTTATTCGTCAAAAGGTGTTATTTTAAACGATAATTCTATCAGAAATTTTCCATAAGTCAAGCACAAAACTCAATATAAAAATTAAAAAATTATTTTGTAAAAATAGGGTTGACTTATGCGGTTAAAAGTGATATAAGAAGGGAAGTCTTAAAGGATTTAAGATGAAAATTTAATATTTATTTTGCTTCAAAGTGGGGCGATATGTATGGAAAATATTCATTGCATACTAAAGAACAAACCATTACCCAAAAAGGTCGAACCTATTGTTGAAAAACTTATAGGTGACGGAGAACAAATTCTGTTTGTCATTGTAGGCGATCTTAACCTTAAAGGCAAATATGAAGAAACTGCACTTATTTTCGCACGGAATTTCCTTCTCAGTTACAACGGTGAAGGCTCTGAAAAACGTTTTGAGTATTCCGAAATGAAGGATGTAAAAGCAAAGCGGATGTATGGTAACGCCACTCTTTCAGCAGTAATGCCTGACGGTCGGCGAGAGGTGATTTTCCGCTATACATATTCGGTAGCAGCTCTTTGCGATGCGTCAGCTTTGTTTATTAATCACCTTAATGAGGGCGCAGATTTCGGCGAGGAAAATGCAATTATGCACGTAACCTTTGAGCGCGCTCTGAGTGTTTGTCCGAAATGCGGCAGAAATCTCTTGCATCCGGGTGCTGAATGCATAAAATGCCGTTCTAAACTCAAGGTTATGAAGCGGCTTGTGAACTACATTACTCCGCAGTACAAGCCACTTGTTATAAGTGTTATTCTGTCGCTTGTTACTACGGTTATGTCGTTGGTACCGCCTACTATTACGGGGTTTATTGTGGATGTGGTTTTCGGCGGCAAGGAGAAATCCAACGTTGGAATACTTAATTCAATTGCCGATGTTGTTGGAAATAATGCAAGCAAAATTTTGACTGCGATGATTTTGTGTTTGCTTTTGACTTATATATTACAGTACGGAATAGGTATTATACGGTCATATTTAATGCGAATTGTCGGTGATAAGATGGTGGCTGCTTTGCGCAATGATATTTACCGCAAAGCTCAGCATCTGCCAATGAAATTTTATGACAAAACCTCTACTGGTGCGGTTATAAACAGAATAGCAAGCGACTCTAGTACTCTGCAGCAATTCATGTTGCGCATCACGCAGGAAGCGGTAGTGCATCTTTTCCAACTCATAGGTATTGTCGTAATAATGCTTTCCCTTAATCCTGTACTCACTCTATTCTCTTTGATTCCTGTTGTGTTTATTGTTATTGCTACCAGGGTATTTTCTAAAAAAATCAGACCTTATTACCTCCGAATATGGCGCAGATGGTCGGCGGTTTTCTCAAATCTTTCGAATACTATTCCCTGTATTCGTGTTGTTAAAGCCTTTTCAGGCGAAAATCGTTCTTCCGAAAAGTTCGAAGAACGCAATAACGATTGGTTACAGGTGGATTTAAAACTTGGTAAGCTTGTTACCGCTTTTCCGCAAATTGTTTCTTTTCTTGTAACCTGCGGCTCCCTTATTATATGGGGAATAGGCGGCAGTAAGGTAATAGCGGGTGAAGAGGGCTTTTCTGCAGGTCTTATAGTGGCATTTATTTCCTATGCCTCTATGTTCTATAATCCTGTTACCTTTTTTGCAAATCTCTCGGATTCATTTCAGGGAGCAATGGCTTCTACAGAAAAGATATTGGATATTCTCGAGGCCGAGCCCGAAACGCAGGCACGATCTCATGTTGTTCCTGGTGAAATTAAGGGTAAAATCGAATTTTTACACGTTTCCTTTTCCTTTGATCGTTCAAAGAAGGTGTTGGATGACGTAACATTTACTATCGAACCAGGGGAAATAGTAGGCATTGTTGGAACAACAGGCTCAGGTAAATCTACACTTATAAATCTGTTAATGCGCTTTTATGACGGTTATTCAGGTGAAATTCTTGTCGACGGTCATAATATTAAAAACTTTGAGCTTTCTGCCTATCGTGACAAAATTGGTTTTGTTCAGCAAGAGCCTATGATGTTTAGCGATACTATATATAACAACATAGCATACAGCAATCCCGATGCTACTGTAGAAGAGGTTATCCATGCAGCAGACATTGCCAATGCCCATGAATTTATTGCTCGTCAACCAGACGCTTATGATACGGTTTTAGGTGAGCGTGGCGTAGGCGTTTCGGGCGGTGAAAAACAGAGAATCTCTATAGCCCGTGCGGTACTTAAGGCTCCGTCTATTATGATTTTTGACGAGGCTACTGCTGCAGTAGACTCTGAAACAGAGCACCTAATCCAAGAAGCGATTGACCGCCTTATTGCAGGAAGAACTACCCTTATGATAGCACACAGGCTGTCTACACTGAAAAAGGCAAACCGAATTATCGTTGTAGATAACGGCAGAATTATAGAAAACGGTACTCCCGAAGAACTAATGGCGCTCAAGGGTAAATATTACAAATTGGTACAGATACAGTCTATGACTGCCGATGCTGAACGTATTCGGGAGGAGGAAAGATTATGAGTGATATGAATAAAGAACGTATCTTTGTGGGAAAAAGTGACAAAATCACAAGATGCGAAAATAATCTTGTAACCCTGACTCTTGAAAACGGCGCGATTTTTGAAAGACTGGAGCCGAGGAGACTGTTTCCCATAAGTCGTGTTGATCAATATATCACTCTTATCGATGAAGACGGTAAGGAAACGGCAATTATAAGAAGTCTTCAAAATATGGATAAGGAATCTGCTAAAATAGTACAAGAAAGTATAGATGATTATTATTTGGTGCCCAACATTTTGCGTATATATTCGGTCGTTGAAAATAGTGGTACACTTGTGTGGGAAACCGAGACCAACCGCGGCTTTAAGCGGCTTGAAATACGTGACCGCAACCATGATATCAGGCTTTATAAAGATGGCAGTTTAAGAATTCGTGACACGGATGACAATCGTTATCTTATTGAGGATTATCAAAAATTAGATAAACACTCTAAATATTTGTTAGCTTCTGATTTATAAAAAGATGTTGGTCCTATATTAACAGACACACGAGCGGATCTCCCATCATCCAAGACGGCAAATGAGTCGGTGCGGTGACCCATGTGCTGATGGACGATCCCACCCGCGGCTACGGCGTTTTTGCCGACACCATGCTGCAGCAAACCGCAGCATAATGCAGACAAAAAAGAGCAGGACACCCTGCTCTTTTTATGTGTATTTATGTTCGTTTTGAAAACTCACGGAAGTGAAAAATCGTTAAGTGATTATTTTTCTCGTCAAAAAGCGATAAAAATATTGAAAGATATCGATTTTCTTCTGCTTTTCGCAAAAAAATTGGAAAAATTTCTCAAATAATCACACAAAAGGTGTTTACAAACAAAATGAGTAGTGATATAATTACACGCAACAAATCGAAATTGGAGGAATCCCCATGGAAAAGAAATTAAAAGTTATTATCGCCGATCGTTCGTCTGATTTTTCACAGCCGTGCGCCGCTGCCATGCGTGCCCGCGGCATTGAGGTCATCGTGATCGAAAAGGACGGCGCGCGGTTGGTTGAGGAGATTGCGGTACATCAGCCCGACGCCGTCGTTGCAGACGTTTTCATGCCCAAGCTCGATGCGATCGGTGTGCTCGAACAAATTGCCGAAATGCCGCTTAAGAAAAAGCCGGTGGTTCTGGTTATGTCGGTCTTCGATACCCCGCAGCTGCAGCAGCAATGCCTGTCTGCAGGTGCCGCGTTTTACTTCATCAAACCGGTCGACGTCGCATCACTTGCCGATCGCGTGATCCGTTTATGTGAATTTAATTCCCGCATTTTGGAACGTAAGCCCAATATGGAGCCCATCAACGTTGCGGAGCTTGAGGTGATGGTCACCGAGATCATTCATCAGATCGGTGTCCCTGCCCATATCAAAGGGTATCATTATCTGCGCGAGTCTATCCTGCTTTCGGTGCGTACGCCCGAGATCATCAATTCCATTACCAAGCAGCTGTATCCCAGCGTTGCCAAGCAATTCGATACGACTGCATCGCGCGTAGAGCGTGCCATCCGCCATGCCATTGAGGTTGCGTGGGATCGCGGCGACGTCGACACCCTCAACTCCTATTTCGGCTATACTATCCAGAGTGACCGCGGAAAGCCGACCAACAGCGAATTTATTGCTATGATTGCAGATAAGCTGCGCTTGCGCATCAAGGGCTCGGTCATGTGAAAGAACTACACCTGAAAAAGAATGAATCAAAAAGGGATGTTCACCATCCCTTTTTTACTTTTAGACGGGGAAACAAAACACAAAACAGTTGATATTTTCGCACCGTAACTGTATAATAATAGAATAGCCTTATTTTATTCTGCGAAAGCGGGGAACGATTCATGCAATATCAACGCTGGTTTGAACAGATTCGGGGAAAACGCATCAGCTTTTTGGGTGCCGGTGTCAGCAATACACCGCTTGTTTATCAGTATCTCGAGCGTGGCTTTTCCGTCACCGTACGCGACAAACGCTCGCGCGAGCAGATGGGCGAGCTTGCCGTGCAGCTTGAGACGGCAGGCGCCGTGCTGATTCTCGGAGAAACCTACCTGCAGGATATTACCGAAGATGTTTTGTTCCGTTCGCCCGGGATGCAGTATTTTCTGCCTGAGTTGACCGCTGCTCGCAAGCGTGGAGCCGTGGTCACCAGCGAGATCGAGCTGTTTTTTGAGCTTTGCCCCTGCAAGCTGTATGCCGTCACCGGCTCGGACGGCAAGACTACAACCACAACCGTGATTTCCGAAATTCTGCGTGCCGCAGGACATAAGGTCTGGCTTGGCGGAAATATCGGCACGCCGCTGCTGCCGTTGGTGGAGCAAATGACCCCCGACGACGTTGCGGTGGTCGAACTTTCTTCCTTCCAGCTCATTTCTATGACCCGCAGTCCAGATGTTGCCGTCGTCACCAACGTGGCGCCTAACCATTTGGATATCCACAAGGATATGCAGGAGTATATCGATGCCAAACGTAATATCTATCTGCATCAGTCGGTGCTCAGCCGTACGGTGCTCAATGCCGATAACGAAATTACCCGCGATTTTGCCCCCGAGGTGCGCGGTCACGCCGTCTTTTTCAGCCGCCGCCAAAAAACCGATGCCGCCTGGTGCGATGAGCAGGGCAGGATCTTTTTACGCGATACCTTTTTGATGAATGCCGACGAGATACGCATTCCGGGCTGGCATAACGTAGAAAATTATCTTGCCGCCTTCAGCGCCCTTATGGATGCCGTCCCCACACAAATCATGATCGAGGTCGCCAAGACCTTCGGCGGGGTAGAGCATCGTTGTGAATTAGTACGCGAACGAGGCGGTGTCAAATGGTATAACGATTCCATCGCATCCTCTCCCACCCGCACCATTGCAGGTCTCAATGCCATGACCCAAAAGGTCATCCTCATTGCAGGCGGTTACGATAAACACATCCCGTACGCGCCGCTTGGCCCCAAGGTGGTCGAAAAGGTCAAGATCCTTATTTTGACCGGTGCCACCGCTGACGCGATCGAGCAAAGCGTGCGTGCCGCAGAGGGCTTTACGCCCGATACACCGCGTATCATTCGCGTTGATTCCATGCAGCAGGCGGTGCAGACCGCCGCCGAATTGGCACAAGCAGGAGATATCGTCACCCTCAGCCCCGCCTCTGCCTCCTTTGACAGCTATCGTAATTTCGAGGAACGCGGCAATCATTATAAACAGTTGGTTCTGGAATTGTAATTTCATCGGATATACGGAGATGACTATGAACAACCCATCATTACAAACTCTGACTGCACGGCTGGCACAAGCCACTGCCGAGCAGATACCCGCCATTGCCCATGACTTTTTGGGCGATGGCTTTGCCGTTCACACGGATCCTCTCGGCTCGTGGATCGCCCGCCGTAACGGCGGCGGAACGCTGATGCTGGAGGCACATTTGGACGAGATCCGTATGCTGGTCACCGATTACGCGGGCGGCGGGTTTCTGCGTTGTGCCGCCGTCGGCCGTGTTGACCTCAGAACCCTGCGCGCTGCGCGGGTCAGCGTTTGGGGGACACAACGCTATGACGCAGTGTTTGGTTCGGTGCCGCCGCACCTGCAAAAAAATAAGCAGGAAAAATTACCCGACGTGACCGAGATTTTGCTGGATACCGGTCTTTCGGAGGATCGCATCCGATCCTGTATCCCGCTGGGCAGTACCGTCACCTTTGAGGCGTCCGCCGTTATGCTGACCGACGATCTGATGACCGCCAAAGCGCTGGACGACCGCGCCGGTTGTGCTGCCGTTTTGTGGGCGGCAAAGCAGATCGTGCAACAAACTTCCGAGCTTGCGTTCACGGTGCAGCTTTCCAATTTGGAAGAATCTGGCGCTGCGGCAGCCGCCTGCGGTGCCTTTGCAGGCGAGATCCAAACCTGCCTTTGCGTAGACGTTTCCTTTGCCAAAACGGCGGGGGAGAAGGACTATGAATGCGGTGTGTTGGGTGCCGGCCCGATGATCGGCACCGCACCCATTTTGTCCAATCGGGTCACAGACGAATTGTTGACTCTGGCAAAAGAGAATCATATCCCGTTTCAGCGTGAGATCATGGCATCGGCAACCGGCACCAATGCCGATCGAATCGCCGTGACCTGCGGCGGGATTGCGACGGGGCTGATTTCTGTTCCACTACGCAATATGCATACGCCGGTCGAGCTCGTTTCGTTGTCTGATCTGCAACACACCGCAGATCTGCTGACTGTATTTGCAGGGAGGTGCGTGTGATGCTTCAAACACTCAAACACCTTTGCGCCTTAGACGCTCCCTCGGGATACGAAGACGCCGTGCGCGAGGAGCTTGTGCGCCGCATTGGTAACCATGCCGAGGTCAGCGTAGATCCGCTCGGTAATATTTTGGCATTCAAAAAGGGCGCAGTCACTTCTGCGAAAAAGATTCTGTTGGATGCCCATATGGATGAGGTCGGATTTCTGATCACCGCATATACGCCCGACGGATTTTTGCGCTTTGCACCGCTGGGCGGGATCGATCCAGCCGTCGTGTTTGGCCGTCGCGTGCGCGTTTGCGGACAGATCGGCGTCATCGGTGGCATCGCCGTGCATCACCTGAATGCCGATCAGCGTATCCGCCCCCTTTCTATGGAGGAGCTTTTGATCGATATCGGAGCCTCCTGTGCAGAGGAAGCCGAGCAACGCGTCCCGCTTGGCTCCTTCGCCTGTTTTGATACCCCCGTTCTTTCTTACGGCGACGGATTCTTGATGGGAAAAGCCATTGACGACCGTGCCGGCTGTGCCGTTTTGCTGGATCTGATCCAACGCGACCTGCCGTGTGATACCTGGTTTTCCTTCACCGTGCAGGAAGAGACGGGATTATCCGGTGCCCAATGTGCTGCCTACACCGCCGCCCCCGATATCGCCATTGCAGTCGAAACTACAACGGCCGCCGATCTGCCCGGTACACCGTCGGATCAAACCGTCTGTGAGTTGGGAAAAGGCGCAGTTGCCTTGTTTGTAGATCATCGTACCGTTTACGATGCCGAGTTGTACCAAACCGTCCTTTCGGTCGCACAGAAAAATGCCATCGCGGTACAATCCAAGCGTGCCAAGGCGGGCGGCAATAACGCAGGCGCCATCCATACTGCGGGTGCGGGCGTCAAAACCGCCGCCATTTCGCTGCCCTGTCGTTATTTGCATTCCGGCTCGGTGGTCGCGCATCAAAACGATCTGTTTTCCGTGCGCGATCTGGTGTTAGCATTGCTTGAGGAGTTGGCAGTACAATGATCCGACTGGTCAACAAGCACCGCCGCAGCAGTTGTTCTGGCTTTATTACGCCGCCGCCGCTGCCGTGTGTGACGTGGTTCCGATTGATTGTTGGCAACAGACCGACTCCGATCAAACCGTCACCGCGTGGCTGTTTCGCCGTGATTGTACGATTTTTCTTTGTACCACACAGACGGCAGACCACGCCGAATTGCAGGAGTTTCTCAGAATACTGGGCGGAACGCTTTGCTGCAATTTGCAGACCGCCCGCGCCTTGGGACTGCAGGAAACGCGCAGCTATGAGATCTTGTGCACGCAAGCATCGGGCAGACGAGAGCCGCAGCCCGCGCCACGCGGAGAGACTCTGTACGCGCTCTTGTCCTCTTGCTTTTCCATGCCACCCTTTGCGCAGTGGTATCCGGATTTTTACCTTGCATTACGGCGCTCGGTTGCGGATGTGTTTTGCCATGAGCAAGACGGCGTTTTATGCTCTTGCGTTTCGGTACTCAGCCTTACGTCAAATACTTGCCTTCTTTCGGCAGTTGCTACTGCGCCCGAGTATCGCGGACGCGGATATGCATCATCGTTGCTTGCCCGAGCAAAGCATTCGCTTGGAGAGAGAACTGCATTTTTGTTGGCAGAAGCAGCTATGATCCCATTTTATCAAAAAAACGGCTTCTCGTCCTGCGGACGCTGGAGCGAAACGGAGTTTTAATTATGCAACAACCCTTTTTCGACATTCCCCAAGCCTTGCAAGCCCGCGGCGCCGAAATTCATCGGCAGCTGCAGCCCACCTACGCCGCCATCGATGAGATCGCGGAGTACAACCAACTCAAAATGCTCAAAGCATTTCAGGATTTCGGCATCAGTGAAAGCCATTTTGCTCCCACTACCGGCTACGGCTACGATGACCGCGGCCGTGACGTGCTCGAGCAGGTCTTTGCCCAAGCCGTCGGTGCCGAGGATGCCTTGTTGCGCGTTCAGCTGATGTCCGGTACCCATACCTTGACCGTCGCATTGTTCGGCTTGCTACGTCCGGGCGACGAAATGCTGTGTGTTACCGGAACGCCCTACGATACGCTGTTGGGCGTTATCGGTGTCTCCAATAATAAGCCCGGATCGCTCAAGGATTTCGGCGTTTCTTACCGCGAGGTTGCCATGACCGAGCAGGGAAGATTGGATATTCCCGCCATTCGTGCCGCCTTGCAGCTGCATCGTCCCAAGTTGGTTTATTTTCAGCGTTCGCGCGGTTACAGTACCCGCCCTTCGCTTACGGTGGAGGAGATCGGCGAGGCCATTCGTGCCGTGCGCGAAGAAGCGGGGGACGTCTGGATCATGGTCGATAACTGCTACGGTGAATTCGTCCAGACCAAAGAGCCCACCGAGGTCGGAGCCGACCTGATCGCAGGATCTCTCATCAAAAATCCGGGCGGCGGCATTGCGCCCGCCGGTGGCTATATTGCGGGACGCAAAGAATTGGTCGAGCTGTGCGCGGGACGCTTTTCTGCGCCGTCTACCGGACGCGAGATCGGTGCCACGCTGGGCGTGCTGCGCGAAATGTATCTCGGCGTTTATCTTGCCCCGCAGGTGGTCGGAGATGCTCTCAAGACCGCCGTATTCGGTGCCAAGCTGTTTGAAACCCTCGGCTTCGCCGTTTCTCCCGGCGTACAGGAGCAACGCGCCGATATCATTCAAACCATCCTGCTTCGCACGCCCGAAGCATTGGTCAGCTTTTGCCGCGGCCTGCAAAAGGGCTCTCCCATTGATTCTTATGCCTGCCCCGAGCCCTCGGATATGGCAGGCTACGATGAAAAGGTGGTCTCGGCATCGGGCTCCTTTACCCTCGGCTCCACCATTGAGCTGTCGGCAGATGCTCCCATGCGTGCACCGTTTGCGGTCTGGATGCAGGGAGGAACCAGTTTTGCTGCCGCCCGCATGAGCCTGCTTCTGGCAGCCAAGGAAATGATGAAGGATGGGATGATCACGCTGTGAAAGCACAGATCATTACTCTGCGCGGATGGATCAAAACGGTTCGGAATTTTATCAAGAGGTTGCATTTGAGCGAGGTCGTTTCCTTCTCGGCACAAGCAGCGTTCTTTTTGCTGCTCTCGCTGTTTCCGTTCATCATGCTGCTGGCGTCCATTGTCAGCGCCTTCCCGTTTTTGACCGAGTCCGCCGTGCACGAGCTGATCTCCGGCGTTATCCCAAGCGTCTTTTCTGAATTTATCGCATCGGTATTTGCCGAGTCCTACCGCTCCGAAAACGGGATTACCATTACCGTTACTGCCATCGCGGCACTGTGGTCGGCATCCCGCGGGATCCTCGCTATGACCCGCGGACTCAACCGCGTCTGCGATTGCACCGAAACGCGCGGGTGGGTCTACGTGCGCCTGCGTGCCTGCTTTTACACCCTCGGCTTTTTGCTGACCGTGGTGCTTGCAGCGGTGCTTGTAGTGTTCGGTCAAAGCATCTCACAAACCCTCAGCATATTGTTTCCGCAGTTTCAAGGCATTGTGCGCGTGATCTACCTGCTGCGCAGCCTTATCTCCTTTGCACTTGTGGCAGCGCTGTTTTTGATCTTCTATCTGTTTTTGCCCGACCGCAAAAGCACACTGCGTCAAGAATGGTTGGGTGCCGTCCTGGCAGCAGGTGCCTGGATGGGATTCTCGCAGCTCTATGCGTGGTATATCACGAGCTTTGCTACCACAGGATTTTACGGCAGCCTGACCACCGTCATTTTCTTTATGCTTTGGCTGTACGTCGGAATGTATATCTTTTTTCTCGGCGCGCAGCTCAGCCGTTTTCGACAGAAAGAACGACAGATGCGTCCTTTTGGCAAAAAAACTGTATGATTATTTCGAAAAAAGACTTTACAAATCACAAATAATATGTTAAAATAACGGCGATAACTTTCGGCTCGGCTTTGGGCATATGCCTCTATGAGGAATCACCTGACCTTCTGCTGTGCCGATGGGAAATAATAAAAGAGGTGAAAAGTAATGACGAAAGCAGAAAAACAGGCAATCATGGCCGAATACGCCACTCATGAGGGCGATACCGGCTCTGCCCAGGTTCAGGTCGCAGTTTTGACCCGCCGCATCAACGAGCTCAACGAGCACTTGAAGATCCACAAGAAGGATCATCACTCTCGCCGCGGTTTGCTCAAGATGGTTGGTCACAGACGTAACTTGCTGGCATATCTGCAAAAGACGGATATCGAAGGCTACCGTGCTCTGATCGAAAGACTCGGCCTGCGTAAATAAGGTGTTTAGGGGCAGACCGCCTTGTGCGGCCTGCCTTCCCCTTGTTTTACAACACTTTTATTTGACTTCAAGGGTATTCGATTTAGCAGTGAACAGACATCCCGACGCTTCGGTGTGTGTGTTAATTGCTAAGCCGTACCCTTAAGAATAAAAATTCGGAGGAATTTGTATGTTTGAACAAGCAAGACGTTTTGAAACGACTCTGGCAGGTCGTCCCCTGGTTTTTGAAACCGGCAAACTCTGTCAGCTGGCAACCTCGTCCGTCATGGTCTCTTACGGCGAGACCTGCGTGCTGTGTAACGTCACCGCAGCGGACAAGCCGCGCGAGGGAATCGACTATTTCCCCCTGTCGGTAGATTTTGAAGAAAAGCTCTATTCTGTCGGTAAGATCCCCGGCTCCTTCCAACGCCGAGAGGGCAAACCGTCCGAAAAAGCCATTTTGGCTTCCCGTGTCATCGACCGTCCCATCCGTCCGCTGTTCCCCAAGGATATGCGCAACGATGTTACGGTGGTATGTACCGTTATGTCGGTTGATCCCGATTGCCCGCCCGAGACCACTGCAATGATCGGCGCCTCTGCCGCCATCGCTCTGTCTCCCATTCCTTGGGACGGCCCCATCAGCGGTGTCGTCGTCGGCTATGTGGACGGTGAATTCGTCATCAACCCCAACGCCGAGCAGGAGGCCGCCAGCCAGATGCACGTTACCGTTGCCTCTACCGATTCCTTGGTCGCTATGATCGAGGCCGGTGCCAATGAGATTCCCGACGACGTGATGTATGAAGGTATTATGGCAGGTCACAAGGCCAACCAGGAGATCGTGGAATTCATCAAGGGTATGGTCGCCGAGATCGGCAAGCCCAAGTTCGAGTTCATCTCCAATGATCCCTCTCATGAGATGTACGAGGCAGTCGCAGCCTTCGCCCATGACGATGTTGCTGCTGCCTTGGATACCGATGACAAGCGCATCCGCGACGATCGCCTGCGTCCCATCTACGAGGCTGTCCATGCCAAGTTTGACGAGGAGTATCCCGAAGAGACCGCAAAGCTCGAGGATTGTCTGTACAAGCTGCAGAAATCCATCGTGCGCACTTGGTTAATGGAGGGCCGCCGTGTTGACGGCCGTCAGATGGACGAGATTCGTCCCTTGGACGCTCAGGTCAGTCTGCTGCCCCGCGTGCACGGCTCCGGTCTGTTCACCCGCGGTCAGACGCAGGTCATGACCATCGTTACCTTGGGTCAGATGCGCGATGCTCAGTTGCTCGACGGTATCGACAACGAAGAAAGCAAGCGCTATATGCATCACTATAACTTCCCGTCTTACTCGGTCGGCGAGACCAAGCCCTCCCGCGGTCCCGGACGCCGTGAGATCGGTCACGGTGCCTTAGCAGAGCGTGCTCTGCTGCCGGTCATCCCGTCGGTTGAGGAGTTCCCGTATTCGCTGCGTCTGGTCTCCGAGGTCCTGTCCTCCAACGGCTCTACCTCGCAGGGCTCGGTCTGCGGCTCCACGCTGGCTCTGATGGATGCAGGTGTTCCCATTAAGGCTCCCGTTGCCGGTATCTCCTGCGGTCTTGTTACCAAGGACGGCAATCTGGATGATTTCAGCACTATGGTCGACATTCAAGGTCTGGAAGACTTCTTCGGCGACATGGACTTCAAGGTCGCCGGTACCAAAAACGGTATCACCGCCATTCAGATGGACCTTAAGGTTCACGGCTTGACCCCCGCCATCATCAAGGAAGCCCTTGCCAAGACCAACAAGGCAAGAATGTATATCCTCGACGAGGTCATGCTCAAGGCAATTGCCGAGCCGCGTGCCGAGCTGTCCAAGTACGCTCCCAAGATGCTCACCACCGTCATCAGCCCTGATAAGATCGGCGATGTCATCGGTAAGCAGGGCAAGGTCATCAAGGAACTGCAAGAGAAGTGCGAATGTACCATCGATATCCAGGAAGACGGTCACGTATTTGTCTCTGCTCTGGATTTGGAGAAAGCCCAGCGTGCTATCACGATGGTCGAGACCATCGCCAATGATCCCGAGCCCGGTGCTATTTACAAGGGCAAGGTCACCCGTCTCATGAGCTTCGGCGCATTCGTTGAGATCGCTCCGGGCAAAGAGGGTATGGTGCATATCAGCCACCTCGATACCAAGCGTACCGAGCGCGTTGAGGATGTTGTGCAGGTCGGTGACGAGATCGTCGTCAAGGTGCTTGAGATCGACGATCAGGGCAGACTCAACCTCTCCCGCCGCGATGCCATTATCGAGTTGGAAGGCGTTGTTCCCGAGAACGATATTTCTCAGGAGCGTCGTCCTGCCCGTCGTGACGGTGGCAGACGCCGTGACGGCGGCAGACGCGACCGCCACTAAATCAAAAAAACACATAACGAAAGGGTAGACTATCATGGCAAACAAGAAAAACGGTATCATTAAGGAATTTAAAGATTTTATTTCCCGCGGTAACGTCATGAACCTGGCAGTCGGTGTCATCATCGGCGGTGCGTTTCAGGGCATCGTCAATTCCTTGGTCAAAGACGTGATCTCTCCGCTCATCGGTGCCATCGGCGGCATGGATTTCAGCGAGTACGCTATTGTTTTGCGCCCCGAAGTGACCGAAGAGGTTGACGGTGTGGCTACTGTGGTCAAGGAAGCCGTTACACTCAACTACGGCTCCTTCATCAATGCCATCATCAATTTCTTCCTTATGGCGATTGTCATTTTCTTCTTGGTCAAAGCCGTGAACCTGTTGGTTGAAGGTACCAAGCGCAAGAAAAAGGTCGAGGAAGAGGCGCCTGCCGCTCCCACTACCAAGATTTGCCCCTTCTGCAAGAGCGAGATCGCTATTGAGGCCACCCGCTGCGCACATTGCACCAGCGAATTGCCGGCAGAGGACGCACAGTAATCACCCATCCGTTTCCGTTCACTCTCGCATTCTTCGGAATGCGAGAGTTTTTTGTTGGATTTCGGTTGAATAAACGGTCGTTGTGTGATACAATACCGATGTCAAAGGAGTGAATGTTATGCAGCAAAAAATTACCCTGCCGGCCGCATTTGTGCAGCGAATGCAAGCACTGCTGGGCGCGGATGCTCCGCAATTTTTTGAAGCTATGCAAGCAGAGCCGCAGCGTGCCCTGCGCATTAATCGCATCAAAATACAACCGGGACAGTTGGATGCCGTTGTGCCGTTTGAGACCTACCCGATCTCCTTTGATACATGCGGACGCTATTTTTCCTTTGACGGCATTGGAAATACCCCCTTGCACCACGCAGGGGCATTTTACGTGCAGGAGCCTGCCGCCATGGCAGCCGCTGCTGCGATAGACCCTAAACCCGATTGGAAGATTCTTGACCTGTGTGCCGCTCCAGGCGGAAAAACCGCTCGAGCTGCCTCTTTTTCGGGTGAAAACGGCATTTTGATCGCCAATGAGATCATCCCGTCCCGTATGAAGGTTCTTACCTCAAACGTGGAGCGTTTAGGCTTTCGCAACGTGATCACCACCTGCTGCACCCCGCAGCAGATCTGTTCGCAATA
The DNA here is from genome assembly GCA_017414705.1 of Clostridia bacterium. Taxonomy (GTDB): domain Bacteria; phylum Bacillota; class Clostridia; order Oscillospirales; family Acutalibacteraceae; genus RGIG1913. The sequence goes on from JAFQKX010000069.1 coordinate 14,947, forward strand.
TCCCAATACCTTTGATTTGGTCATTGCCGACGTTCCTTGCTCGGGAGAGGGGATGCTGCGCAAAAGCCGCGAGGCGGTAGAGCAATGGAGCGAAGA
>JAFQKX010000070.1 GCA_017414705.1 Clostridia bacterium
GGATGCCTTCTACTAAAACACAGCCCTTTTGTTGGATGCCGAAGGCGCCCGCCTTGTCAAACGGCTCACCCGATGCAATATAGTTGTCGATCTCACGGTCGGACAGGGGATAAAACTGTACCGCCGTGGTCTGGGAAAAGGAATGCACCCTGCCGCCCATGCACAAGCAGCATCCCGTAATGACCTGATGCTGTGCGCCTGAGAGTATGCGCAGCATCCGTTTGGCATCGTCGGCATCCTTGGGCTTGCCCAGCATTTTGTCTGCGATCAAAACCGCCGTGTCGGCACCGATGACCAGCGCGTCGGAATGTTGTTTTGCCACGTCACAGGCCTTGAGTCGCGCCAGATATTCCGGCGCATCCTGTGCCGCAATGCCGCTTGGCAGGATTTCCTCCACGGTAGACACCACAACCTCAAACGAGGGGCAGATCATCCCCAATAATTCTTTGCGCCGCGGCGACGCCGAGGCCAGAATGATTTGCATATTCTTACTCCTTTTTCTTGCTCTTGACGGCATCCCAATACGTCTTGGCAGCCTGCTCGTTTTTGTTCTCGCAGGGACGGTAATATACACGGTCCTTGAGCTCGTCGGGCAGATATTGCTGCGGGATGTAATGGTTGGGGAAGGCGTGCGGATACTGATAGGTCAGCCCGTGCCCCAACTCCTTGGCGCCGCTGTAATGGGCATCCTTCAGGTGTGCGGGAATATCGCCGTTCTTGCCGTTTTGAATGTCTGCCATGGCATCGTCAATGGCACAAATGCCCGAATTGGATTTGGGCGAGGTGCATACCAAAATGACCGCATCGGCAAGCGGAATGCGTGCCTCGGGCAGTCCCACCTGCAGCGCCGCATCCACGGCACCTTTGACAATAGGAATTATCATGGGATAGGCAAGTCCCACGTCCTCGCAGGCACATACCATTAACCGACGACAGACCGACGGCAGATCGCCCGCCTCCAGCAGCCGCGCCAGATAATGCAATGCCGCATCGGGATCCGATCCGCGCATCGACTTTTGAAATGCCGACAGAATATTATAATGTGAGTCGCCGTCGCGGTCATACCGCATGGCGCTCTTGCCCGAAAGCGTGGTGACGGTTTCCATGGTCAGAACCTTTTTGCCGTCGGTATATAAGGTGGAAAGCACCGCCGCTTCGGTCATGTTCAGCGCCTTGCGCACGTCGCCGCCCGCAGCACCTGCAATATGTTCTACCACACCGTTTTCTGCCGTGATCTCGCAGCCCTTTTCCTGCGCCAAAAACGCCATGGCGCGTTCCACGGCAGGGCGGATCTCCTCCGCGCTGACCGGACGGAATTCAAAGACGTTGGAACGGCTGAGAATGGCGTTGTAAATGTAAAAATACGGATTTTCGGTGGTGGATGCGATCAGCGTGATGGCGCCGTTTTCAATGTGCTCCAGCAGAGATTGCTGCTGCTTTTTGTTGAAATACTGGATCTCGTCCAGATACAGCAGGATCCCGTTGGACGCTGCCAAGGTATCCAATTCCGCCACCATGTCGCGAATATCGCTTGTGGATGCAGTAGTGGCGTTGAGACGGTGCAGCTTTCGATTGGTGCGCGATGCAATAATAGAGGCAAGTGTTGTCTTGCCTACACCCGACGGTCCGTAAAAGATCAGATTGGGGATCTCGCCGCTTTCGATCATATTATATAACGGCTTGCCGGGGGAGAGCAAATGACTCTGACCCACCATATCCTCCAGCGTCGTCGGACGCATGCGGTCAGCCAACGGAGAAAACATAGGACAATCCTCCTTGTGATGTTATTTCAACTCAGCAATGGTTACGCCGTCCTCACCTTCGCCGTACATACCGGGGCGGAAGGTCTTGACCTGCGGATGGTGGCGCAGATGCGTGCGTACCGCGCTGCGCAGTGCGCCGGTCCCTTTGCCGTGAATGATGGTCACGGTCTGCAGATGACACAGCACCGCGTTGTCCAAAAACATGTCAAGACAAGGCAACGCCTCATCCACCATTTGCCCGCGCAGATCCACGCTGGAGCCTTCGTTGCGCACCGCGCGGGAATCCTCGCCCGTGCGATTTTTGCGTGTTTGCGGAGTCTTAACGGCGGCGGGCTGTTTTTCCAGCAGTCGCAGATTGGACAGCATCGCCTTGGTGCGGATAATGCCTGCCTGCACAAAGACGTAGTCGGCATTCTTAGGCACCTCGGTGACGGTTGCGTTTTTGTTGAGATCGCGCAGCAGTACCGCATCTCCTACCTTGAGCGGGCGCGGCAGCGTGTAGTCATCACCGTCATCCCGCAATTTTTGTACCGGATTGGCTTGATCCTCAGCAGCATTCATGCCCGAGCGTACCGATGCTTTGGCTCTGCGCAGCAGATCTTGTGCATTCTCCTTGGAAGCAGATTTTTTTAGTGCTTCCAATTCCGCCAATAACGCGTCGGTCTTGGCGCGGGTGCGCTCTACGATGCGTTGTGCCTCGGTGCGTGCTTTCTCTAATTCTTTTTCGCGTTCTTCTTCTAATTTTTTCTTGCGCTCTCCGGCAGACTGCGTCAACCGTTGTGCCTCTTCGCGTGCCTGACGCGCCGCTTCTTGCTCTCGTTCCAGCTCCTGACGGCTCTGCTCCAGCGATTCAATGACCTCTTCAAAACGGCTGCTTTCCTCCGGCACAATGGCGCGGGCGCGGTTGATGACGATGGGATCCATCCCCAACCGCTCCAAAATGGCAAATGCGTTGGATTTTCCCGGCAGACCGATCAGCAATCGGTAAGTAGGGGAGAGCGTCTGCACGTCAAACTCACAGCTTGCGTTTTGTACGCGTTCGGTGCGCAGGGCGTATTCTTTGATTTCAGCATAGTGTGTGGTGGCAGCAACCTTTGCCTGCATCAGCTTGAGCCGCTCCAGAATGGAGACTGCCAATGCGGCACCCTCTACGGGGTCGGTGCCGGCGCCCAATTCGTCCAGCAGCACCAATGAACGGTCGGTGGTGTGCTGCATGATAGAAATGATGTTGGTCATGTGTGCTGAAAAGGTTGAAAGCGATTGCTCGATGGATTGCTCATCCCCAATATCGGCGAGTACGCGGTCAAACACCGAAATGCGACTGTTGGAGGCAGCGGGGATCATCATGCCGCATTGCGCCATTAACACCAAAAGTCCCAACGTTTTGAGTGAGACGGTCTTGCCGCCGGTGTTGGGTCCGGTGATGACCAAGGTATCAAACTGTTCGCCCAGCCGAAGGTCGATGGGCACCGCTTTTTTCTGATCCAATAACGGATGCCGTGCGCGATTGAGTTCCACAACGCCGTCCTCCGACAGCATCGGCGCCGTGGCGTTGAGATCGAATGCAAGGTGTGCCTTGGCAAAAATGAGGTTGAGTTGCACGCACAGATCGTAGCTTGTGTTGATAAATACCGCACAGTCGCCCGCCTGCGTGGAAAGCTCTGCCAAAATCCGCTCGATCTCCTGCTGCTCCTTGGTGCGCAGAATGCGGATCTCGTTGTTGGATTCCACGATCTCCAACGGCTCTACGAACACCGTTGCCCCCGATGCCGAGGTGTCATGCACCAAGCCGGGGACTTTGGCGCGGTGCTCTAACTTGACCGGTACCACAAAGCGTCCGTCGCGCATGGTAATGACGGCATCCTGCAAAAACTTCTGTTCGGCAGAAGAACGAACCATCTTTTCCAAACGGTCACGGGCACGGTTCTGTACCCCAATGATCTTGCGGCGTATATCGTATAATTCGGGCGAGGCATGATCGCTCATTTCCTCTTCCGACAAAATGCAGGAGGTAATGCGTTCCTCCAGTGTGCGGTTGGTGTACAGATAGTCAAACCGCTCGTTGAGGCAGGTGGGAACCTCTGCCGAATGGCTGCGCCAATCCTTGAGTGAGCGGAAAATGTGCAGCACCGAAGCCACCTTTAACAACTCACCCATTGACAAAATACCGCCCGCGGTGCAGCGTGCCAAAGCGTTTTTGATGTTGTTGAGTCCGCCAAAGGCAGGCGCACCGTAACGCGCGATGAGCATATGCGCGTCGGAGGTCTCCTGCAGCAGTGCTTGCGCCTCACGCAGTTGCCCGCAGGGGCGCAACGCCAAAGCCGCCTCGCGCGCATCTGCACAGGCGGTACGCTCGGCCAGCATAGCAAGGATCTTATCCAGCTCCAGCGCGTGATAATGTTTTTCCATAGCGTTTGACATAGGTGTCTCCTATAACGAATGATAAAATTGCAGTGTCGTGAAATTTCGTTCAGCGTGCGCCAACAGATATTCCTCGCTGACCTGCTCAAGCTCTAATTCGGCGGCAGGGGAGAGTTTGAAAGAAAAGATCTTTTGAAATTCACTGTAGATAATATGCCGCATCGCACAAAAAACCGCATAAGAAATGCGGATGCCTGCGGTGCCTGAAAGCTGTGCGCAGGCTTCGCATTGTACCGTGCCGGCAATGGGATCAAAATAATATGTATCCTGCGAAAAATTGGCACAGTCACGGCAGCCCACCAGATCCGGCAGATATCCGGTCAGAGACAGAATGCGCAACTCCACCGTTGCCTTAAGCTTGGCGGGCGAATGCATTTCTTTTTCCAGGAATTTTATAGCGTTGAGTAAAAGACGCAGCAGCTCGGTACAGTCGTCCTCCTCGGGGGTAAAAAACATTGCCAGCTCGCAAAAATACTGTGCTAACGATAATTTGACCACATCGTTTCGCAGCTCAAAGAACACGTCAATGGGCGAAGCGCTTTCGACGCGATAGATGCCCTTGCTTTCTGCCAAGGACAGCTTGGAAAAGCACAGCAGCTGCGTGGAGGAAACGTATTTACTTTTTAAGCTGCGTGCGCCGGGCGAAAAGGCACGGATCAATCCGTGCTCACGGGTCAGTACGGTGATGATCCGCGTGCTCTCTCCCGTGAACTGCTCGCGCACGATCAGCCCGTCGGTGGTCATTCGCATGATACACATCCTCCGGTGTCAGTTCTTTGGCGATCTCACAATACGCAAGATAGTCGGTGATTTTTCCGGTTTGGGCAAATGCATCCCAAGCCGCTCTTTTTTGATCGTTCATCACGTCTCACCCTTTGCTTGGTTTTGAGTTTAGTGTGTCCAAACAAACGGGGAGTACAACTGTCAATCTAATCCAAAATGATGGATCAACCCTTCGCGGTTTCTCCAATTTTCCTTGACCTTGACCCAGCATTTCAGGCTGACCTGACAGTCAAAGAATTGCTCCATATCACGGCGGGCAAGCATACCGATGCGCTTGAGCGTGGCACCGCCCTTGCCGATGATAATGCCCTTGTGGCTTTCTTTTTCACAGTAGATCATGCAGTCCAATTCCAACAGACCGTCTTCACGTTCGTGAAAGCGTTCGATTTCCACGGCGGTACCGTGCGGGATCTCATGATCCAGGCTACGCAGGATCTTCTCGCGCACCAGTTCGGCGGCAAGCACGCGCTCGGGCTGGTCGGTCAGCGTGTCGTCATCAAATAAATGTACGCCCGCTTTTGCCGTCTGCGACAGTTCTCCCTTGAGTGCGCCCAGCCCGTCGTGGCTCTTGGCAGAAACCGGCACCACCGCGGCAAACTCCATAGCGGCGGTGAATTTGAGAATGAGTGCCAAAAGATCTTCCTTTTTGGCAAGCAGATCGATCTTGTTGAGCGCCAGAATGGCAGGCAGCTTTCTGCGTTGCATCTCCTTGATGAGCTCCTGCTCGGGTGTGCCGAAGCCCACCGTCACGTCCGCCACCAGCACGCAGCAGTCCACGTCGCACATGCCGTCTCCCACCGCCTTGACCATGCGTTCTCCCAGGGCAGTCTTGGGTTTGTGCAGACCCGGCGTGTCAATAAAGACGTACTGCGTCTCCTGCTCGGTCAATACCCCCATGATGCGGGTGCGGGTGGTCTGCGGCTTGTCCGATACGATGGCGACCTTTTGCCCCAGCATAGCGTTCATGAGGGAGGATTTTCCCACGTTCGGGCGTCCTACGATGGCAATGAATGCCGATTTTGATTCTTGTTGTTTCATTTCAGTTCCTCTGCGTCAAACGGCTTGTCCCGATTCAGATCAAGACCTGCCAAAATTATTTTTTCTTGCTGCCGCATTATATTGCCGTCGGGCTCCTCAATATGATCATATCCCAGCAGATGCAGCATAGAGTGTACCGTTAAAAATCCGATTTCGCGTGTAAACGGATGGTCGTATTCCTGCGCCTGCTCCAACGCACGCGGCACCGAGATGACAATATCGCCCAGCAGCTTTGCGCCGTTGTCGGGGTTGATATCATACACACCCGCCTCGCCCAGCGGAAAGGATAATACGTCGGTGGGGGAGTCAATGTCGCGATGCAGTCGATTGAGCTCGCGGATGGTATCGTTGTCCACAAAGGTCACGCTGACCTCCGCCGTTTCCGTAAAGCCTTCGTTTTTTAATACCGCGCAGCAGCAGCGGCGCACCAGTGTACGCAGACTGTGCGGTAATTTGAGGATCTTTTGTTGATTGCTCATGCTTAAGATTAATGGATTCATTGCTTTTTCTCCCGCTTTTCATACGCCTTGATGATCTCCTGCACCAGACGGTGTCTCACAACGTCCTTTTCGTTGAACCGAATGATGGCAATATCGTCAATGCTCTTGAGAATGTGCGTAGCGTCCACCAGACCGCTGCGCCGTCCGTCAGGCAGGTCGATCTGTGTGATATCGCCCGTCACCACCACCTTGGAGCGAAAACCCAATCGCGTCAAAAACATTTTCATCTGCTCGGGCGTGGTGTTTTGCGCCTCGTCCAAAATGATGAACGAATCGTCCAACGTGCGCCCGCGCATATAGGCCAGCGGAGCGATCTCGATGTTGCCGCGCTCCACGTATTTTTGGTAGTTTTCAGTGCCTAGCATATCGAACAGTGCGTCGTAGAGAGGGCGGAGATAGGGGTCGATCTTGGATTGCAGATCACCGGGGAGGAAGCCCAGCTTTTCGCCAGCCTCCACCGCAGGGCGGGTCAAAATGATGCGGTTGACCTCCTTGGCACGGAAGGCGTTGACCGCCATAGCCACGGCCAGGTAGGTCTTGCCGGTGCCGGCGGGGCCGATGCCCAGGGTGATGGTGTTGTCACGAATCGCCTCGATATACTGCTTTTGGCCCAGGGTCTTCGGCTTCACCGGGCGGCCCTTGGAGGTGACGCAGATGCTGTCGGAGGAGAGCTGAGGCAGGGCGTCGTCGCCCCCTTCGTCCACCAGCATCAGCACGTAGCGGACGTTCTGTTCTCCCACCTGCTCGCCCCGGTTGATGAGGTGCAGCAGTCCCTCGATGGCGCGGACGGCCTTGGAGACCGCCTCCATCTCGCCGCTGACCTTGATGTCTGTGCCGCGGGTGAGCACCGAAACGCCGTAATGCCGTTCGATCATACGGATGTTTTCATCAAAGCTACCGAACAGGCTCACTGCCTGTTCCATCCGCTCGACGTTTATCAGCTGTTCGGTGGTCATCGATCGCATTCCTCCAAAAAGTACCTCTAGGTGACACTTTAATTAAAATATATTATATCAATAAAATTTCTAAATGTCATTGTCCAAATTCAACGAATTTTCCTTTTATTCTTCTACATAGATTTGTTGCTCGCAGGCGATGTTTTCCTCACAGACGTACCGGCCGGTCAGTACGTAGCCGCCGGCGGTATTTTCACCGATATACCGGCTCTCGCGGACAGTTACCTCCGCTAACTCCAGTCGCTCCAAGGCTCGTAGTCGCCGCACAGACTCCGCCTCCGCCTCGGCAGGGGAGAGGGTGCGGACGTAGGGTTCCAACAACGTGTAGTGACGGTGGCGTAGACCGATGGGTAGGGTGATTCCGTCGGCGGTGAGGAAACGGTCGTTTTGGGTCAATCGGTAGTTTTGCCGCAGTTCTCCGCCGGGGGATAGGGGGATATCCAGTCCAAAAAAAGAGAGGTACGGAC
>JAFQKX010000071.1 GCA_017414705.1 Clostridia bacterium
ACGAGCTGCGGCGGTTTGTGCTCGAATGTCCGCTCGCCTCCCCCGTGACGGTCTTGGAGGGCGGCTATGACCCGACGGAATTTGTGCAGGCGGCAAGGGGTCAGGAAAACGAGCCCGAGGGCGGCGCACGATGCAGCGAATGCTTTACGCTTCGGCTGCAAAAAACGGTGACGGCAGCGCAGCAGGGCGGATACGATTACTGTGCCACCACGCTGACCATCAGTCCGCTGAAAAATGCTGACCGCATCAACGAGTTGGGACTTGCGCTATGCCAAAACAGTACGGTGACCTGGCTGCCCACGGATCTAAAGAAAAAAGGACGGTATCAACGTTCCATCGCATTATCCAAGGAATACGGACTCTATCGGCAAAGCTTCTGCGGCTGCGAATTTTCGCGGCAGCAGGCAGAGCGCCGCGAGCAACATACATAGGAGATATCACAATGATCAAGGCAATGATTTTTGACATGGACGGAACGGTGCTCAACACCATTGATTCCATTGCACATTGGGCGAATCTGGCACTCAACAAATACGACCTGCCCTCCATTGAAACCGAGACCTACAAGGTTCTGGTCGGAGAGGGTGCGCGCACGCTGGTGGAGCGCATGATCAAAACCGTGGGCGCGGATGAAGCAAAAACCGATGCGGTGTTTGCCGAATACAGCAGCACCTACGATGCGGATTTTCTGTATCTGACCAAGCCGTATGACGGTATTTTGGAAATGATGGATGCATTGATCGGCATGGGTGTGAAATGCGCCATTCTGACCAACAAGCCGCAGGCAACGGCCGAAAAAATTTCCAAGGAATTATTTGGTGATCGCATCTCGCTGCTCATCGGCGGGCGCCCCGGTAAGCCGCTCAAGCCGGATCCCTCGTTAGTACCGGAAATGCTGCAGACGTTGGGTGTCACAGCAGAGGAATGCTGGTATGCGGGAGACACCGCCACCGATATGAAGACCGGTACGCAGGCGGGATTATTCACCGTCGGAGTGCTGTGGGGCTTTCGTTCCCGCGAAGAGCTGGAGAAAAACGGTGCGGATCTTTTGGTTTGCGAGGCACATGAGATCACCGAACAGATCCGTCTGCAAAATAACGGTTAATCAAAAAAGAACGCAAGCTGCGGCTTGCGTTCTTTTGGTTTGAGATCAGGCTTTGGGTCAGCGCATTTGTTCAAACTGCTCGATCCACGCTTTGGCAAGCAATGCGTGACCTGCGTAGGTAGGATGCACGCCCTCTGCCGTCCAATACGTTGCGGGAGCGCGGGTGCAGGCCTCGTCAAACAAGGCTTGCGCATCGATACAGGGCATCCCGTAATCGGCTGCCACGCGCTTAACGATGGCGGCGTTTTCGGCAACGCGATCGGGGAAGATCGGTCCGTGCTGCTCCAGCAGCGCATCGCCTGTAAAGAACGATGCAATGAAGAAGATCTTAAGTTCAGGCAGCTCTTGGAGCACCTCATCCAGCAGCATACGCAGGATGCGTTCGAATTTTTCGGGCGCAACACCGTCTTGCCTCGCCACGTCATGCCACACGTCGTTGACGCCGATCAAGATGCTCATATAATCGGGTTTTAAGTTAATGATATCCGACTTGATGCGCGCGTACAGATCGGTGCTGCGGTTTCCGCTGATGCCGCGGTTGAGGAACTGATATTCTCCTGCATATTTTTCATTCATCAAGGACGCTGCCAGCAAGGGATAACCATAGCCGAGACTGTTGGAATCCGCACGATTGCGTCCGCAATCGGTAATGGAATCGCCCTGAAACAAAACTGTCTTCATATAAAACGACCTTTCCTTTTCTTTCGGTATCCTCATTATAGCATTGCACCATGCAAAAAGCAACTCTTATTTCCCTTAAAATTTCCTTTTCCGATAAAAAAACCGGTTACAAAACTGTAATGCGTAGCGCACTTCCTCCCTTTACAAACCGTTCTTTTTATGGTATACTGAATACAATCATATCTTGTATTACTGTATTTGGGGGATTCAGCATGGGAAAACTGTTTGCTCACATCCATCGCTACCGCTTTTTGCTGGGCGAATTGGTAAAAAAGGGCATCAAATTAAAATATCGCAGAAGCTATTTGGGACTGTTCTGGACCATGCTGGAGCCGCTGCTGAACATGATCGTGCTGTCGGTGGTCTTCGGCCCGCTGCTGGGATATTCCAACGACAAGACCTTCCCCGTATACATTCTGGCGGGACGGCTGCTGTACACGTTGTTTTCGCAGGGCACCAAGGAAGCTACCCGCAGTATCCGTGTCAACGCCGCTATGATCAAAAAGGTATACGTCCCCAAATACCTCTACCCGCTTTCCTATATTCTGTATAACTACATTTTGTTTTTGATTTCGTTGGTGGTGTTGGTGGTGGTCTCGCTCATCCTCGGCATCTTCCCCACCTGGCAGGTGCTGCTGTCGGTCATCCCGCTGATCAACGTGTTTTTGCTGACGCTGGGCGTTGGTATGATCCTGTCGACCATCGGCGTTTATTTCCGCGATATGGAATATCTGTGGAACGTGGCACTGACGCTGCTGTTCTATTGCTCGGCAGTGTTCTACAAGGTCGAAAAATACGCCGACAGTATGGTGGCGTGGGTCATGAAGCTCAATCCCCTATTCAGCTGCATCGATAACTTCCGCAGTTGCATCTTCGGTACCGAGTTTAATTGGTATTATACCCTGTATTGCTTCGCCTTCAGCGTCATCTGCATCGTCATCGGTGCGTTGGCATTTTACAAGAAGCAGGATGAATTCGTCCTGCACATTTAACGGATGGGAGAGAAAAATAATGGAACAAAACAAAAAGGATCCCATCATTCAACTCAAGGATATCGGCATTCGATTCAATCTGAGCTCCGAAAAGGTGGATTCCCTCAAGGATTACCTCATCAAATCGGTCAAGCGCGATATTCACTATAATGAATTCTGGGCGCTTCGCAACGTATCGTTTGAGCTGGAACGCGGCGACCGTTTGGGCATTTTGGGCCTCAACGGCGCGGGAAAAAGCACGCTGATGAAGATCATTGCGGGCGTCTATCATCCCACCGAGGGCGAAATGAAGATCGGCGGCTCGATCGCTCCGCTCATTGAACTGGGCGCGGGTTTTGATATGGAATACACGGGGCGGGAAAATATTTTCCTCTACGGCTCGGTGTTGGGCTATTCGCGCAAATTCCTGATGAGTAAATACGACGAGATCGTGGAATTTTCCGAGCTTGGAAAATTCATTGACGTACCGCTGAAAAACTATTCCTCGGGTATGCGCGCGCGTCTCGGCTTTTCCATCGCCACGGTGGTGGAGCCCGAAATCCTGATTTTGGACGAGGTGCTTTCGGTCGGCGACGCCAAATTCCGCAAAAAGAGTGAAAAAAAGGTGACCGATATGTTCTCGCGCGGAGTGACGGTACTGTTCGTTTCGCACTCCATTGAACAGGTCAAGTCCATCTGTAACAAGGCCATTCTGCTCGAGCACGGCACGGTGGTCGCGGCAGGCTCTGCTGAGGAAGTAGCGCAGATCTACGCCTCTAAGATCAAGTGATATGAGACGGATCCTTGCATTGGTGCGCCGCTTGATCGGTCGCGTGGCAAAATGGTTTTTATTGCGCGTGGCATTGCCATGTGCTTATCGTATTTCTGCCCGAAAGCCGCTGCAAACCGACAAGGCAGTCTTTGTCACGGTGCGCAAAACGGTTTTTTCAGACAGTTTACAACTGCTGTATCGGCAATGTATCAATGAAGAAAAGCAGGTCAGCACGCACATTTTAGCGTATTCCTCCTCGCGCTATCCCACACTTCTGTACAAGGGACTGCGGCTGATGCGCGACATTGCAGATGCCAAATGTGTCTTTTTGGATGATTCCTGCGAGGCGATGGGATGCTTCCGCCGCCGCAAGGGGCAGCAGATCGTGCAGGTATGGCACGCCTGCGGCGCCTTCAAAAAATTCGGCTGGAGCACCGCACGGCTGGGCTTCGGTCAATCGGTAGAAGAAATGACCAGCTATCCCAGCCACCGCAATTACACGCTGGTACCGGTGTCGGGGCCACAGGTGGTAGAAAATTACCGCGAGGCATTCTCCGCCGATGCAGGTGTCGTGCGCGCTTTGGGCGTCAGCCGCACCGACGTATTTTTTGAGCCGGATTTCGTGCCGAATTCCCGCGCCGTAGTGGAGGAGGTCATTCCCGCCGCACGCGGCAAAAAAATTCTGCTGTACGCCCCTACCTTCCGCGGAAGAGTCTTGGAGGCAACGGCACCGCAGTGCTTTTCCCTGCAAAAAATGCAGGCGCAGTTCGGCAAGGATTGGGTCCTGCTGGTGCGTCAGCATTATTTGATCAAGCAGCCCTTTATCATCCCGCCCGAATGCCGTGATTTTGTGTTTGACGTCAGCACGGGTTTGGAGATCGACACGCTGTTGGCTGCCGCCGACGCCTGCATCACCGACTATTCTTCACTGGTGTTTGAATATTCTTTGTTTGGCAGACCGATGTTCTTTTACGCCACCGATCTGGAGGATTACGACGATTGGCGCGGCTTTTATTACGATTATCGCAGCTTTGTGCCGGGCCCCATCGTGAAGACCGACCAAGAGCTCATTGACGCGATCAGCCGTGCTGAAGAAAATTTCGATCCCAATCAGATCGAGGATTTCCGCATCCGCTTTATGGCGGCTTGCGACGGACAAGCTACCAAACGTATTTTAGAAAAAGCCTTTTCCTGACATACGATTTCTCCGACGGGAGGTGAAACGCCTTGAATCAACCCATTTACAACGCCGTTTGCGAATTATTCTCGCGGGTACGCCGCTCTCCCGGAGTAGAGCAGCTGCAAAAAGCGGTCTATGACCGCGCCGAACGCAGATTTCGTTCTCTCAAGCGGCAGGGGTGCTCCGATCGCGAGGCGTTTCGCACCGCGATGCAGGAGGTCGGCGATCTGAACAAAATGGTACGCGCCGCCCGCAATGCGGAAAATGCCGCCAAGGCGCGCAACGCCCGCAAGCGGGTGATCCTGTTTATCGTTTCGGTCGGCATTTTGCTGACCTCGGCAGTCCCTATGGTTACGCTGGGGCGCTCGGAGCGTTGGCACGATTACGGTCTTGCGCTGATGCTGTTTATCGCCATCATCGGCGTGCTTTTCATGATCGCGGCGCTCGGCTGCAAACCACGTCCCATCGACGCAGCACCCATTGCCCGCGAGGATTTTTCCAACGAAGACTGCAACGACGACGGCAATACCCGCCCCATTTATTCCTTGGCACGCAATTCGGTGTGGGCAATGACCGGCATCGTGTATCTGATCGTTTCCCTTGCCACGGCACAATGGAAGCTGACCTGGGTGATCTTACTGATCGGTTTTTGTATGACGCGCCTGGCTAAGGCGGTTGCTGATTTCTTTCGCGTAGGGAGGTCGGCAAAATGAAACTAAAGGCATTATTTCGCATCATTTGGTGGGCGGTCCTGTCCATTCTGCTGACCAGCTTTTTGTTTTTCGGACTCAGCGGCGAGCTGGAAAACCTCAAGCGCTCGGTTGGCTTGAGTGATTATGACGATACAGGATACCTAGTATACGACGATCCGAC
>JAFQKX010000072.1 GCA_017414705.1 Clostridia bacterium
CAGTAGTTCTAAACACAAGGGGACAGTTCTCTTGTGTTATTCGTCCGCTATAAAGCATGGTGCATAAAAATACGCATGGATCGCCGATTGGCGGTCTGTGCGTGACGTAAGTTTCATTTTCGTTTTTGTCCGAGATCCTTCGGCTGCGCTCAGGATGACGCGGAAGAAAGGATCGTGGTGCTCAGGCAGCAAACGGGCCGACGAAACCACACGGCAGACCGCCGTGAAAATGACTTGTCTGCTCGCTGTTCACGGGACCCACCGCCTTTCCGTTTTCTTCGGGGTTTCTTGTTTGGTTTTATGATACCAAAAATTCCCTGCTCTGTCAATAAAATAAGGAGAAAAAGAATTTGGGTTGGTGGCTTGAAAAGCGAGTTAAAATATGTTAAAATAATTATAATTATCTTGTTACCATCAAGTTTTCTTCTCTGTTTGTATGTTTTTTGCTCTTTTTCATAGAATAACAAGGAAAAGGAGCGAGATACGATGCGAATGAACGAGGAATATCCCGGTGCACTTCCTGCCGAGGCGCAGGGCGAACCCGAAACCGATCTGCAAACTGCCGAGCGCGAGCCGGTGGACGCGGTGACGCCGGCGGGCGGCAAACGACGCATTCATTGTCTGACCGTCATCGGGCAGATCGAGGGACATTACGTTTTGCCGTCGCAGCACAAGACCACGCGGTACGAGCAGATCATCCCGCAGCTGGTTGCCATCGAGGAAGCCAAGGAGATCGAGGGCCTTTTGGTGCTGCTCAACACGGTCGGCGGCGACGTCGAAGCAGGACTTGCCTTGGCGGAACTGCTGGCGGGCATGAAAACCCCCACCGTTTCTTTGGTTTTGGGCGGCGGGCACTCCATCGGCGTACCGTTGGCGGTGTCGGCCAAAAAATCGTTCATCGTCCCCACCGCCACCATGACGGTGCATCCCGTGCGCATGAACGGACTTGTGATGGGTGTGCCGCAGACCTTCCGCTATTTGGAGCGTATGCAGGAACGCATTACGCGGTTCGTCACCCTCAACTCCCACATCAGCGCGGCAGATTTTGAGCGGCTGATGATGGCAACCGGTGAACTGGTTGCCGACGTGGGCACGGTGTTGGGCGGGCAAGAGGCAGTAGAGCTTGGGCTCATCGACAGTCTGGGGAATCTGTCCGACGCGCTGCAGGCGTTGTATGAAATGATAGAGGCGAACAGCCCGAGTAAATAAAGGAGAGAATATCATGTCAGTTATCGACGCAATTATTCAGGGAATCATTCAGGGGCTTACCGAATTTTTACCCGTTTCCTCCAGCGGTCACCTGACGGTGTATCAACACGTCACGGGCAGCGGCGGCAACAGCGAGGCTTTGCTGTTTTCGGTGCTGTTACATATCGGAACGCTGCTGGCGGTCGCCATTGTGTATTACAAGCTCATCGGCAGGCTGATTGTTGAACTGTTTCGCTTGATCGGTGATATTTTCACCCTGCGTTTTTCTTGGAAAAGCATGAACAGTGAACGGCGTATGTTGATCATGATGATCCTTTCGGTTGCCATGCTGGTGCCGTTGGTGCTGCCGATCTTCGGCGGACAAAGTCTGCAGGATCTTATGGAGCCCATTACCGAGGGTGGTAACATCATTATCGTTGGCTGCTGCTTTTTGCTGACCAGCGCGTTGCTGCTGACGGCGTATTTTCTCTCCAAGCGCAAGGGTGGCCGCCGTCCCGACGCCCGCGTCAAGGATGCACTTTGGATCGGTGCGGCACAGGACGTTGCAGCGCTGCTGCCGGGCGTTTCCCGCTCGGGCTCGACCATTGCAACGGGACTCATTTGCGGTCTGGAGCGCAGTTATATGGTGCAGTACACCTTCATTATGAGTGTCCCCACCATTCTTGCCGCCAATGTACTGTTGGCGGGCAAGGAAGCCATTGAAAGCGGCAACACCGCAATTGAATTATTGCCCACACTTGCAGGTGTGATCACGGCTGCCGTTGTGGGCGTGTTATCCATCAAGATGATCGACTGGATCATCCGCAAGGACCGTTACAATTGGTTTGGTTATTACTGCGCGGTCATGGGTGTTGCCGTCATCGCGCTGGGTATTTGGGAGCAAAGCAGCGGCACCACGCTGGCTTCTCTTTTGGGCAGATAAGCAGAAAAGGAGATTTGAAACTGCATGGCAAATAAAAAGAAAAAGACGGAAGAAAAACAACCTAATATCGCGCAGGACACCCGCCGTCAGGTTTGGGCGGTGGTGCTGTTCGTGCTGGCATTGCTGTTTTTCGCCATCGTTCTGCTGCCGTTGGAGGGCGGTTGGAACGCCATTCATAAATTCCTGTATGGTGTGTTCGGTTGGACTGCCGTTGCCTTTCCTATTCTGCTGGGCTTCATTGCGGTACAACTGGCGATGGAAAGCGTCACCATCCCCAAGCTCTATCTGCGCGTCTTTCAATGCGTGGCATTCCTGCTGCTTGCCGGTGGCCTGACCGATATTTTCGCCAATGCAGATATGACCGATTTCGGTACCCACACGGCCGCCGCATTCACCATGGGCGGCAAGGGCGGCGGATGGTTCTCTTCCCTGCTGTCCTTCCCCGTTGTTTTGTTTGCAACCAAAACGGGAGCTGCCATTATTTATATCTTATTGGCCTTTTTGCTGATCATGTTTGTCACCCGCACCACGCTGATGACCTTCCTGAAAACGGTTTACAAGCCGGTCAAGGCGGCAGGCGAGAACGTCCGTGCAGGCGTGGACGAAATTCTTGAGCGTCACCGCAATCAAGACGAGGACGAGCTGTCCTACGACGTGCCGCTGACCGAAGAAGAAGAGCGTAAGCAACGCGGTAAAAACAAGGTCAACTCCAAGGATGCCACCTTGGGAGAAAAGGGTCGCAAATTAGTCAATACATACTGGGGCAAGGAGGGCGAAGAGCCCATACAAGAGGACGAGCCCGAGTTGGATGAAGACAGCATGAGCGACGAGCCGGATCTGGATGAGATCATTTCCAAGCGTGCCGATGCCGCCAAGCTGGCAGCCGCTATGCAGCCCTCGCCCGAGGAAGTCGCGCAGCCTGCAGAGGATGCTGCCAAAAAGAAAAAGGCTGCTGCCGAGGCGCAGGAGCCTGCGGAAGAGCCCAAGCCGACCTATCGCTTCCCGCCCGTTGCGTTATTGGAGCGCGCCGGCGGTGCACGCGGCGGCAACGAGGGTGACGAGATCCGCAGCAACGCCGAAAAGCTGATCGATACGCTGCGCAGCTTCGGTGTGGAGGCGCGTCTTTTGGACGTCAGCCGCGGTCCTGCCGTCACGCGCTACGAGCTGCAGCCGTCGGCGGGTGTTAAAATCAGCAAGATCACCGCGCTGGCGGATGACATCGCGCTGAATCTTGCTTCGGCGGGCGTACGCATCGAAGCGCCCATTCCCAACAAAGCCGCCATCGGCATTGAGGTTCCCAACAAAAACACGGCGGTGGTCGGCATCCGCGATATGATCGAATCGGCCGCCTTCCGTGAAGCAAAAAGCCGCCTGACGGTAGCGTTGGGCAAGGACATCGGCGGCGAATGCATCACCACCGACCTTGCCAAGATGCCGCACCTGCTGATTGCCGGCTCCACCGGCTCGGGTAAATCGGTGTGCATCAACTCGCTCATCATTTCTCTGATATACAAAGCCACGCCCGACGAGGTCAAATTCGTCATGATCGACCCCAAAATGGTAGAGCTGGGCGGTTATAACGGCATTCCGCACCTCATCATCCCCGTGGTGACCGATCCGCGCAAGGCGGCGGGTGCGTTGGGCTGGGCGGTGACCGAAATGCTCAAGCGTTACAAGACCTTCGGCGAATTCGGCGTCAAGGATCTCAAGAGCTACAACGCTCTTGCCGAGACCCGCGAGGATCTGGAAAAGATGCCGCAGATGGTCATTATCATCGACGAGCTTGCCGACCTGATGATGGCAGCGCCCAACGAGGTAGAAGACAACATCTGCCGTCTGGCACAAATGGCACGTGCCGCGGGCATGCATTTGGTGATTGCCACGCAGCGTCCGTCGGTGGACGTCATCACCGGTCTGATCAAGGCCAATATTCCCAGCCGTATCGCCTTTGCGGTGGCAAACCAATTTGACTCGCGCACCATTCTGGATTCGGTGGGTGCCGAAAAGCTGCTGGGACGCGGCGATATGCTGTTCTCCCCCGTAGGCTGCAACAAGCCCATGCGAATTCAGGGCTGCTTTGTTTCCGATCGCGAGACCGAGTCGGTCATCAGCTTCATCAAATCCAACGCCGAAACGCAGTACAGCGAGGATGTGGAGCAGCAAATCCTGCAAAACATGCCCGCCGAAAAGGGCAAAAAGGCGGCTGCCGCGGACGGAGATTCGGAAGTGGTGGTCAACGGCGACGAGGACATCATCACCGCCGCTATCGGTGTGGTGGTGGAAGCAGGTATCGCCTCTACCTCGCTGCTGCAGCGCAAGCTCAAGCTGGGATACGCCCGCGCGGCGCGCATCGTGGACGAGATGGAGGAGCGCGGAGTCGTGGGCCCGTTCGAAGGCTCCAAGCCCCGTAAGGTGCTCATCAGCAAGCAGCAATGGCTGGAAATGCAGAATCGAGAATAGAAATTTCCAAAAAATTCCCGCATAACTCTTGCAAAAATGCAAAAAATGGGATAAAATAATTTTCGTGTGATTTTTAATACTCAAGAATGTGAATTTTTACAGGAGGAATTCGATATGTCAGTTCTCAACAAAAAAACAATTGAAGACATTGATGTTGCCGGCAAGAAGGTTCTTGTGCGCTGCGACTTCAACGTCCCCCTGAAGGACGGCGTCATCACCAGCGATAAGCGCATCGTCGGTGCATTGCCCACCATTCAGTATCTGACCAAGCAGGGTGCCAAGGTCATTCTGTGCTCCCACATGGGTAAGCCCCACAACATCTTCACCGAGGGCTTTGGTCTGACCAAAAAGGAAAAGAAAAAGGTTGCCGCTCTCCCCGAGGCCGAGCAGGCTGCTGCGACCGCCGAGCTGCTGGAAAAAGCAAAGGGTGACAAGCAAAAGTTCACGCTGCGTCCCGTTGCCGACCGTTTGAACGAGTACGGTGTCAAGACGGTATTCGCCGAGGACACCATCGGCGAGGATGCCAAGGCCAAGATCGCAGAACTCAAGGACGGCGAAGCCGTTTTGATCGAGAATCTGCGCTTTGATGCCAGAGAAGAAAAGAATGATCCCGCATTTGCCAAGGCACTTGCCGATCTTGCCGAGATCTACGTCAACGACGCCTTCGGCACCGCACACCGTGCACACGCTTCGACTGCCGGCGTTGCAGATTATCTGCCCGCAGCCTGCGGCTATCTGATCCAGAAGGAGATCGAGGTCATGGGCGGCGCTCTGGAGGATCCCAAACGTCCGTTTGTTGCCATTCTGGGCGGCGCCAAGGTTTCCGATAAGATCAAGGTCATCGAAAACCTCATTGACAAGGTCGATACCCTCATCATCAGCGGCGGTATGGCGTATACCTTCCTGCGTGCAGCCGGATACTCCATCGGCACCTCGCTGTGCGAGGAGGACCGTCTGGAGCTTGCCAACGAGCTGGTCAAAAAGGCTCGCGACAAGGGCGTCAACTTCCTGCTGCCCGTGGACAACATCATTGCCCGCGAATATGCAGAGGATGCCGTCAACATGAAGATCTATTCCGATTCCATCCCCGACGGCTGGATGGGTCTGGACATCGGACCGACCACCCGCGAGCTGTTCTCCAAGAGCATCGTAGGTGCAGGTACCGTCATTTGGAACGGACCTATGGGCGTTTCCGAGTGGGAGAACTTTGCCGGCGGTACCGTCGCGGTTGCCAAGCGGTTGCCGATTCGGGTGCTATCTCCATCATCGGCGGCGGCGACTCGGCTGCTGCGGTTGAAACGCTGGGCTTTGCCGATAAGATGACCCACATCTCCACCGGCGGCGGCGCGTCGTTGGAATTCCTGGAGGGCAAGGAACTGCCGGGTATCGCAGCACTCAACGATAAGTAAGAATCACATCGAGGCGGGTGCAAACCCGCCTTGCTTTTGTATTTGAAACAATGAAAAGGAGCTTGAAAATTATGAAAAAATCCGTCCGTCGTGCCGTCATTGCCGGCAACTGGAAAATGAACAAGACCCCCGCCGAGGCCACCGCGCTGATCAACGAAATGAAGCCCCTCGTAGCAGGCGCTGACTGTGACGTGGTTCTCTGCGTACCTTTTATCGACATTCCCGCAGCAGTACAAGCAGCAAAAGAATCCAATATCGCAATCGGCGCAGAAAACGTTCACTTCAAAGCGTCCGGCGCTTACACCGGTGAGATCTCTGCCGAAATGCTGGTGGAAGCAGGCGTTCAGTACGTTGTGATCGGTCACAGTGAAAGAAGACAGTACTTCGGCGAAACGGATCAGACTGTAAACCTGCGCACGCTGGCCGCTTTAAACGCAGGCTTGAAGGCCATCGTTTGCGTCGGCGAAACGCTTGAGCAGAGAGAACTGGGTTACACCGAAACCTTGCTGAAATATCAAACCAAAATGGCTCTTACAAACGTAACTGCCGAGCAGTTGAAGAACGTGATCATCGCTTACGAGCCCGTTTGGGCGATCGGCACCGGTGTCACCGCCACTGCCGATCAGGCAGACGAGGGCAACGGATTCGTTCGTGCCGCGATTGCTGAGGCTTACGGTACAGACGTTGCCGAAACGGTAACCGTTCAGTACGGTGGCTCCATGAACGCCAAAAACGCTGAAGAGCTACTGGCAAAAGAGCACGTGGACGGCGGTCTGATTGGCGGCGCTTCCCTGAAGGCTGCTGACTTTGCCACCATCGTTGCGGCTGCAAAATAAGGAGCGAACACCATGAAAAAACCGGTTGTACTAACCATTATGGACGGTTTCGGATTCAATTCCGTGACCGAAGGCAATGCCATTGCGGCTGCCAAAACTCCCCGACTTGATACTATCTTCGCCACCTATCCCGTCACCCAGATCGGTGCCTCCGGCATGGACGTCGGTCTGCCCGACGGACAGATGGGCAACAGCGAGGTCGGCCATACCAACCTGGGCGCAGGTCGTGTGGTATACCAGGAGCTCACCCGCATCACCAAGTCCGCGCAGGACGGCGATATGCTCAAAAACGAAGCCTTGTGTGCCGCCATGGCAAACTGTGCCGCAAAGGGCAGCGCGCTGCATTTGATGGGTCTGTTGTCGGACGGCGGCGTGCACAGTCACATCGAGCATCTGTACGCTTTGGTAGAGATGGCAAAGCAAAAGGGCCTCTCCAAGGTCTATATTCACGCATTGTTGGACGGACGCGACGTGCCGCCCGCTTCTGCGGCAGATTTCATTGACGCCTGCAATCAAAAGCTGGCCGAGATCGGCGTAGGCAAAATTGCCACCGTCATGGGCCGTTTCTACGGCATGGACCGTGACAATCGCTGGGATCGCGTGGAAAAAGCCTGGCGTGCGCTGGTGCTGGGCGAGGGCGTTGAAACCGACGATGCCGCTGCTGCGGTACGCGCCTCGTATGAGACGGTGGATGCCGACGGCAAGAACGTGACCGACGAATTCGTGCTGCCCACCGTGGTCAAGGGTACTGCCCGCATCCAAAGCGGCGACAGCGTGATCTTCTTCAACTTCCGTCCCGACCGTGCGCGTGAGATCACCCGCACCTTCGTGGATGACGCCTTCGACGGATTTGTTCGCGAGGGTGGTAAGCCCGAGGTCTTCTACGTCTGCATGACGCAGTACGACGCCTCCATGCCCAACGTTGAGGTAGCCTACAAGCCCCAGAGCCTGAACAACACGCTGGGCGAGTATCTGGCGGCGCAGGGCAAGACTCAGCTGCGCATTGCCGAGACCGAAAAATACGCCCACGTCACCTTCTTCTTTAACGGCGGACGCGAGGTAGAATTTGCGGGGGAAGATCGCATTCTGGTGGCTTCTCCCAAGGTTGCTACCTATGACCTGCAGCCCGAAATGAGTGCAGTCGAGGTTTGCGACAAGGTGGTAGACGCCATTTTGTCGGGCAAATACGACGTGATCATCCTCAACTTTGCCAACTGCGACATGGTGGGTCACACCGGGTTCTTTGACGCCGCCGTCAAGGCGGTGGAGACGGTGGACACCTGCGTGGGTCGCGTGCAGGATGCCGTGCTGAAAATGGACGGCGTGATGCTGCTGACCGCTGACCACGGCAACGCCGACTGCATGTTGGACACCGACGGTACCCCCTTCACTGCACACACCACCAACCCGGTACCCTTTGCGGTCATCGGTAAGGAATGTGCGCTGCGCGAGGGCGGCAAGCTGTGCGACGTCTCCCCCACCATCCTCAAGCTGTTGGAGTTGGAGCAACCCGCCGAAATGACCGGCACCTCCATCATTCTCTAATTTTATAAAAATCACCCGACGAAGCTCACGTTCGTCGGGATTTTTTATTGACGAAACGGAGAAAAAGTTGTAGAATAGCCAAGGTATTCAAAAAAGAAGGAGAAATGTATGTGAAGAGCAATAAGCTGCCGTGGGGCGATCTTGCGGTATTTGCTGCAGCGGCACTGTGGGGCTGCATCGGTATTTTTACCCGTAATCTGTTTGCCGCAGGCTATACCGCCATTCAGATCGTAGCGGTGCGTGCCGTGCTGACCTGCCTTTGCGTCCTTTGCATTATTTTGTGCAAGGATCGAACGCTGCTGCGCATTCGCCCGCGCGACCTTTGGATGTTCTTCGGCACCGGTATTTGCAGTTTTCTGTTTTTTAATATCTGCTATATGTCCTCCATCGGGGAAAACTCGCTGTCGGTCGCCTGCATTCTGATGTACACCTCGCCGTTTTGGGTGACGGCATTGTCAGCACCGTTATTCAAGGAAACGCTGACCCCGCGCAAGCTCGGGGCGCTGCTGATCTGCTTTGTGGGCTGTGCCATGGTGTGTCTATCCTCTTCCCTGCGACTGACGCTGCCCGCCGGACTGATCTACGGACTGCTGTCGGGCTTGGGATACGCGCTGTACAGCATTTTCGGCAAATACGCCGCTGCCAAGTACAACACGCTGACCGTAACCTTTTATACCTTTTTGTTTGCCTCCTTGGGCTCGATACCCATCTGCC
Source organism: Clostridia bacterium (assembly GCA_017414705.1). GTDB lineage: Bacteria > Bacillota > Clostridia > Oscillospirales > Acutalibacteraceae > RGIG1913. Next base: position 9,096 of record JAFQKX010000072.1, read on the forward strand.
GTCCCACAGCGCTCCTGCCGCTGCTGAGCGACCCGCTCAATTTGGTGTTGACAGTTGGCGTGGCGGTGTTTTGCACCATTCTGCCTTATCTGCTGTACACCTACGGCCTGTCCAAGACCACCGCAGGAAAAGCTGCCGTGCTTGCCATCGTCGAGCCGGTGTTTGCCGCCCTGGTGGGTTGGACGGTATTTGGAGAAGCACTGGGGGTCTTGGGAATCCTGGGCATCGTTGCGGTAGCAGGCGGTCTGATGCTGCTGGAAAGCCGCAAAAAGCAACCCACAGAGAAAAAGCCGTAAAAAACTAAACATTTTATGTTGACAAACGCCCTTTGATTTGCTATAATCCTATTTGCACGCGGCAGTGCTGGAATAGGCAGACAGGCACGTTTGAGGGGCGTGTGTCTTTGACGTATGGGTTCAAGTCCCATTTGCCGCACCAAAGCATTCAAACCCGAACCTTTTACCAATCGGTGAAACGTTCGGGTTTGTTGTTTTCTTAAAAGATGTTAAATAGCCTTTGTTTGTGGCAGTACAG
>JAFQKX010000073.1 GCA_017414705.1 Clostridia bacterium
ATGAGCTGGATGCTTCCATCGAGGACAAGATCACAGCCGTCGTCAAAAAAGTCTACGGCGGCGATGGCATCACCTTGATGCCCAACGCCAAAAAGCAGATCGAGCAGTTGACGGCGCTTGGATTTGACCGTTGCCCCGTCTGTATTGCCAAAACGCAGTACAGCTTCTCGGATGATCCCACCAAGCTGGGCGCGCCCGAGCACTTTACCGTCACGGTCAAGAATGTCAAGGTTTCGGCAGGTGCCGGCTTTATCGTGGTACTGACCGGCGATATTCTGACCATGCCGGGACTGCCTAAATCACCCGCTGCCGAGCGCATCGACGTGGATGCCGACGGCAAGATCACGGGCCTGTTTTAACCAGCCGTACAGACCAAACGGTCTGTCACGATAGATTATTTCAAATCTTTATTGAGAGAAGGAAAAAACAATGGAAACAAAAGAAAGACGTGTTGGTACGGTATCCCGAGGAATCCGTTGCCCAATCATCCGTCAAGGCGATGATCTTGCGGCCATCGTGACCGATAGCGTGCTGCAGGCGGCGGAAAGTGAAGGCTTTTCGCTTCGTGATCGCGACATCATTTCCGTGACTGAATCCATTGTTGCCCGTGCACAGGGCAACTACGCCACAGTCGATGATATCGCAACCGATGTCAAGAATAAGCTTGGCGGCGGAACCATCGGCGTCATTTTCCCTATCCTCTCGCGTAACCGCTTTGCCATCTGCCTGCGCGGTATCGCCAAGGGGGCCAAGAAGATCGTCCTCATGCTCAGCTATCCCTCCGACGAGGTGGGCAATGAGCTGGCAAACTGGGACAAGATCGATGCCGCCGGCATCAATCCCTATTCCGACGTCCTCTCGCTGGAGCGTTACCGTGAAGCCATCGGCGTGCACCCGCTGGAGTTCACCGGTGTGGACTATGTGGAATATTATCAAAACCTCATTGAGGAAATGGGTGCTGAGGTCGAGATCATCTTCGCCAACAACGCAAAGGCGATCTTGGATTACACCGATTGCGTCCTGACCTGCGACATTCATACCCGTGCTCGCAGCAAGCGCCTGCTCAAAGAAGCGGGTGCCAAGATCGTCTTGGGACTCGATGACATTATGACCGCCCCCATCAACGGCAGCGGCTATAATGAAAAATACGGTCTGCTGGGCTCCAATAAATCCACCGAGAATCAGATCAAGCTGTTCCCGCGTGATTGCCAGCCTCTGGTCGAGGAGATCCAAAAGCGCGTCTTTGACGCCACCGGCAAAAAGGTGGAGGTCATGGTCTACGGCGACGGTGCCTTCAAGGATCCCAAGGGCAAAATTTGGGAGCTTGCCGACCCCGTGGTCTCTCCCGCCTTTACCGCGGGCTTGGTGGGCACGCCCAACGAGCTCAAGCTCAAATACCTTGCCGACAACGATTTCAAGGATCTCAGCGGCGACGCACTCAAAAAAGCCATTTCCGAATCCATCCGTGCCAAAGAGGGTAGCTTGGTTGGTAATATGGCGGCGCAGGGTACCACCCCGCGTCAGCTTACCGACCTCATCGGTTCTTTGTGTGACCTGACCAGCGGCTCGGGTGATAAGGGTACCCCTGTTGTCTTCATTCAGGGCTATTTTGATAACTATACCAACTGAGCGAGAAAGGGGAATTTTTTATGCAACTCACCAAACGTCCCGAAACCATGCAGCGCATCACCACACTCGAGCAGGCAAATGCTTTTATCGACGAGCAGGTTGCTGCGATGCGCGCACAGGTCGGCAATAAAAAAGTCCTGTTGGCATTGTCCGGCGGTGTCGATTCCTCGGTCGTCGCCGCATTGCTCATCAAAGCCATCGGCAAGCAGCTGGTTTGCGTCCACGTCAACCACGGACTCATGCGCAAGGGAGAAAGTGAACAGGTCATCGAGGTTTTTGGCAAGGAATTGGATGCCAACCTCGTCTACATCGATGCCACCGACCGCTTCCTTGATTTGTTGGCAGGCGTCAGCGATCCCGAGCAGAAGCGCAAGATCATCGGCGGCGAATTCATCAAAGTATTTGACGAAGAAGCAGCCAAGCTGGAAGGCATCTCCTTTCTGGCACAGGGCACGATTTATCCCGATATTTTAGAGAGTATTAAGGCAGCCGAAAGCGGCAAGCCGGTCAAATCCCACCACAACGTCGGCGGTCTGCCTGACGATATGGCAATGGAACTGGTTGAGCCGGTCAAATTGCTGTTCAAGGACGAGGTCCGCGTGGTCGGTGAAGCCTTA
>JAFQKX010000006.1 GCA_017414705.1 Clostridia bacterium
CGTGCTCCTGCCGTGGCTACCGGTGTGAAACGCGCCAACCCCGAAGAACATATTGTCTTTACTTATCAAGGTGATGGTGACCTTGCCTCTATCGGTATGGCAGAGACGGTTCACGCTGCTGCCAGAAATGAAAATATTACTGTTATTTTCATTAATAATGCCATTTACGGTATGACCGGCGGTCAGATGGCACCCACCTCGCTTCCGGGCCAGGTGACGCAAACTTCACCCTACGGACGCGATCCCAAGCTGTGCGGCTATCCCATCAAGGTCTGTGAGATGCTTGCAGAACTCGACGGCGCAGAGTATTTGGAGCGCGTTACGGTCAATAACGTCAAGAATATCCGCAATGCCAAAAAAGCCATTAAAAAGGCATTCCAAAATCAAATTGACGGAAAAGGATTTTCTTTAATTGAGGTCGTTTCTTCCTGTCCCACTAACTGGGGTATGACTCCGCAACAGGCATTGAAGTGGATCGATGAAAAAATGCTTCCGTACTATCCTTTGGGTGTTTATAAGGACAGATCAGCACAACAGGAGGAATCGAAATGAGCACGAAACAGTTTTTATTTTCCGGTTTCGGCGGTCAGGGAATCCTGTTTGCCGGAAAGTTTTTGGCTACCAAAGGCTTGAGCGAAGAGAAAAATGTTAGCTGGTTGCCGTCTTACGGCCCTGAAATGCGCGGCGGTACTGCGAGCTGCAGCGTTATTGTGAGCGATGAACCGGTTGGATCTCCCATTGTTTCTAATCCCGATGTTTTGGTTGCGATGAATCTCCCGTCTCTGGACCGCTATGAATCTTCGGTTGTTTCGGGTGGTATCATTTTTGCGGATTCCACCTTGATTGAGCGCAAGGTGGCTCGTGACGATGTAACCGTCTATTATGTCCCTGCAACTCGTTTGGCCAGCGAAAACAAAATTCCGACGCTGGCAAATATGATCCTGATGGGCAAGATCCTCAAGGTGCTTGGCGAGTTCGAGGGGGATGGTGTACAAAAAGCATTGTCCAAGGTGATTTCTGCCAAACATGCCGATATGCTTGAAATCAATCGCAACGCTATGCAGATCGGCGCAGACTACGAATAAGGAGCGTGATCGTATGAATATTTCAATCACTAAAACAACTTGTCCCAAGGAGAAGCCGGATGCTTCTACGTTGGGCTTTGGCAAGATCTTTACCGACCATATGTTCATGATGGACTATTCGCGTGAAGATGGATGGCATAATGCCAGAATCGTACCTTTTGAAAATCTTTCGATCCATCCAGCCTCTACCGTTTTGCATTACGGCTCTGAAATTTTTGAGGGATTGAAGGCTTATCGTCGCGCTGACGGTCAGGTACAGATGTTCCGTCCCATCGAAAACATTCGCCGTATGAATTCTTCTGCTGAGCGTTTGTGCTTGCCGCAGATTCCGGAAGAGGATGCATTACAGGCCTTGACTGCTTTCGTGAAGCTGGAGCAGGATTGGACGCCCAGCGCCCCGAATACCTCGTTGTATCTGCGCCCGTTTATGTTTGGCAATGACGAAACTTTAGGTGTTCACGCCGTTCATAACGCTACTTTCATTATCATTGCTTCTCCGGTCGGAAGCTACTATAAAGAAGGGATCAATCCCGTCAAGATCATGATTGAAGATGAGGATGTCCGTGCTGTCCGCGGCGGTACCGGCTATGCAAAATGCGGTGGAAACTACGCTGCAAGTAACCGTGCCGGTGAGCGTGCCGAACAAAAAGGATACTCTCAGGTGTTATGGCTGGATGGTGTTGAGCGTAAATATATCGAGGAAGTCGGTGCCATGAACGTTATGTTCAAAATCGGCGATGAGATTGTTACGCCGATGTTGAGCGGGTCGATTTTGCCCGGTATTACCCGCAAGTCTTGTCTCGAAGTTCTCAGAAAAGAGGGTTATCAGGTTTCTGAGCGCTTGATCAGTATCGACGAATTGGCGCAGGCAATGAAAGACGGTACCTTGCTTGAGGCTTGGGGCTGCGGTACTGCTGCCGTTATTTCTCCGATCGGTGAGCTTTGCTACAAAGGTGTGAAGTATACCGTTAACGAGGGCAAGATCGGTCAAGTAACACAGTATTTGTATGATACCCTGACCGGAATCCAATGGGGGAACAAAAATGATGAATTTGGTTGGATCTATCCAATTCAATAAATAAATAAATCAGTAGGAGGATGATTGTTATGTTTCAATCTGAGTATTTAAACAAGGTTTACGCTTCGGTCGAAAAGCGCAATGCCGGCGAGCCTGAATTTTTGCAGGCGGTTTATGAGGTTCTTGAATCTCTGGAACCCGTGGTCGCTGCAAATCCCAAGTTTGAGAAAAACGGTGTGATCGAGCGTATGGTCGAGCCCGAGCGTCAAATCACGTTCCGTGTTTCTTGGGTGGATGACAACGGCAACGTTCAGGTCAACCGTGGCTATCGCGTTCAGTTCAACTCCGCGATCGGACCTTACAAGGGCGGTCTTCGTTTCCATCCGTCGGTGAATGCTTCCGTTATTAAGTTCCTCGGCTTTGAGCAGACCTTCAAGAACAGCTTGACCGGTCTTCCCATGGGCGGCGGTAAAGGCGGTTCCGACTTCGATCCCCGCGGCAAGAGCGACGGAGAGGTCATGCGCTTCTGCCAGAGCTTTATGACCGAGCTTGCCAAGCACATTGGTGCAGATACCGACGTTCCCGCCGGTGATATTGGCGTCGGTGCTC
>JAFQKX010000074.1 GCA_017414705.1 Clostridia bacterium
AGCGGGATTGGAGTTGACCAGCACCACCTCGTAGCCCTCTTCCTTGAGCGCTAAGCAAGCCTGCGTGCCGGCATAATCAAACTCGGCTGCCTGCCCGATAACGATGGGACCGGAGCCGATGATGAGCACCTTTTTGATATCCGTTCTTTTTGCCATAACGATATTGCCTCCTATATTCTGTCAACCATGGTTGTAATAAACGATTTTTCCGTCACAGACGGTGGCTTTGCAGACACCGCGAAGCCGTTGACCGGCAAAAGGCGTTGCGCGTCCCATCGAACGAAAAGCCGTGGGATCTACCGTATATTCCTGCTGCAGATCCCAGATGGAAAATCCATCATCCGCAGGGATCCCAAAACGCGTTCGGGGATTGCTGACCAGTAATTGCATCAGCCGATCCACCGTCAGCACATCGGGTAACACCAGCTTGGTGTAAAGCACCGCAAAGGCGGTCTCAAGTCCCACGATACCGAAGGCACTCTTTTCCAACCCCTTGCTTTTTTCTGCTGCCGCGTGCGGGGCGTGGTCGGTGGCGATCACGTCGATGGTGCCGTCCAAAATGCCTTGCAGTAACGCTTCACGATCGGTCTTGTCGCGCAGAGGCGGATTCATTTTGAACCGTCCGTCCTCCTGCAGATCCCCGTCGTCCATGACCAGGTAATGCGGGGCGGTCTCGCAGGTCACGTCAACGCCGCGCCGTTTGGCTTGGCGAATCAGCTCAACGCTTTCCTTTGCCGAAATGTGGCAGACGTGATAAGCGCAGCCGGTCTCCTCTGCCAGTCGCAAGTCCCGCTCGATCTGGGCATATTCGCTTTCGGAGCAGATACCGCGGTGTCCGTGTGCGGCAGCGTAAGCGCCGTCGTGAATATATCCGCCGTGCAGCAGATCGTTGACCTCACAGTGCGCTACGATCATTTTGCCGAGTTCTTTGGCCTTGCGCATGGCATCCCGCATCATTTGTTCGCTTTGCACGCCGCGTCCGTCATCCGAAAAGGCGATGACGTCGGGTGCCGTGTCCGCAAGCGCGGCAAGCTCGTCTCCCCGCTGCCCCACCGTGATGGCACCGTAGGGATACACGTGGATGCAGGCATCTGCCTTGATCTTGTCCAGCTGCAGCTTGAGGTGCTCTGCACTGTCGGGGACGGGGTTGAGATTGGGCATGGTGCACACGGCGGTATAGCCGCCCGCCGCTGCCGCCAAAGAGCCGCTTTGAATCGTCTCTTTATACGAAAAACCCGGCTCGCGGAAATGCACATGCACATCGCAAAAGCCGGGAAGAATGGTGTATTGAGGAGAATTGAGCGCACTAAGCTGCTGACAGGACTGCAAACACTTTTCCACTCGGGCGCACAGGGACGCGGAAATACCGCTGCCGAGTTGTGCCTGAATGAACTGTGTCATGCCGTTGTCCTCCTTTATTTTTCAACAAAAGCCTTACCGGACAGGTAAGGCGAAGCACACAGAAAAACACGGTGCAAAACGGGTTTGCACGCTTGGGTTGCTATGATTCCGTCTTACCGACCTCACGGGATCGACTTAAAGATCAGATTTGTTGTAATTATATCATAAAACAAGAATGCTGTCAACCGAAAATCCACCGATTTCGATGCATTTTAACAGATTCTGTCAAAAGCATCAAAGCAGCAAAAAATCCGACGGAATTCTTGTGATTTTTGACAAAAATTTCGTCGGACCGTATGCAATTATTCGTCCAGCTTAAGCACCGCCATAAACGCCTCCTGCGGCACCTCCACGGAGCCGAGGGTACGCATGCGCTTCTTGCCCTCTTTCTGCTTTTCCAGCAGCTTTTTCTTACGCGTAATATCGCCACCGTAGCACTTGGCCAAAACGTCCTTGCGCATGGCTTTGACGGTCTCGCGGGCAATAACCTTGCCGCCGACCGCCACCTGCACCGGCACCTCAAACAGCTGGCGCGGAATGTTATCCTTGAGCTTTTCGGCAATGCGACGGGCACGCTTGTAGGAGTTGTCGGAATGCACGATAAAGGACAGCGCATCCACGATATCGCCGTTGAGCAAAACGTCCAATTTGACCAAGTCAGAAGCGCGATAGCACTTGATCTCATGGTCGTAGGAGGCATACCCGCGGGTGCGGGATTTGAGTGCATCAAAGAAGTCGTAGACGATCTCATTGAGCGGCAATTCGTAGTGAATTTCCACACGCGAAGCACCGATATACTGCATATCCTTGAACACGCCGCGGCGCTCCTGACAAAGCTCCATAATATTGCCCACGTAATCGCTGGGACTGTAGACGTGAACGTCACAGATGGGCTCCTCGGCAGAGACGATCTGTGCGGGATCGGGATAGTTGGTGGGGTTGTCAATCTGCAAAACAGAGCCGTCGGACATATTGAGCTTATACACAACGCTGGGAGCGGTGGTGATAAGATCCAGATCGTATTCGCGCTCCAAGCGCTCCTGAATGATCTCCATATGCAGCAACCCTAAAAATCCGCAGCGAAAGCCAAAGCCGAGTGCCACCGAGGTCTCGGGCTCAAACAGCAATGCTGCGTCGTTTAACTGCAGCTTTTCCAAGGCTTCGCGCAGATCGGTATAGCGCGCGCCGTCAGCGGGATAAATACCGCAATACACCACGGGATTGACCTTGCGGTAGCCCTCTAGCGGTTGCTCGGCGGGATGCGCGGCATCGGTGATGGTATCGCCCACGCGAGCTTCGCTGACCGTCTTGATGGAAGCGGCAATATAGCCGACTTCGCCTGCAAACAGGGCGTCGCACGGCTCCATGCAGGTGGCGCGTTTTCTGCCCACCTCGACCACCAAAAACTCCGCACCGGTCGCCATCATACGAATGGTCATGCCGGCACGCACAGTCCCCTGCTTGACGCGAAAATGCGTAATAACGCCGCGATAAGGATCGTAATAAGAATCAAAAATAAGTGCCTGCAACGGCGCATCGGGGTCCCCCGTCGGCGCAGGAACACCCTGCACGATAGACTCCAACACCGCCTCGATGTTGATGCCGTTTTTAGCAGAAACGCGAGGGGCATCCTCGGCGGGAATGCCGATAACATCCTCGATCTCGGCGATCACGCGATCGGGATCGGCGGAAGGCAGGTCGATCTTATTGAC
>JAFQKX010000075.1 GCA_017414705.1 Clostridia bacterium
AAAAACAAGCGAGGCAGAGCCTCGCTTGTTTTGCTTTTGATCAAATTATTCTCCGATGATCTTGATGAGGGCGTGCTTACGGCGTTTGCCGTCCAGCTCGTAATAAAAGATCTGTTCCCAGGTACCGAAGTCCAAGCGGCCGTCGGTGATGGCACACACCACCTCGCGCCCCATGATCGTGCGCTTGAGATGGGCGTCGGCGTTGTCCTCGTAGCCGTTGTGGTGATACTGAGAATACGGCTTTTCGGGTGCCAGCTTTTCCAGCCAAGTCTCATAGTCCTGATGCAGACCGCTTTCGTCGTCGTTGATAAAGACGCTGGCGGTGATGTTCATGGCATTGACCAGCACCAGTCCCTCGCGGATGCCGCTTTCATCAATGGCTGCCTGCACGTCGCGGGTGATATTCACCAAGCCGCGGCGGGCGGGGATCTGAAAAAACAGTTCCTTGCGGTATGATTTCATACTCGGCTCCTCACTTTGCTTTCTTGCCCCAGCTGTCCTTGAGCGAGACGGTGCGGTTGAAGATGATATGCTCGCTTGTGCTGTCCTTATCGCAGCAGAAATAGCCCTGACGCATAAACTGGAATTTATCCAGCGGCTTGACGTCGGCGTACGCCGCGTCCATCTTGGCGTCGGTCAGGATGGTCAAGGATTCGGGATTGAGGGTGTCGGTAAAATCGCCGCCCTCGGGGACGTTGGCGGGATCGTCCACCGTGAACAGACGGTCGTACAACCGCAGCTCCACGTCCACGGCACTGTCGGCAGACACCCAATGAATGGTGCCCTTGACCTTTCTGCCGTCGGGAGAATCGCCGCCCTTGGTAGCGGGATCATAGGTGACGTGCACGGCGGTCACGTTGCCCTGCTCGTCGGTCTCGGCAGAAACGAATTTGACAAAGTAGGCACTCTTGAGACGCACCTCACGCTCGGGGCAAAGGCGGAAATAGCCCTTGACCGGCTCAAGCATAAAGTCATCCTGCTCGATAAAGATCTCCTTGCCGAAGGTGACCTCTTTGGTACCCTGCTCGGGATGATTGGGATTGACCTCGACCGTCAGCTTTTCGGTCTGTCCCTCGGGATAGTTATCAATGATCACGCGCAGCGGGCGGGTGACCACCATGGAACGCGGAGCATTGAGGTTGAGGTCCTCACGCACACAATGCTCGAGCATGGCGGTATCTACGGTAGAATCTGCCTTGGCAACGCCAACGCGCTCCAGAAAATCCTTGATGGCATCGGGAGTATAACCACGGCGACGCAGGCCGCAAAGGGTGGGCATACGCGGATCGTCCCAGCCGTTGACGAATTTCTCCTCCACCAAACGGCGCAGCATACGCTTGCTCATAACGGTGCCGGTGATATTGAGACGAGCAAACTCGATCTGACGGGGCTTATGCTCAAATTCGCACTGCTCCACCACCCAATTGTACAGCGGGCGATGTGCCTCATATTCCAGCGAGCAAAGCGAATGAGTGATACCCTCCAGCGCATCCTGAATGGGATGGGCAAAATCGTACATGGGATAGATGCACCATTTGTCGCCGATGTGGTGATGACTCATATGCAAAATACGGTACAACGCGGGGTCGCGCATATTGATATTGGGGGATGCCATGTCGATCTTGGCACGCAGGGTGCGGCTGCCGTCGGCAAATTCGCCCTTTCTCATGCGCTCAAACAAGTCCAGATTTTCTTCCACGCTACGCTCACGCCACGGGCTGTTTTTGCCCGGCTCGGTCAGCGTTCCGCGGTACTCGCGCATCTCATCCTTGGACAGATCGCAAACATAAGCAACGCCCTTTTTGATGAGTTTAATTGCCAATTCATAGCAGGTGTCGAAATAATCCGAGCCGTAGACCATTTTGTCATAGTCAAAGCCCAGCCAATGGATGTCCTCCTGAATGGCGTCGACAAATTCAACGTCCTCTTTGGTGGGGTTGGTATCGTCAAAGCGCAGATTGCACTTTCCGCCGTATTTGACGGCGGTGCCGAAGTCAATGCACAACGCCTTGACGTGACCGATGTGCAGGTAGCCGTTGGGCTCCGGCGGGAAACGGGTCTGCACGTGGTCGTAGACGCCTTGTCGCAGATCCTCGTTGATGAGTTCATGAATAAAGTTTTCGTACTGCGGTTTTTCCTCGGCAGTCACGGGGATGTTCGGTTCGTTGCTCATTTATGCTTCCTCCAGCTTTTTTCTTCCAAGTTTCAGGCGGCGCAGAGTTTCCTCGCGTCCCAACAGTTCAAAGATTTCAACCGCACCGCCGGGGGTAACGGCTTGTCCTGCGGCGGCGATCCGCGCCGGCCACATAATGGTGCCGTTCTTGACCTCCAAACGCTGCGCCAATGCAATGAGAGCATCGTGAATGCCATCGTGCGTCCAATCGGTCATACCCTCCACCAATTCGATGACGGCGTCCAGCATGACGGGGACATTGGTCAGATCGGTCTTGCTCTTTTTGTTGATAAACAGCTCCTTGTCGTACTCCGGCAGCTGCGCCAAAAAACCAATGGTCTCTGGAATTTGATTGAGGGTGGTGACGCGTTGCTGCAGCATAGCGGTCAGCACCTGCAGATCAAAGCCGTGATCCTTTCCGAACGCCTGCTCAAAATACGGTGCGGCGGTCTGTGCAAACTGCTCGGGGGTCATAGCACGCAGATACTCGGCGTTGAACCAATTGAGCTTGTCGTAATCGAATACGGCAGGCGATTTGCTGATGCCGCTGATGTCAAACACTTTACTCAGCTCGTCCAGCGTGAAGATCTCACGATTGTCCTGCGGTGCCCAACCCAACAGCGCAATGTAGTTGATAATGGCCTCGGGCAGATAGCCTGCGGCAACCAGATCCTCAAAGCCGGTGGCACCGTGGCGCTTGGACAGCTTGCTGACGCTGCCGTCCTCGTTTTTGCCCATGATGAGCGGCAGATGGATGTATTGCGGGATCTCCCAACCAAAGGCTTCGTATAACAGGTTATACTTGGGGGTGGAAGAAAGATATTCGCACCCGCGCACCACGTGGGTCACGCCCATGGTGTGATCGTCGATAACGTTGGCAAAGTTATAGGTGGGATAGCCGTCGGTCTTGATGAGGATCTGATCGGACAGTTCCTTGTTTTCCACCGTGATCTCACCGAACACCAGATCCGAAAACGCCGTACTGCCCTCAATGGGCATCTTTTGTCGGATGACGTAGGGCACGCCTTCTTGCAGCAGACGGTCGATTTCCTCCTGCGGCAGATCGCGGCAATGACGGTCATAGCCGCCGCCGGGGATCTGTTCGCTGACCTCAGCAAGGCGCTCCTTGCTGCAGAAGCAGTAATACGCCTTTCCCTCGCGCACCAGCTGTTCGGCATAGGGACGGTACATCTCCAGCCGCTCACTTTGCACGTAAGGGCCGTATTCACCGCCCAGATCGGGGCCTTCATCGTGCTGCAGACCCGCGGTCTTCATGGTTTGATAGATCACATCCACCGCGCCCTCGACCAATCGCTCCTGATCGGTGTCCTCAATGCGCAGCACAAAGGTGCCGTCGTCGCTTTTCGCCACCAAATATTCATAAAGTGCCGTGCGCAGATTGCCCACGTGCATGAATCCGGTGGGGCTTGGGGCAAAGCGGGTGACGCGTTTGCCGTCGGGACGTTTGTATGCCATATCGGTTCCTCCTGACCGCCTGATATCATTAGAATATAATTATGGATATTATAACACAAGAAAATGCGATTCACAACCCCATATTTACCATAAAATCAAGGTTTTCTTCCAAACAAAAATCCCACGGGACACCCGTGGGATCTGTTGGTCAAGCTACCTACCCGACTCTTTGTATGATTTTACTTTTGACCAAAACGGTGTCGGGCCAAGCAATACACCAAAAATGCCGTGCACGCAAGCAGCAACACGCAAGCCGTGATCCATCCGGTAAGCACTACGTGATAGATTCCACTCGCACTCTGTTTCCTTGCTTGTCTTGGCATAATACTCACCCCGTAGAATATTATACCTTAACTGGCCGGCTTTGTCAACACAAGAGAACCGTCCCCTTGTGTTCGTTTCCCTGATTGCGTGATTGGATATTAAAATTTATCCAAACAATAAGTTTTGACGGTATACGTTTTTTCAACACCTTGTTCATCTTTTATAAATTGATACCTGACCAAAAATAAACCGGTTTCGTTCATCGAAAGAAATTCCTGTCCCTTTTTTTCCGCATCAGTATATGCCGGAATCTTTTTTTGATCTATTTTTACATTTTGAAATTTTCCTCTATTGTGAGCAGAACAGAAATGTATCTCTCCATCGGCATGAACATATACTCGTAAAAAATCCTCCGTCGGAATATCTGCGATCCGATTATTAAAAGTGATGAAATAAGAATAAAAGAAATCCATGTAAGTACATTCAAAGAACGTATATTCATCAAACTCTTCAATCATCTCACTCAAATATTTTTCGGCAAAAGCAATCGCTTCCTCTTGAGAGATTGGATTTTCGTGACGCTGATAGGCATCCTTTTTATCATATCCGGAAAAAATATCTGTTCCCGGTTTGAAATAATATTGATTCCCGTCGGTATCTTCATAACAATCAAAAGAAACGTTTGTCGGCATTGGTTTGATTGACCCTTCAAAATAAAGATTCGTTTCAAAATCTTTTTGTCCTATGAAACTCTTGCCTTCTTTTAAAGATGCGCTTTCTTGCACAGAAACAGTTTGTTCGTACGGATTGGCACAAGATTCCATAAACAAACATAGCAAAAGGCAAAAACAAACAAGCATTCTTTTTATAAAAAGCATATCAGCTACCCTCCTGTAAAATTATCTGGAAAGCCGTTGTTTAATATCTCCTCTGCAATACATAGTGCCTGGATTAAAGAAATCGGCAACTTCCTCATATGCTATTCTAATGCTATCCTCTACCGTATTCCCTTGAGAAGATGCTGTCAAAAAGCGAGTTAACCAACTTTCTGATATTATTACATATTGCGTTTCGAGGAATCCTATTGCACAGTGCGCCCCACGACTATAAATAGAATCAATTAAATTCTTATTATCTAATGTTGATGCTCCAGAACTACAACCTAATGTTATAAAACAACGCAAGTCATTTAACTCATTTTCCGGTAATGCATCAATATTTCCACTGACAATATTACCATTAACAAATGAAATTTCTCCGGGATACCCCGTGGGATCTGTTGGTCAAGCTACCTACCCGACTCTAGCAACATCTTTCATTGTTCAGCAGGAAATCAACCGCGTCAACTCTATAAACACAAGAGACCGTCCCTTGTGTTACATTACGCCAACGGTTCAACCGCTTCAAGATTGGTGTAAAATTGGCTGATTGTCGAGTATGTTCTATCGTTGGAGCCCATATCATGTTCTACGAAAAGTCGCAAAAACAGTTTCCCTTGTGAATTGGTAACAATTGTGACACTTCCTTGCTCCGCGTTCTTCAAATTCAACCGATCCACGTGGGCTCTTAATTCCCTCTCGGCTTGTTCCACGTCTTCTTTTTTAATTTTGGATTCCAAAGTGTCATACTTATATAAATTCATTCCGTTATAAGAAGACACCTCACCGCAAGGATGGACCATTAATGAAAGGAATTCATCTGTTTCATATCCTTCGATATGTCGAACATAAATAAACGGAACGCGATTAATTTGTACCGGAGCCACTTTAACACGAGTGAATTGTGAAAATTTTTCTTCCGGCATGATCGTTTTCAAAAATTCCTCTGCAACTGTTTTTGCTTTGTCTTCCGAGATTCCTTTTCCGTTACTTAGTTTAGAATCAAAGGTTCTAAATAAAAAGCCAAGAGTATCTGTTCCTTTTAGATACATTAGCTCATTTGCCTTATTCCGATACACATCATAAGAACCATAAAAAGGGACAGGATCTTGATTTTTATCTATAAAAACCTCGGTATAGGCATAGGTAAAATTAATCCCTGTAGAAAAAGGTTTTTTGCTTTTGCCGATCAACAAAGGGTCTTGTATCCTCTGTTTGTTTGTTACAGATAATCCGAAATTGCTCAAAGAATGAGAAAAATCTCCTGTAATAATAGTTTCACCTGTTTCACTTTGTCCTGTTTCCACCAAATAATAACGTGCAAAGGTTTTTTTTACAACAACAGAAGAATTTTCTTCTTGATGAGAAGATGTTTCTTCGCGCGAACACGCACCGAAGCAGACCAACGAAACGGATAATACGATCAATAATGCTAAAACTTTTTTCATTACAAAACCCTCCTTAATAATATTCGGAGCGGCGCGCATGAAAATACGCACGGATCGCCGGTTGGCGGTCTGTGCGTGACATCTCAACAAATTTAACTGTTCCCAAGTATTCAGGCAGCAAACGGGTCGACGAAACCGCACGGCAGACCGCCGTGAAAATGACTTGTCTGCTCGCTGTTCA
>JAFQKX010000076.1 GCA_017414705.1 Clostridia bacterium
ATGGCGTAGTCTACGGATTTTTCGAGGAAGAACCTAATTTAGCAGTGCGAATGGATATTACCTCATATAACGATTTGGCATATTCGATTTCTATTGATGGTAAGGAATATGTTTTGCCCGCAGAGTGGCTTCAGAAATTAGGAAACAAGTGATTTGAAATAGATTTCTGCACGCTTGCACCCCCTAAAATGACTTTGCACCCCCCAACCACAAAAAGGGGTGTGCATTTGTATTAAAATTAGGGTTAGTCTTCAAAATTCCAAACTTGGCCCTTGGGTCTAGTTTGGAATTTTTATTTTGGCGAAACGGGTTGGGACACTCTTTGCAGACTCTGCGGAATCCAAAAAGCATCGGCAGGAAATTTACCTTCCTGTCGATGCTTTTGCGGTTTATTTCTTGCCCTTTTCCTTAGCGCGTTTGTCATTGATGATCTGCATATGCTCGGCGGTGATAAGTGAAACACCGTTTTCTTTTGCCCAATCAACACAGCCCTTGAGCACCAAGGGCAAAAAGACACGCGGCACAGCAAGCACGGTTTGCAGGGCGTCATCCGTGAACTTGACCTGATCGTCCGCACGGTCGGCGGCGTAACGCACCGAGGCAAGCGACGCCTGACGCATCTGCAGCAGTTCGGCTCTCATTTTGGTTTTTCTATGGAACCAGAAATTTTTGCTGTCGCGGTAGCCGTAGTCCACCGGCAGGGCGGGAAAATCCTTGGCTTTGACACCGTTGATAATGGCGTCGCTGTATTTCTTTTTCATCAGGATCTTGTCCACGCGCAGAATGAAATGGGCGCCGAACTGACTGGTGATACCGTTAAAATCATGGTACGGGGGCTGATATCCGTTGAGCTCTCCTGCCGTATCCCGATCGGCACCGTCCAGCTCGCGCATCCAGGTACATTCAATGGCTTGGATGGCATCGGTCAGGACCATGGGTCTTTGCTCGCCGCTCTCCTCTTCAAGCAGGCTCTTTTCCAGCTTGAATTTGCACTTGGGCATTTTCTCACTCGGCTTGTCTCCCGGCCAAGAAAGCTTGACGGCTTCCTTGAAGGTGGCGGGCTTGTCGTCGATAAAATTCAGGGTGCATTTACCGTTGCGCAGGATATTCTGTGCGGTATTGGAGGAATTGCGGCAACACAACAGCATAGCGTAATAATCCTTGCCGGCGACATAATAGGGCTGCACCAACGAGTAAGGACCAAGGTTGGTGCTGCCGTCCTCACACAAGGTGCTGATGATGACGGTCGGCATGGGGAAAAATAGTGAGGTCTGATAAAAATTGTCTACGATTCTGAGGTTTTCAAAGCTGCTCATAACGAAACTCCTTCTTGAACGTGTTGATCCGATTATAACACAAGATCAAATTTTTCTCAACCGTTTCAAGGGATATTTCTTTGCAGCAGGCGTCAAATCACAGCGGAATTACTTGTACTTTTTACTCAAAGCCATAATAACGCCGATGGGGAAATACAACAGCGCCAAAATGACACCGATCAAACCTTTTCTTTGATTTCCTTTGGTGGTGCACAGCATCAAGCCTACCACGGCAGCAATTAAAAGTACGTACGGCATATTTGAAAACTCCTTTTTGTTGTCGTGGGCTCATTATATAACATCCTGCGTCCCATAAAACGGACTTTGCGATCCTTAAAACAGTTTTTTGGAAATTTCTTTCAACTTGCTTTTTTGGTTGCTTTTTTCGACAATTGATGTTCTTTTCGAATGACATTTACTTGCCTTTTGGGCTACGATATGCTATAATAGATTGGATTTACCCATTGCGATTTTGGAAACAATGGAGGTTGTAATTATGAAATACGACGTCATTATTATCGGGGCAGGCCCCGGCGGTATTTTTTCCGCTTACGAGTTGGTACGCCTCGATCCGCAGTTGAAGGTAGCAGTCTTTGAGGCAGGGCATGCATTGGACAAGCGTCACTGCCCCATTGACGGCGAAAAGATCAAGACCTGTATCGGGTGCAAAAGCTGCAGTATTATGAGCGGTTTTGGCGGTGCGGGTGCTTTTTCGGATGGAAAATACAACATCACCAACGACTTTGGCGGAACGCTGTACGAATACATCGGCAAAAAGCACGCGTTGGAGCTGATGCAATACGTAGACGAGATCAATATGCGCTACGGCGGCGAAGGCACCAAGCTGTATTCCACCGCTGGCTCGCGGTTTAAAACACTGTGCATTCAGAACGATCTGCATTTGTTGGATGCTTCGGTGCGCCATCTCGGTACCGACATCAACTTTATCGTGCTGGAGAATTTGTACGCAGAGCTCAAGGATAAGGTAGATTTCTTCTTTGACACGCCGGTTCAGGCGGTGCGTGTGGTCGACGGCGGTTATGAAATTGACTGCAAGCAAGGCACCTATTGCTGCACCGACTGCATCATTTCGGTAGGTCGCAGCGGCAGCAAATGGATGGAGACGGTGTGCAAGGATCTGGACATCCCCACTGAATCCACCCGTGTTGATATCGGTGTGCGCGTAGAGCTGCCTGCTGAGGTCTTTGCGCATTTGACCGACGAGCTGTATGAAAGCAAGATCGTGTACCGCACCGAAAAATACGGTGACCGCGTACGCACCTTCTGCATGAATCCCAAGGGTGCCGTGGTCAATGAAAACACCAATGGCATCATCACGGTCAACGGACACAGCTATGAGGATCCTGCCAAGCAGACCAAAAACACCAACTTTGCATTGTTGGTTGCCAAGCATTTCTCAGAGCCGTTCAAGGATTCCAACGGATATGGTGAGAGCATTGCGCGCCTCAGCAACATGCTGGGCGGCGGTGTGATCGTGCAGCGCTTCGGTGATCTGATCCGCGGTCAACGCTCCACGCCCAAGCGAATTGAAGAAGCCTTTATCACACCTACCTTGAGCGCGACTCCCGGAGATCTGAGTCTGGTTCTTCCCAAACGTATTTTGGACGGCATCATTGAAATGATCTACGCGCTGGACAAGGTGGCGCCCGGCACGGCAAACGACGACACGCTGCTGTACGGTGTGGAGGTCAAGTTCTACAACATGGAGGTAGCGGTCAACGAACAGCTGGAGTCCCGCCACAAGGGTCTTTACATCATCGGTGACGGCAGCGGGATCACCCATTCCCTCTCCCACGCCTCTGCCAGCGGCGTTCACGTCGCGCGAAGCATCGTCGCAAAATAAACCTCCAAACGCGAAAAGAGTCTAATTTATGTCGATCTTACGATGGATCAAACAAAACACCGTCTTTTGTATAGCGGCAATCGCCGCGCTGGTGACAGCTTGTTTTGTCCCGCCCGACGGTGCTTATGCCGATTACTTTGATTGGAACACGCTGGCGTGTCTGTTTTTAACGTTGGCGGTGGTGTGCGCGCTGCGCAACATCAAGTTTTTTACCATTCTTGCCAGGCGGTTGGTGCGCATCACGGGAAATCTGCGCAGCTTATTTCTGATGCTCCTCTGCATTACCTTTTTGGGGTCGATGCTGATTGCCAACGATATGGCGCTCATCACCTTTTTGCCGCTGGGATATTTCGCGCTGTGCGCCACCGGCAAAGAGACGTACATGGCATATCTGTTTATTCTGCAAAACATTTCCGCTAATCTGGGCGGTATGCTGACCCCGTTCGGGAATCCGCAGAATCTGTATTTATATTCTTATTTCAACATCCCGACCGGAAAATTTTGTGCGGTTATGCTGCCTCCGTTTTTACTTGCCATTGCATTATTGGCGTTGGCTTGCTTGCCGGTCAAGCCCGTCAAACTGTCCATTGACGAGGTCTTTCCGGAAAAGCTGAATCTGCCGCGCACGGGCCTCTATCTGGCAATGTTTGCATTTTCGCTGCTGATCGTGTTCCGCATCATCCCATTTTGGGCCGGTCTGCTGATCATTCCGATCATTCTGTTGTTCACAGACCGCGAGGCATTGCTGATGGTAGATTACCCGTTGCTTGGAACCTTCTTCTTTTTCTTCATCTTTGCAGGAAATCTGTCCCGCATCGGCGCAGTCAACACCTTTCTTTCTGCTCTGCTGCAAAGGGATCCGCTGCTGGTCTCGGTGCTGTGCTGCCAAGGCATCAGCAACGTGCCGTCTGCCATTTTACTCTCACGCTTTACCACCGATTACCACGCGCTTCTGTTGGGGGTCAACATCGGCGGAACCGGTACGCTGATCGCATCGCTTGCCAGCCTGATCACCTTCAGCGAGTTTCGTGTGTTGTATCCCGGTCACGGCAAGCAATATTTTTGGATGTTCACGCTGATCAATGTTATTTTCCTGGTCATTATGACGGTTGCGGCAAAGCTTTTCTTTCTTTAATATGATTTTCGGAGGGTAATGAATTGGATAAGATCATGGAGTTTCTCAACGATATCAGCACGCAGGTCAGCAATGCGCTGTACAGCTATATTCTGATCATTCTGCTGGTATTGGGAGGACTGTACTTCACGCTGCGCACCAAATTCGTGCAGTTTCGTTTGCTCAAGGAGCAGTTTCGCGCAGTGACCGAAAAAACCGACAAAAACCGTGTTTCTTCCTTTCAGGCATTGATGGTTTCGACTGCTTCCCGCGTAGGTACCGGTAACATTATCGGCGTTTCAACGGCGCTGTGCCTGGGTGGCTTCGGCTCGGTGTTTTGGATGTGGCTGATTGCTCTGCTGGGCGGTGCGTCGGCATTCGTGGAGAGTACGCTGGCGCAGATCTATAAAAAGAAAGGCCCTGACGGCAGCTACGGCGGTCCTGCATATTACATAGAAGCCGCACTCAAGAGCCGCCCGCTTGCCATCGTATTTTCAGTCTTTTTGGTGCTGACCTACGGTGTTGGCTTTAATATGCTGGCGTCCTACAACCTGCAATCGACCTTTTCTGCTTATTCCTTTTACAATGCAACCTATTCGCCGTGGATCATCGGCGGCATCACGGCTGCATTGGTCGCATTCTGTCTGTTCGGCGGCGGCAAGCGCATCATCAAGACCACCTCTGTTTTAGTGCCCATCATGGGCCTTGCCTATATTTTGGTGGCGTTGGTGCTGACGCTGCTCAACGTCAAAACGCTGCCAGCTATTTTGGCAAGGATTTTTACCGAAGCGTTTGATCTGCAGGCGATTTTCGGCGGTTTCGCCGGTTCCTGCGTGATGTACGGCATCAAGCGCGGATTATTCAGCAACGAAGCAGGTGTCGGATCGGCACCCAACGCTTCTGCCTCAGCCGAGGTCTCACATCCCGTCAAGCAGGGCTTGGTGCAGGTGCTCTCTGTTTTCATTGACACCTTGTTGGTGTGTACCGCAACGGCGTTTATGTGCATGTGCTCAGGTGTAGAGCCTTCCGCTGATATTTCAGGCGCCGCGTACGTACAGGCTGCCATGCAAAAGATGCTGGGCGACTTTGGCCCCGTATTCATTACCCTTTCTATGATGCTATTTGCCTTTACCACCCTGCTGGGCAACCTATTCTACGTGGACAAAAGCCTTTGCTACATGCTCAAAAAAGTACCCGGCAAAAAATTTATGGGTGTGTATTATATCTTGGCTTCCCTGCTTATTTTCGTGGGTGCCGGATTGTCCGCCGATCTGCTTTGGAACATTGCAGACATTACGATGGGCGGGATGGCACTGATCAATATTCCGGTCATCTTCCTTTTGAGCAAGTACGCCATACGAGCGCTCAACGATTACACTGCACAACGCAAGCAGGGAAAAGAGCCGGAATTTCACGCGGAAAGCATTGGTCTGCCGCACAAGGTGGATTATTGGGACTAATCGAAAACGAATCACAAAAAAGGACTCTCCATGAGAGTCCTTTTTTATGCGGCTTTGGAAGACGTTTGTGCATCGTAAGCGTTTAATAAATCAGGATAGGCATCCAACAGCGTGACGGTGTCTTCAAACCGTTTTTTAGAGGAGACTGCTTGAAAAACACCGACCATGACCAACGCATTCCCACGCACGGCAGCGGTGATCAGGCAATGTCCCGCCGGTCCGGTGAAGCCTGTTTTGAGACCGATAACGCCGCTGCGGTAATATTCCGAATCCATATGTAATAACGCATTGGTATTTTTCCAGGTGCGCGTTTCGCCGCTATCAAAGGTGACCTGCGCGCTGTCCTGACCCGTATACTTGAGGATCATGGGAGTTTTGAGCGCCAGTTTGGCTACCGTCAGCAGATCAGACATGCAGGAATAATGATTTTTGTGATGATATCCGTCGGGATTGGCAAATTTAGTGCCGGTCAGTCCGTCGGACTGCGCATGACGGTTCATGGTATCTACGAAGGCATCAACTGCCTTTTTTGCATCACAGTCTGGCTGCTCAAGGATCACTCTGCCTGCTGCTGCGGCAATGACGTAAGCGGCATCGTTTCCGCTGGGCAGCAGCATACCCTGCAACAGCATTTCCACCGTCAGGCGATTTCCTTTTTGGATGGATGCCACCGAGGAGTCTGCCGCCAACAGCTTCAGCTCATCCCCCGCTTGTACTACTGCGGCAGGGTCCAGATACTGTAGGGCAACGTAAGCGGTATATAATTTTGTAATCGAGGCAGGATAGACACGGGCATTCATTTTTCCCTTCACAAACAGCACCTCTCGCTTATTGTCGTAGACAAAGGCGTGTGTGGCGCTGATCTGTGTGAGAGACTCTTCCAGGGTCGCAGGCTTACTGCTGACGGCAGAGGAGCTTGTTGCGGAAGGATGTGAGCTTGGTGCAGGCGGCGCAACAGAAAACGAGGGTGCCGAGGAAGACGGTGTCGAGGACGAGGGGGCCGAGTTTGTCTCCTCGCTCGACGTAATGAGCGAAGATACTTCCGAGGACGACTCAAAGGATTCCTGCTGCGAAGAAGACGGAGCCTGCGAAATGCTCTGCGATACCTGCATCTGCTCAGGCGACGCGGTATTGAAGACCGGTCTGCCGGCGCAAGAGGTTACACTCAAGCACAGCAATAACGCCATTGCCAACGCGATCAGTTTATTTTTTATCATAAAGACCTCACAAATCAATTTTTCGAAATCTGACAACGAAAACAGTATATCACATCTCTTTTTCTTTTTCCATACCAAATACATGGAAGCGACAAGTTTTTGTTACAGAATACCGGTTTCGTCTTGCTTTTTTACGGTATTTATGTTAAAATATGTTGGATTTCGCATGAGATGCTAAAACGGAGGTTAAAAACGGATGGATATTCTTTATCAAAATCTATTGGAATTCACCTGGCAGCAAGGCGTCATGATCCTGATCGGATTTTTGCTGATCTTTCTTGCCATCAAAAAGGAAATGGAGCCGACGCTGCTGCTACCCATGGGCTTTGGTACGCTGTTAGTCAACATTCCGTTTTCGGATGCGCTTGCAGGTCCCATCAAAGAGCTGTACCACGCAGGTATTGCCAATGAGTTGTTCCCGCTGCTGCTGTTCATCGGTATCGGTGCCATGATCGATTTCGGTCCGCTGCTGTCTAATCCCAAGCTGATGTTATTCGGTGCGGCGGCGCAGTTCGGTATCTTCTTCACATTAGCAATGGCGAGCATCTTCTTCGGTGATAAGGATGCTGCCTCCATTGCCATCATCGGTGCGGCAGACGGCCCTACCTCGATTGCAGTCGCCAATACGCTGGGTTCGCAATACGTAGGTGCCATCACGGTGGCGGCGTATTCGTATATGGCGCTGGTGCCCATTATCCAGCCTCC
>JAFQKX010000077.1 GCA_017414705.1 Clostridia bacterium
CACTCATACCCATCTTTTCTCCCAACTCGTCTGCGGTGGCTTCTCTGCCCAGCTCCTGCAACATCTGGCGGGAATAACGGCTGACCTTATGGATGGTCTCGACCATATGAACGGGGATACGGATGGTACGCGCCTGATCGGCGATGGCACGGGTGATGGCCTGACGGATCCACCAGGTGGCGTAGGTGGAGAACTTAAAGCCCTTGGTATAGTCGAATTTTTCAACTGCCTTAATGAGGCCGACGTTGCCCTCCTGGATCAGATCCAGAAAATGCATTCCGCGTCCGACGTACCGCTTGGCACTGCTGACCACCAGACGCAGGTTGGCCTCTGCCAAACGCTGCTTGGCACCTTTGTCTCCGTCGGAGATGCGCTGTGCCAGCGCCAATTCCTCGTCGTTGCTCAGCAGCGGCACGCGGCCGATCTCTTTGAGGTAAAGCTTGACGGGATCGTCCAACACCATGGCGTCCACGTTAAGGTTATTGAGATCATCCAGATTGACCTCCTCTGCCTTGAGCGCCTCTTCGCTGGGCTCGTCGAGCAGGTCAATATCAATCAGGCCGTCTTCCATATCCAGCTTTTCGATGTTGCCGTCCATGGCAAATTCCTCAGCTTCCGCCTCCAGATCGGCCTCGGACTCTTCCTCGTCCAATTCATCCAGCTCGGCATCAAGCGCGGAAATCTGTGCGGCAATCTCCTTGGGCGCTTGGGTCGCTGCAGTTTCCTCTGCGGCAGCGGCGGTGGTTTCCAGCAATTCTTCTGATTTCTTGGTTTTTTTGGTGCTCATTGATTTGTACCTCTCGTTTTCTGCTCGCGCAGCGTCTGCATATAACGGCGCAATTCCTCATCCGTCATCTGCTCGCTGTCCGCCGGCGAGATCTTTTGTTTTTCTTCTTTTATAATACTGATGCAGGCTCTGCATTCATCCATGGTGTTAGCCCGCTCGCTGCCGCGCACCTGAATGTGCACGATGCGGCTGAGCTCCTCGGGCGTAAATTCGCCGCCGAAAAGCGTGACGTCGATTCCTCTGCCCTCCTGCTGGCGTTGCACCAAAACCTCGTAGATCTTGCGATTGAAGTCGGTGACGAACTCCTCGGGAGCAAGTTCCTTGCGCACCGCCGCGATGAAATCGGGATTGCGCAGCAGGACGCCGATCAAGCCTTCCTCGGCATTGGCGGCACGCGTATTGGCGGGACGTTGCGGATTGACGGGATCGGTGTTAGGCTTGGCCGTGATCTGCCGCTCCTGCTGCTCACGCCGCTGCTTTTGCTGCTTGTCGTAGGTGCGCTTGGCCTCTGCCAAGATGGCGTCCTTGGAAACGTGGTACTGTTCGGCAAGCTTGCCCGCGTAGACCTCCCGTTCAATGGGCGAGGTCAGGGTACCCAAGACGGCGGCGGCGCTTTGCAAAGCAGCCGTTCTGCCCTCGTTGGTGTTGTGATTTTGATGGCGAGTGGCTTTGTACAGACGGTATTCGGTATCGCTGCCCGCGCCGTCCAGCAACGCACGAAAGCGCACCGCGCCGTCCTTTCCGTGAGATTTGATAAATTCATCGGGGTCCTTACCGTTGGGGATCTGCACCACCTTGACGTCCAAGCCCTCGTCCGAAAGCAGCTTGATGGCACGATCGGTGGCCTTTTGACCCGCCTCGTCGGCGTCCAGCGTCAGAATGATCTCCTGCGTGTAATTGTGCAGCAGTCTCGCCTGCTCGGCGGTCAGCGCGGTCCCCCACGCCGCAACGGCGTTATGAAAGCCTGCCTGATGCAGCATAACGACGTCCATACTTCCCTCGCAGAGGATCAGGCGGTTCTCGCCGCTTTTTTTGGCAAGGTTGAGGGCAAAAATGTTATGGCTCTTTTTATAGACCGGCGTATCGCTGGTATTGACGTATTTACCGCCCTTATCCTCGGGGTCGATCTTACGGCAGCTGAAGGCGATGACGTTGCCGCGCAGGTCAATCAGCGGAAAGACCATACGGTTGCGGAATCGGTCAAAGACCCGATTGCCCTCCCGCGCGGCGCTTGCAACACCGGCTGCCAGCAGTTCGTCATTATGATAGCCCTTGGAGCGCAGGTGGTTGGTCAGCTTGTCCCACGAATCCGGTGCATAGCCCAATCCAAAGCGACGAATGGTGGCGTCGGTGATCTGTCGGCCTTTCATATACTCGTAGCCGACCTTGCCCTGCGGGGACATCAGATAGGAATGGAAAAATCGGGCGGATTCCCGATTGATCTCGTAGATTCGGCGGCGCAGCTTGGTCTGGGAATCGTCGACGCCGACCTCCGGCATAGTCATGCCGCTGCGTTCTGCCAACAACCGGACGGCTTCCATATAATCGAGATTTTCCATGCGCATGGTGAACGAGATCACATCGCCGCCCACGCCGCAGCCAAAGCAATAGAAGGAGCCGTTTTCGGGGTACAGCGTAAAAGACGGCGTTTTTTCATTATGAAACGGACACAACGCCTTGGGATTGCGTCCCGCGCGCTTGACGCTGACGTAGCGGTTGACGGTTTCTTCAATGGGATTCCTGCTTTTGAGCTCGGTCAAAAAATACTCGTCTAATCGCATCCTGCTCCTCCTTTCGGTGAAATAAAACTTTGTTTCATGTAAGATCAGTCTCTGCTCCAGGAATTGGGGACAAAGCGCTGAGAAAAGCTATGTACGGCATAGTCGTCGGTCATGCCGGCAGTGAAGTCGGCGGCGGCACGTTCAAGACCTTCGCTTTGCACCACAAAGCCAACATCCTTTTGCAGCTCCTCGGGATGCTGCAGGAAATAGTCGTAAAGCATATGGATCATGGTAACGGCCTTGTCTTCTTCGCCCTTTGCCTCGGGATTGGCATAGACGTTGGCGAACATAAACTCGTGCAGTTCCTCCACTGCCTCGGCAATCTCAGGCTGCAAGCAAATGGTATCGCTTTGCAGAGATGCAGTGACGGCGGAATTGACCATAATATTGACCCGCTCGCTTAAGCGTTGGCCAAATAAACGGCGCAGACGGACGGGAATCTGATCCTGCCGCAGCACACCTGCGTGCTCGGCATCCTCGATATCGTGATTGATATAGGCGATACGGTCAGCAAAACGGACCACCCTGCCCTCCAGCGTCATGGCTTCCTTACCGCGGGTATGGCAGAGGATGCCGTCGCGCACCTCTTTGGTCAGATTGAGTCCGCGTCCGTTCTTTTCTAATTTTTCTACCACGCGAACGCTTTGCTCATAGTGGCGAAAGCCACCCTCAATGCGGGCAGAAAGCGCACGCTCACCTGCATGTCCGAAGGGGGTATGTCCAAGGTCGTGACCGAGTGCAATGGCTTCGGTCAGATCCTCGTTGAGCTGCAGAGCGCGCGAAATGGTGCGTGCGATCTGCGAAACCTCCAGCGTATGGGTGAGTCGGGTGCGGTAATGGTCGCCGCGCGGTGCCAAAAAGACCTGCGTTTTGTGCTTGAGACGGCGAAACGCCTTGCAATGCACAATGCGGTCGCGGTCGCGCTGAAACTCGGTGCGCAATGCATCCGGTTCCTCCGGCTTGTCACGCCCGAGCGTGTCGCTGCTGCAAACCGCGCGCGGGGACAAAAAGGTACGCTCTGCTTCTTCGATACGGTTACGGATATCCGACTGCATAGACTCACCTCTATATACTTTATACGGCGAAAAAAAGAAAAATCCTTTTTATTTTTTAAAAAAGTCGTATTTTTTACGAAAAAGTTGTTTTTGCGCAAAGCTTATCAATTTAAAAGGGCAAAAAGCCGTCCTTGAGCTTGGCGGTGCAAACACAACCTGCGGTCTTGTCGGCCAACGCACGCAAAAACGGTTGCTGCCGCTGCTGCGGCAAAAAGAATTGCAGAATCACCTGTGTTTCAAATGCGCTGTCGGTGATCTTACCTTCGGCAGAGATCAACGCCGCCACCGTATTATAAAGGAAATAGTCGCACGACAGCGTAAAATAGCTGCCGTAGGTCATGGTGACGGTTCCTGCAGCCTCAAGTCCGAGCCTGGCAGCGGTGGAATAGGCACGCACCAAGCCGCCCGTTCCAAGCAAGACTCCACCGAAATACCGCGTGACCACGACGACGAGGTCGGTCACATCGGCACCCGTGAGCACCTCCATGGTCGGAGCACCTGCCGTTGACTGCGGTTCGCCGTCGTCGCTGCAGCGCGCGCAGCCGTTATGCAGACGGTAGGCAAAAACGTTGTGACGGGCGTCCCAATGCTTTTTCCGGATCTGCTCGATAAAATCCAACGCCTGCTGCTCGGTACTGACGGGGCAAACGTACGCCAAAAATCGCGAACGCTTTTCGGTAAACTCCGCCTGTGCCTCGCGGGCAACGGTACGGTAATCCATCACAGCCGTGCTCTCCTTTCAAAATTTCGGCAACAACGCGAACAAAGGCGACGCATCGCGTCGCCTTGTAAGTTGCGCACAATTACTTGCTGAGACCAAAGCGCTTGTTGAAACGATCAACGCGTCCGCCGGTATCAACGAGCTTCTGACGGCCCGTGAAAAACGGATGGCACTTGGAGCAGATGTCCACGCGAAGTTCCTTCTTGGTGGAGCGAGTCTCAAACTCGTTGCCGCATGCACACTTTACAGTGGCTACCTCATAGTTGGGATGAATTCCTTGCTTCATTCCTGTCACCTCTTTCGGCCTGGTTATCGTCAAACGGGTTACCCCGCTTTTTAGTCAGCACATGGAATCATAACATACTTTTTTTCAAAATGCAAGCATTTTTTCAATTTTATACGCAGATTTCTTGTCCTAACCACAAAGAATACAGTACTTTTTGCTTGATCGGGCAGCCCAGAACGCCGCAAAGCGCCTGAGAATAGACCTCCAACTGCTGCTGATACCGCTCGCGCAGGATCTCGATATCCTGCACACGGTCGGTCTTATAATCCAGGATCACAGCGCCGTCCTCCTCCAAAAAGACACAGTCTGCGATGCCCTGAATGACCACCGTTTCCGCACGGCAGGATTCCGGCAGATCGGGCTGCACCTGTGTGGCGGGCAGCTCGCTCATAAAGCGCATTTCGCGCAGAACCTTTTTGCTCTGTGACAGACGGCGGAAGATATCGGATGCAAAGAATTGCCGCAATTTGGCAACGTCCAGACACTCCGCCTGCTTCTGCGAAAGATATTTTCCCGCGGCGAGGCGGTCGATCTCGGCTTGCAGGTCGACGGCGGCAGCGGCAAAATCGGCATTTTCCAAAAACTGATGCATAGCAGTACCGCGTTGGGCAGGCGTCAGTCCGCCGCGCGAGACAAAGGCAGGCTGCGCATTACACTCGGTTTGCCTTTGCGTATGCTTTTCGGTCAGTTGGGTAACCGCCATTTTAGAGGCGATGCCCTCCAACGCGCTGTACGGATATTGCCACGCAAAATTTTGTTGCAGCAATTCGGCAAGCTGCTCGTCAGGCTGCGGATCAGGTATTTTCTGTTGCGGTTGCAAGGAAATCTTTAACGGACTGCTATCTGAAACGAACACACTCAAGCAACTGGAGTCAAGCATCTCGTACGCAGAATACGGCGCATCGTAGTACTCTGCATCACGCAGAGAGCTCGCATCAGGATGCATTGTAGCATCCGTCAGAAGCCATCGGCTCCAAGAATGAGCATGCAGAATATCCAAATCAGGAATGATTGCTTGATCCTTATACACAATCGGATAGGTGGAAATATTGGCTAAAAGATGTCTCTTCTTTTTTGAAAAATCCTGTTCACCGATCACGAAGATTAACTTTTCTTTTGCACGGGTGGCGGCGACGTAGAAGGTGCGCAATTCCTCTGCAACGGCTTCGTTTTTGGCCAACATATTGATATACTCGTACATCCGCGTCTTTTGCTTGGTTCGGCGTGCTGCATCGTAATGCAGCAGCCCGAGCCCCGCGTGCAGATCACACAGGCAGGAGCTGCTGCGCCCCTGTCGGGTGAAGTCGTGGTTGAGGTCGGCCAAAAAACAGATGGGAAACTCCAGACCCTTGGAGCCGTGCACCGTCATGATGCGCACCGCACCCTCACCGCTGCCGACACTGGCAGGGGCCTTAAAAGAATCGGCGTGTTGGGTGAGCAGCTGCAGAAAGCCGGAGAGCTCTCCTCCGTTTTGGGCGTACTGCTCGGCAATACGGATGAGATCGTACAGGGCGGCAACCTCGTCGGCACCGTTTTCTCCCGCCAACACGGCGGCTTCAAATCCGGTCTGCTCGAGCATCTCACGCAGCAGCTCGGGCAGGCTCTTGCCGGCGGCAAGGGTGCGCAGGCTGTGCAGCTTTTGCAAAAAGCGTTGGCAGGCTGCATTGTCCTGCGCGGCAGCACGGCAGATGGTGTCGTACAGTCCCACCCAACGCTGATCGGCGCGCAACAATGCCAACTCATCGGGAGAAAAGCCAAAGATGGGCGACAGCAGCACCGCCAGCAGCGCAATATCGTCGTGCGGATTTTGGATGACCCGCAGCAGCGAGCAAACACGCGAAACGGCGGGAACCTCCATCAGATTCTGTGCCGCATCGGTCCAAACGGGGATCCCGCGGCGACGCAAAGCATCGGCATATTCTGCCATATGGGTACGAAACCGCAGCAAAATGGCGATCTCTCCGTAACGGGCAGGGCGCAAAAGACTTAGGGAAGTAGCATGCTTTTGTTCCGCCTCATTCATGGTAACACTAGGGTGAGCGCAAAGATGCTCGATCTCCTCAGCAATATATTCTGCCTCCGCCTCAACATCGGTTTGCTCGTCGGCGTGTTGCACTACATGCAGCTGCACATCCCCATCGTCCTCATAGAAATGATTCTTTGCATCCAACTCCTGATCTGAATCATATCGGATTCCTGCAGTCTCTTTTTTCATGAGCATATAAAAGAGATTGTTAATAAAATCGCAAATCACCTCACCGGAGCGGAAGTTACCCGACAATACCACAACGCCGTCGGTTTGACCGTCCCGATAAGGCGGCAAGGTCTCGGCTCGGCGCAGAAAATTGGCGGGATCCGACAGACGGAAGCGATAGATGCACTGCTTGACGTCTCCCACCGTGAAAAAGTTTTTCCCTTTTCCGGAGAGGATCTCAAAAATCTCGTTTTGCAGATCGTTGACGTCCTGATACTCGTCCACCATGACCTCAGCATAGCGGGCGCTGATCTGCTTGCCGATCTCCGACGGCTCGGTAACGCCGTTTTGGCGCACCGTCAGCAGCTGCAGGGCTGCCAATTCGATATCGGCAAATTCGAACTGCCGCACCTCGGCTTTTTTCTCCCAAAGCTTGAGGCGGAACAGCTCGACGGCTTCCATGAATTTTTCTACCGTAGGTGCCAGACGCTGCTGCTCCTCGATGGCTGCTGCCAGCGGCAGGCAGAAAATTGAACGCAGCTCCTTTTGATCGGTCTTAACGGCATTGGCTACCGCGCGAAGCACCTCATACTCTTCATCGTCGCATGCTTTGGTGGTGGTTCTGTCGCAGCAGGGCTTATCCCCGCGGTCACATAGCAAGGAATAGCAGGCATCCCAATCGTTATCCTTGATTTTCGTTTGCAGATGGGTATAGAAGGTCTGATCTTCCAAAATAGGCTCTTGAAAGATTTTTTCGCAGACCTCATCAAACTCGTTTGAAAGTATCTCATTCCCTCGATACAGACGGTCGAGTGCATCCTGCACCAGATCGGCGCCGCGCTGCAGCAAGGCGGGAAACCAAAGCGTTTGGGCAGCATCCTTTTGGCGATACTGCGCGCAGACCTGCTGCATCCACTCACGCGGGTACGGCAGAGCGCTCAAATAGGTATGCATTTCCAGCAGGACCTCGCCGAATTTTCGGTCTCCGCCGCCGCAGGTGATCTGTTCGACCATTCGGTTAAACTCGGCATCCTGCGTCTGGCTGTAATAGGAAAAGGTCTCGTCTATCGCCTGCTGCAGCATACTGTTCATGACGGCCGGATCGGCGGTACGAAAATCTGCAGGCAGGTCGGTACTCTCGAAATATTCGCGCACCAAGGAAGCACAGAAGGAGTCGATGGTGGTGATATCGGCACGCTCCAGTAAGGTGCGCTGACGCAGCAACGCCACCGGCATATTCTGCTTGACGATTTCTTTTTCCAGTCGGTCGCTGATGCGGTTTTTCATTTCAGCGGCCGCCGCCTTGGTGAAGGTAACGATGAGCATTCGGTCGGCGTCAATGGGGTCTTTTCCGGTAATGCGGTCGATGACTCGTTCGGCCAAAACGAAGGTTTTTCCGCTGCCTGCCGCTGCCGAGACCAGCACGTTTCCGCGCGCTTCAACGGCTTGCTTTTGCTGCGGGGTCAGGGTGCGTTCTTCAGCCATGGCAGGATTCCTCCGTTTCTGTCAGTTGTGCAAACTTACGCGATGCGGTCTTTCGGTGCGGGCGGTCGGAGCGGATGGTGCAGACTGCGCGGTAATCACAGTACTCACAGCCGGTATGCTCGGCTCCGTCCAACGGATCGACGGCAATATTGCCGCCTTTGATCTGCCGTCCCATATCGGTCAGCAGGGTCTCAATGCGCTGCTCCAGTGCCTGCATAACGGCACGACCGACCACGGTATCGCTTTTACGCAGCTTTCCCATTGAGGTATAGGAGACCGGCAGGAACTCCTCGGCAGCAAGGCCGCCCAAGGCATTGAGCACCACCGAATCATCCAACAGCAGTCCGTTCATACGAAGCTGCTTACAATGCTCGCGACGCACCGCTTGATCGTCGGCTCCGTACGGGACGGCTACCGTTTCCTTACGTGCGGGCAGGTATAACAGTCCTGCGGGAATGACCTGCTTGGCGTCAAAATATTCTGCAGCACCGCGGCGCAGCGCAAACAGATAGCAAAGCATCTGCAGACTGAGTCCCTCATAAACGTCGCCTGCACGCAGATTTTTCAGTCCGGTCTTGTAATCGATAATACGCACGTATGCGTTATCGTTTTGACGGAAGATGTCCACGCGATCAACGATGCCGCTGACCGAAAGGGTGCTGCCGTCAGGCAGCGGCAGGTGCATGGGCGGAACCGCTGCCGACATACTGTCCGAAATCTCAAGCTCACAGTCGGAGGTCTCAAACTTGCTGATCGCCAACTCCTGCGCCATATGATCGCTGACGTTATGGAGCATAGAGCGCGTATCGGCAAGGTCGCGGTAAAAACGCAGAGATTTGCCTTGCACGCCGCCCATCGCCTTTTGCAGATATTCCTGCAACAGGCGGTCGATCTCTTGCTCGCGCTGTTGCGAGGTGAGGGCGGCAAACGCCTTGGATCCGCGCTCAGAGATCAATTTTTCAAACACGTAATGTACCAAGGTACCGCGCTGCTGTGCATCCAGCGATGCGCTGACGCTGCGGCGCACCGACAGTCCGTATCCGCAGAAATAGCGGAAGGGACAGGTGAAGAAATTTTCCACCGCGGTGGGAGACAGACGAAGGTCGCCTGCGTACAGTCTTTGTGCCGCTGTCTCGGACAGAGCAGACGGCAAGCCATGCACGCTGCTCTCCACCGGAGATAACAGCTGCTCGTGTCCGTCCTTTTGCAATGCAAGGCGAACCGACTGCCCCAACACGGTCTGTCGATTGGCGGCGTATGCCTGAACGCCGACGGCGGGGGTACAGATCCATTCCTTGGCGGCATCGGTCTGCAGTGCGGCGGCGCGCTGCTGCAGATCACTGAAGGAGTGCTCCTTCAGAGCGGGTAAAATCGTTTTCAGATCGGTCACGATGCGGGAGGGATACGCCACGGTGCCGTCGGGCGCAGTCTCACCGTAGATGACCATCAGCTGCTCAGAGGCAGAGCAGACGGCGGTATATGCCAAAAAGTCCTCTTCCACGGTTCCTTCTTTGACATGATCGGGTAACGCCAGACCGCGGGCAGACAAAACCTCCCGCTCACGCAACGTCAGCAGGCCGGTTTCCTTGCAAACGGCCGGAAAAATACCTTGGTTGGCACCGACGATCACGACGGCGCGCGGGGCAGCGGGACGCATACGCTCGGCAGTACCGACTGTGACCTCGTCAATTCCCTGCGGCACGCTGCCGACCGTGGCGGTGGTGCTGATGAGTTCAAACACCTCGCGATATTCCTGCAGTGTGATCTCTTCCGGCAGCGCCACCGCAAGCTGATCGAGCAGCTGCATAACAGCACCCCAGGTATCAATGGCGGTTTGTGCGGCGTTGGCATCGCCCTGCTCCCGCAGCTTGTCCGCGGTAGCGGTAACTGCCTGCGGGATCTGCGTGGTCTTGAGAGCATCGTATAAGGCTTTGGAATAGGTCAGTCCCGTACCGTTGCCTGAGAGCGCATTGACGTACGGGGTAAAAAAGGCCACCATTTGTTGGCGGATCTCATTGAGCTTTTGCAGCTTTTGGGCATCGCGCTCGCGCAATTCAGGGGCGAAGCCTGCGGGGTTTTGATCCCATTCGCGGTGCCAACTTTCCTTGCCAAGCTCCCACAGATGCATATAATCCTGTGCGGCGGCAATATCATCGTATTCGACGGGGCTGAAGCCGCAACGCAGCGCGGCAAACAAGGCATCGGGACGGCGGTTGGATACAAAGGAAAGCATCGACAAACAAAATCGAACCAATGCAGTCTGATCCAGCGCGACGCGCTGATCGCTGAAGCACGGAATACGGTACCGTTTCAGGACGGCGGCGACCTCCTTGGCATGCAGACTGTCGCGCGTAATGACGGCGATCTCCTGATAGCGCAGACCTTGGTCGCGCACCAAGGAAAGAATGCGCTGTGCCGCGAGTTGCGCCTGACGGCGCAGGTCCGGTGCCTTCCACAGCTCCACCCCTTGGGTTTCCTGTGTCGATTGCGGGGCGGTGGGGCGCAAAATACCGCTTTCAACGAAACGCAACGCTTCGCTTTGATAACGGTGCGGGGTATCCAGATGTACGATCGGGGCAACGCCGACGCCGTTTTGTGCAGCCATCTGCAAAAGCCTGCGCGCGGTGGCGGAAACGTTGGAGAACAGATCTACCCCGCTGTAACGGTCTTCAATACTATCACAGGACAGCGTAATATAGACCTCCTGCGCTTGGGAAAGGATCTGCTCAAGCAAGCAAAACTGCTGCCCCGTAAAGCCCTTGAAGGAATCCAAGGCAACGGTACGTCCTTGAAAGAACGAATGACTTCGAAGCAATTCACAAGCGCGGGTGAGATCGTCCTGCGGATCGGCAGCGGTGTCGCCCAGCAGGGCATCGTACGCGCCGAGCAGCAGACTGAGCTCCTGCGCCTTTGCCTGCAAAGCAGGCTGTGCATCTGCCGCAGCGGCACGCAGCTGCTCGGGTGTGACGGCGCTGCGCTTGCATTCGGTGGCCAGAGAAAGCATTGAGGCAATGAAAGAATCGCTGCCGCAATGACGGCGGTAGACCGTCATACGGTCGGCACATTGCTTGATGGCATTGCGCATGACGACGGCACGACCGCCCTCGTCCAAATGAGAAACGGCGCATCCGCCGTAGGTACGAAACAGCAGCTCGCACAAACGCGAAAAGCCCATGGTCTCTACCGATACGGTACCCGCGGCACCCAGCAGAGAGAGCATGGCTTTTTCGGTCTCAAACGAATACTGATCCGGCACCAAAAACAAGATCCCCTCTTCCCCGCTTTGGGCACGCTGCGCCAACAAATCGCGCAGATAATGCGTCTTTCCGCTGCCGGCGCGGCCAAGGATCAAATGCAGCATTTCTTTCACCTCTTTTGAAATGATACCTACATTATATCAAATTTTTTGGATTTGTACAGAGTTTGCAAACAAAAACCTCCCGCAGATGACTCTGCAAGAGGTTTTAAGTCCCATGATCGGGACAGTTATTCGTTCTTTCTTGATGTCTTATCGATTTTTCCACCAATCGCGCAGCTGATAATACCATTCCACCACGCGAAAGCCGACCTGATACGTGATCTCGTCCTCGTAGACCAGCTCTCCGTTTTCTCCAAACGACGATGCGGTAACGCTTTGGCTGGCGGCGGGAATACACACCGACGGAAACAGGACGCACCACCAATTCTGCCCCTTGCCGCCGTCCAGCTCGATCACAAGCGATTCATACACCCCTGCGGGCAAGGTAAGCTCGCCGTAGGTGCGAGTGGGAAAGGAGGTTTCCTCCAGCCGCACGGCAACCGTTTGGTCGCTGCCTCTCTTATGCAACTCGTCGCAGCAGAGAGCTTGAATCTCGTCCAAATGATCGTAGAGCACCGCGGCGGCCTGCTCGTGGGTACGGCATTGCTCAAACCAAAGCGGACTGTCGGCCAGCAAACGGTCCCGCACGCCGATCTTGAGCGCCTGATCCTCAGGGGAATCGGAGGCGGCACGGATATGAAGGCGCAGCACCTGCTCGCGCACCGTTTGGCACTTGGATTCAAAAGAATAAAAAAATCCCACGCAGCCCACCAGCAAGAGCACTGCACAGACGAGGGAAATGCGTTTTAAGGTTGCTTGCGGCATAAACAAAACCGTCCTTTCGCTGTTGTTATGGACGGTTTTGCAAGCATTTATTCAGGATCGGAAAATTTTTCCTGTTTTTTATTCGGTGGTGGAGCAAAGCCAGGCATCGCGACCCATACGCTCAAGGGCATCCACGCAATCCTGCGCTGCCTGCCAATCCTCAAACAAGCCGTAGACGCTGGGACCCGAGCCGGTCAGGTTGACGCCGATGGCGCCGTATTCGCGCATGAGCTGCATATTTTCGGTGCTCGGTGTCTCTTCCCATAACGGCAAAAAGTCGTTGGAGAGTGCTTCAGCGACCTCCCACACGGTATCGGCCGAAAGGATACGGGTATCGGCGGCAGGCGTGTCGCCGTTTTGGGCGCGCAGCTCATCCAATTTCCGGTACATCCCGCCGGTGGATGGCTTTTGCCCGGTGCGGGCGATGACCACCGCCGTGACCGGTAAGGCATCCAGTTGCGTGACCTTCTCACCTTTTCCCTCGCAAAGCGCCAAACCTCCCTCGATACAAAACGGAACGTCGGCACCGATCTCGGCCGCCAACTCGCGCAATCTCTGATAATCCAGACCTGCATCATACAGATCGTTCAGACCACACAAAACAGCCGCAGCATCGGCGCTGCCACCTCCGAGACCTGCCGCGACGGGAATACATTTGTCGATCTCGATGGCAACGCCGCCTTGGATGCCGGTGTGTTTAAAAAAGGCGTTGGCGGCGCGGAAGGCAATATTATCGGACGGATCGATCTCGCTGCTGTCGCACGCGACCAAAATCTCGGGATCCTTTTGCAGACGAATGACATCGCACAGCGACACAGTCTGCATAACCGAATGCAGGTCGTGGCAGCCGTCCTCACGGCGGTCCAGAATACTTAAGGTCAGATTCAATTTGGCGTAGGCACGTACGATCATACGGCGGACTCCTTTACAAACGAGGTAATTTTCTTTATGATACCACATTTTTTGCATCCTGCAAAGAGATTTTTTTGATTTTGGGGAATTTGCGGGTAGATTTTTGGAGATATCTTTGGTATAATGTGGTGGAACTTTTAAAAGGGAGATCGATAAACATGAAAGTAATCATTTCCGTATTGGGTAAGGACACGGTTGGTATCCTTGCAAAGGCCTCCGGCGTTTGTGCTGACTGCAACGCCAACATCCTCGAGGTTGCACAAAACGTTTTGGGCGACGTGTTTGCCATGACCATGATCGCTGATATCGACAAGCTGTCGGTCTCGTTTGACGAGCTGTCCGACCGTCTCAACGCCATGGCGGAAGAAATGGGACTGTCGGTGCGCGTGATGCACGAAGATATTTTCAATTCCATGCACCGTATTTAACAGGAGATTGCCATGCTGAACATAGGAGATATTCAGGAAACCATTACCATGATCCAGGACGAGCACCTGGACATCCGCACCGTCACTATGGGCATCTCGTTGCTGGACTGCATTGACGATGACATCAACAAGGCCTGCGACAAGGTGTATGAAAAGATCGCGCGCTACGCCGAGCGGCTGGTGCCGGAGTGCGAAAGCATCGAAAAGCGCTACGGCATTCCCATCATCAACAAGCGCATTGCCGTCACCCCCATTGCCATGCTGGCATCTGCCTGCCCCACCAGCAACCCGGTGCATTTTGCACATGCGCTGGAGCGTGCTTCCCGCACGGTGGGCGTCAATTTTATCGGCGGTTATTCCGCGTTGGTCAATAAGGGCTTTTCGGCGGGCGACTACGCCTTGATCGAAAGCATTCCGCAGGCACTGGCCGAAACCGAGCATCTTTGCTCGAGCGTTAACATCGGTTCTACCAAATCCGGCATTAACCTGGATGCGGTGGCAAAGATGGGCGGCGTCATCCGCAAGGCCGCCGAATTGACGGCAGATCGCAACTGCATCGGTGCCGCAAAGCTTGTGGTATTCTGCAACGCGCCTGAGGACAACCCGTTTATGGCGGGTGCGTTCCACGGAACCGGTGAGCCCGACTGCGTCATCAACGTCGGTGTTTCGGGTCCCGGCGTTGTGGCGGCGGCACTCAAAAAGGCCGGCGACTGCAACATTACCGAGGTTGCCGATACCATCAAGCGCACGGCATTCAAAATCACCCGCATGGGACAGCTGGTAGCGCAGGAGGCCTCCCGCCGCTTGTGCGTGCCGTTCGGCATCGTTGACCTGAGCCTTGCCCCCACGCCTGCCGTGGGCGACTCGGTAGCACATATTCTGGAGACCATGGGATTGGAGCATTGCGGCGCTGCCGGCACCACCGCCTGTCTGGCGCTGCTCAACGACGCAGTCAAAAAGGGCGGCGTGATGGCATCGTCGCACGTAGGCGGTCTGTCGGGCGCTTTCATTCCCGTTTCCGAGGACGCCGGCATGATCGACGCCGCCAGAAACGGCCATTTGTGCATCGAAAAGCTGGAAGCTATGACGGCGGTCTGCTCGGTGGGTCTGGATATGATCGTCATTCCCGGCGATACGTCTGCCGAGATTATTTCCGCTATTATCGCCGACGAAGCTGCCATCGGTATGATCAACTCCAAGACCACGGCGGTACGACTGATCCCCGCCATTGGAAAATCGGTGGGCGACGAGCTGGAATTCGGCGGTCTGTTGGGCAGCGGCCCCGTCATGCCGGTCAACACGGCTTCTCCCGCACGGTTTATTCACCGCGGCGGACAGATCCCCGCACCCATCCAAAGTCTCAAAAACTAAGTTTTTCCCGCATACCGATTCGGTATGCGGCTTTTTGTATTCTAAAACAAGACGTGAATTATTTTTATTATCTATATTGACAAAAATCGGGGGCTGTAGTATACTTAATTTTGGTTATTTTGAGGAAAGGGGTTGAATCGTATGCTATTTAGTTCCATGCTGTTTTTGTGGATCTTTTTATCATCGGTTCTGGTGTTAAACGCGATTCTGAGCTTTGTGCCGTTTAAGACCGAAAAAATGCGCATTACCGCGAAAAATGCGGTACTTCTGATTGCCAGTCTTACGTTCTATGCGTGGGGCGGCATTTACTATCTGCTGATCATGCTGTCCTCCATCACCATCAACTATATCGGAGGATTTTTGCTGGTTAAGGCAAGCAAGACGCCAAAGGCAAAAAAGCTTTGGCTGGCGTTGATTGTGACGCTCAATCTCGCCATTCTGTTCTTCTTTAAATATTTCAACATGCTGGTGGTCATCATCGAGTCGCTGATGAATACCTCGCAGGGCGTGGGATCCATGTTCGAATCCATGATCTCCATGGAAGGCACGGGTGCCTTGGGAATGCCCAACATCGTGCTGCCCATCGGCATTTCGTTCTTCACCTTCCAGGCTATGTCCTACGTGATCGACGTGTACCGCGGCAACGCAAATCTGCAAAAGAGCATTGTGGATTTTGCCTTGTACGTATCGCTGTTCCCGCAGCTCATTGCGGGTCCCATCGTGCGCTACAGCGACGTAGAGCTGCAGTTACATAACCGCACCGAGTCGTTGAACCTGTTCGTTTCGGGTCAAAAGCGCTTCTGCTACGGCTTGGGCAAAAAGGTACTGCTTGCCAACACCTTTGCCAAGGTCGCCGACGATGTTTGGGCATTGGAGACCAACGAAATGGGCACTGCGGTAGCGTGGCTGGGACTGCTGTGCTACACGCTTCAGATCTATTACGATTTCTCGGGTTATTCGGATATGGCCATCGGCTTGGGCCGTATGTTCGGTTTCTCCTTCAAGGAAAACTTCAATTATCCGTACACCTCGTTGTCCGTCAAGGAATTTTGGAGCAGATGGCACATCTCTCTGTCCTCCTGGTTCAAGGAGTACGTTTACATCCCGCTGGGCGGCAACCGAAAAGGTCTGCCGCGTCAGATGCTGAATCTGCTGATTGTTTGGTTTTTGACCGGTCTTTGGCATGGTGCCAACTTTACCTTCATTGCGTGGGGTCTGTTCTACGTAGCTCTGCAGATTATTGAACGTTTGTTCCTGAAAAAGCTGCTGGATAAAAACCCCGTCAAAATTCTCAATTGGCTCTACACCATTTTAGCCGTTATGATCGCCTGGGTATATTTCCGCTCCGACAATATCTGGCAGGCAAACGAATATATTGTGCAATTATTCAATTTCTCCTCTACCCACAACAGCATTCTGTCCTTCCTTTCCATGAAGACCATTATTGCTCTGCTGATCGCAATCCCCTGCGTGGGATTCGTACAACGCCCGCTCAAGAAGGTCTATGAAAAGGTACAGTACAAGGTGCCCGTTATGGCGGTGGATCTGGTGGTGCAGGTCGCGATCGTGTTCCTTGCCGTTCTTTCACTGATCGGCAGCACCTACAACCCGTTCATTTACTTCCAATTCTGATGCGTGAATGAGGTGATATGATGGAAAACAATAATACCGTTGTCTATACCGATGAAGCAATGGAACGCGCAAAAAACATCAACCGCAAATTTGCGGTGGTTTCCGTCTGTGTGTTTTTGTCGCTGATCCTGCTGCCGTCGATCGTTTGGGGAATTTTATCCCTTGCCGCGCCCGGATTGGTCAAAAAACTGGATTTTGACACCGGTGAAAACCGCAACAAGGTGCAGATGCCCGAGACCATTGACGTCTCGACTTTGACCTCCGATCTCGAATCCTATTATAATGACCGCGTTCCCTTCCGTTCGGTGTTGTATTTGTTGCAGAAAAATATGGAGAACGGGCTGGAGCAGCCGTATACCGACCACATCGTCCCGTTTTTCTCCAAGCTTCTGTACTCAAATCAAACCGATAAGGATCAGGCCAATCAGGTTGAAGACAGCGTCAACAACCCGAACTTAGATCTGGATAATCTGTTTGGTAATACAGATTCCTCCGACGTGACTTCTTCTGACGTGACCTCCTCCGAACCGAAGCCCGAGCTTCCCCCGCTCCCCGAAACCGAGGTGAAAGACGAGGGCGATCAAGAATGTGAGCACGTTTTGGACAAAGGCACGGTTACCAAAAAAGCCACCTGCCTTGTATTTGGTGAAACCACTTATCGATGCACCAAGTGCGACTATACCAAAATCGAATATTCTCCGAAGGCTGACCACGATGATAAGGTCATCAACAAGACTGACGCCACCTGCACCACGGACGGCACGCAGACGGTACAATGTAAAAACTGCAAGCGTGAGAAGACCTCCACCATATCCAAATTGGGACACAAGGAAATCTTCTCGCACACCTCTTTGCCCTCGTTGGATGATTACGGTTATGATCTGTACAAGTGCAAAAATTGCGCAATGCAGTGGAAAAAGAATATCAAGAACAAGCTGGTCGATACCTCCTATCTGGCTCCGTTGCTCACGGGCCCTGCTGCCAAGAAAACCATCATCGGACGACGCGATTGGTTGTTCTTCACGGGCGACGGCGGAATCAACGCCTCCAACAACTGCGTTGATTACTATCGCGGAACCAACATCCTCTCCAATTCGACTATGTCGAGCTACCTCAACACCATGAATCAGTTGAAGGCCATCTGCGATCAAAAAGGCATCAAGCTGGTGTTCTGCGTTATGCCCAACAAGGAGCAGGCGTACAGTGAATATATGCCGTATTATCCGATTTCCAATACGACGAAACGGTGCGTCATCTGGCGCAATTACGTCAAGAATAATTCCACGGTGCCGTTTGTCTATCCGCTTGAAGAGTTGACAACTTACAAGCAATATTTCCAAACCTATTATAAGCACGACACCCATTGGAACACCGCCGGCGGCTTCGTCGGTCTGCAGGCCATTTACAAGGCCATCGGACTGCCCACCACCGACCTGCGCGATCTGGTTTGGAAAGAAACCGTCAAGCGGGGCGACCAGATGTGGAAAGACCACGCTGTTGGAGACCTGTACAATATTGGTGGATTGGATAGCAAAAACTATTCCGACAAATACTATGACATCACCTATAAGCCTGAGGTCACAGTCAACGAACAGGTAATCAACACCAGCAACGGACGAATTTGGTTTACCACCTCGGATTCGCCCAACAAGCAGAAGATCGCCGTTTTGTCCGACTCCTTCAAGGATGCTATGGCACCCTTCATCCCCAAGGACTTTGCGTCTGCCATGATCACGCACCGCAGCAACTTTGGACGAGCGGATGTACAGGCTGCAGTTAAGGACGCTGACGTGTTGGTCGTTGCCGCAGTAGAGCGTTACGATACCGCTATTATCTCCTGTGCACAGCAGTGCATTAATCTGCTGCGATAGTCACAAACACAGATCAAAAAATCCCCTTCTCCTCACGGAAAAGGGGATTTTTATGTTGTAAGATGATTTCAAAATCAGGCTTCTTCGTCCGCAGGTCTGCCATTCTTTTCCTGCTGGGGAGACACGCCGAACCGCTTGCAGTAAGCACGGTAAAATGTGGAATAATCATTGAATCCGCAATTTGTCGCTACCTTTTGCGCCGACATTCCGCCGCGCAGATAGTCCCTGGCTTCAATAAGCCGTTTGACGGTAATATAGTCACGCACCGACGTGCCGGTTGCCTGCTTGAAAATACGGCAAAGCTGAGAACGGCTGATAAAAAAGCGTTCA
This sequence comes from Clostridia bacterium, assembly GCA_017414705.1. Classification (GTDB taxonomy): domain Bacteria; phylum Bacillota; class Clostridia; order Oscillospirales; family Acutalibacteraceae; genus RGIG1913. The sequence goes on from JAFQKX010000077.1 coordinate 18,977, forward strand.
CAGATGCGGTTGAGATCCAACGGATCGTGCAAGTGACGATTGATATAGCGTATCATTCGTCCTGCAGTAGTGTCGTTATTTCCCGTGTCGATCGTTTCCTCGTCACGGCACAAAAAAATCTTGTACAGCTCATTGAGCAGCGGAAACAGCGACGTGGTAATTTGCAGGCGCTGCGCGGTGGACGGCTTCTGAAAATTTCTCAAATACACCAAATGGTCGGGATCGCTGAAATCACTGTCGCGAAAACGATTCATATGTCCTGCTTCGCGATCGTAAAACGGCTTGAGCAAGGATCCTTCGGGATCAATTTGCTCTACCAGCTGCGGAGAAAAATGCAACACAGCGCGTTCGTACGGCTGAGAAGAATCCACACGAATATAATGTGATTCCGCCGGTCGCATAATCAAAATGTCGCCGCTTTGCAACGGATACTGACTGCCTTCAATATGAAAAATCGCCTTGCCGGAATAAAAAAAACAGATCTCACATTCGTCGTGCGTATGCATCTTAAATGCATCCGAATCCGGTCGTTCATCCCGCGTGTGCGTAAAGCGAATATCGGAAAAAGAGCTCTCGTAAAGTATCGCCATTTCTTCTCCTCCCTCAATTTGATTGGAGTATAGCATAAAACGAGACGATTTGCAATATAATTTGCAACTTTTTGCAATTTTATTGTAACAGATTATATGATACAATAGTAAAAACATCTTTTATTAGGTAGGTGGACTTTTCTTGAAACATACATACTTACTCAAGGGTAATACCGCGCAAAAGCTATACTGCGCCGTAAAGGATCTGCCCATCATGGACTATCACTGCCATCTGTCCCCCCAGGAGATCTACGAGGATCTGCCCATTGATAACATCGGTGAGGTCTGGCTGGGCGGTGACCATTACAAATGGCGCCTGATGCGCACCGCAGGAATTGATGAAGCCTACATTACCGGCGACGCCAGCTGGCACGATAAATTCGTGCACTACGCAAAGGCGATTGAGTTTGCGGCAGGCAACCCGCTGTACCACTGGTCGCATATGGAGCTGAGTATGTATTTCGGCATTGACGATGCTTTGTGCAGCGCCAGCGCCGAGGATATCTGGAGTCGCGCCAACGCTTACATTGAAGAACACAAGCTCTCTGCACGCAAGCTCATTGAGCAGTCCAACGTAGAGCTGATCTGCACCACCGACGATATTGTAGATTCGTTGGAATGGCACGAGAAAATCCGCAAGGAGGGCAAGCTGAAGGCTGCCGTTCTCCCCTCCTTCCGCACCGACAATCTGCTGCTCATGCGCCGCGCGGGATATGCAGATTATCTGCAAAAGCTTTCCGATGTTTCGGGTATTGCCATCCTCTCGTTGGAGGATCTGAAGGCAGCGGTTGAAAGCCGTCTGCAGTATTTCGTCAAGATGGGCTGCAAATTCACCGACGTGGGAATTCCCTTCTTCCCCGATCGCATCGCCGACCGTGCAGAGGCCGATGTCTCGTTTGCCAAGGTACTGCGCGGCGAAGCTCTGACCGACGCCGAATATCTCGGATTGGTCGGGCATCTCTATGTTTTCCTTGGCGCGTTGTACGCCAAGTACGATCTGGTCATGCAATGGCATCTGTCGGTCATCCGCAATGCAAACTCCGTCTACTTTGACCGTTTGGGCGGTGACTGCGGCGTGGACTGTGTGGGCGATCCCGTCCCCGGTGCCGATCTGGTGCGTTTGCTGGATGCCATCAACCGCACCAGCAAACTGCCTGAGACGATCCTGTACACGCTGACCCCCGCAAACAAGGAGCAGATCGGGTCCATTGCGGGCTCCTTCCCCCGTGTGCGCTGCGGCGCGGCGTGGTGGTTCTGCGATCACAAGCGCGGCATTGAGGATGAGATCAAAGTTATCTCGGAAAACGGCTCCCTGGGGGCGTTTTTGGGAATGCTGACCGACTCGCGCAGCTTCCTTTCCTATGCCAGACACGACTATTTCCGTCGGATTCTGTGCAGTGTGATCGGCGAATGGGTAGACGCTGATGAGTATGATGATGCACCGGCAGCAACGCTTGTCGCACGCATTTGTTATCAAAATCTGAAAGAATTGGTAGGTGGCACAAAATGAAAATGACCTTCCGTTGGTACGGGGAATCCGATCCCGTAACCTTATCACAGATCCGACAGATCCCCACCATGACGGGTATCGTTTCGGCGGTATACGACGTCAAGCCGGGCGGTTTGTGGAGCGAAGAAAGCATCAACAACATCAAAAAGCAAGCCAACGACAACGGTTTGGAATTTGAGGTTGTAGAAAGCGTTCCCGTTCCCGAGGACATCAAGCTGGGCAACGAGAAAGCTCCTCAATTGATTGAAAATTACTGTGAAAACGTACGCCGTCTGGGCAAGGCAGGCGTCAAGTGCATCTGCTATAACTTCATGCCGGTGTTCGACTGGCTGCGCAGCGAGCTGGAGCATCAGCAGGCTGACGGTGCCAACGCGTTGGCATACGATCACAACACGGTTTTGGCCATGGACCCGCTCAAGGGCGATCTGGCACTGCCCGGTTGGGACGCAAGCTACACCAAGGAAGAGCTCAAGGGCTTATTGCTCGCTTATCAGGAATTGGGCGAGGAAAAGCTGTGGAACAATATGCAGACCTTCCTGGAGGCCGTCATTCCCGTAGCGAAAGAGGTTGGCGTCAACATGGCCATCCATCCCGACGATCCCCCCTGGGGCATGTTCGGTCTGCCTCGTATTATCACCAACAAGAAAAATCTGACCCGTTTCCTCAAGCTGGTGGACGAGACCAACAACGGCTTGACGCTGTGCACCGGATCGCTGGGCGCCAATCCCGACAACGATCTGATCGATATGGTGCGCTCCTTTGAGGGCCGCATTCACTTCATGCATATGCGCAACATCAAGCACACCGGTCCCCTGCAGTTTGAAGAAGTGGGACATCCCACCGAATGCGGCTCGTTGGATCTGTACGGCATTGCCAAGGCGTTGGTGGACACCAACTTTGACGGTTACGTCAGACCCGACCACGGTCGTATGATCTGGGGTGAAAAGGGTCGCTACGGCTACGGCCTGTTTGACCGCGCTTTGGGCGCCACCTATTTGGCAGGTTTATTTGAGGGTATTGAAAAGACCGTAAAATAAGCGAGAAATTTCTATGAAATTAGGCATTTGCACCAACAAAGATTTTGATGCGGTCGCCCGCGCCGGTTACGATTATATTGAGACTGCTTTTTGCCTGTTGGTCGAACAGAGCGCGGATGAATTTGCGGCCTACAAAAAATCGATCCTGGACACCGGGCTGAAGGCCGAGACCTTCAACTGCTTCTTCCGCGGCGACGTTGCGCTGGTGGGTGAAAAGGTAGATCTCAAGCTGATCGCGGACTTTACCCGCAAGGGTATGCAGCGTGCTGCGCAGTTAGGCGGTGAGGTTGCCGTCATCGGCAGCGGTGCAGCCCGTACCATTCCAGACAGCTGCGACCGCAAGCAAGCGGTAGAGCAATTTGCCTCGGTGTTGGATCTTTGCGCCGACATTGCCGGTGAATACGGTATGAAGATCGTGGTGGAGCCGCTCAATGCCAAGGAGACGAATTTCGTCAATACCGTGACAGAGGGCTTGGAGCTTGCCCGCATGGTCAACAACCCCAACGTAGGCGGTTTGGTGGATTTCTATCACGCACATCTGAGCGGAGAATCCTTGGAGACCGTTGAGACGGCAGGCGATGCTTTATTTCACGCTCATTTGGCGCGCGCCAACGCTGACCGTGACATCCCCGTAACGTCTCAGGATCTGGAATATTGCAAGCGCTGGGCACAGGCGCTCAAAACCTGCGGTTATAACAAGCGCTTGAGTCTGGAATGCATCCATAGCAGAAGCTTTGAAGAATCGATTATTGCGGCACGGCCCGCGATGGAATTATTTCTTTAATTATTTTGGAAGGGAAGTAAATTTATGAGTAAAACGATCGTTATTACCGGCGCGGGCGGCATTCTGTGCTCCTCGTTTGCCAAGCATCTGGCAAAGGCGGGACACCGCATTGCCGTTTTGGATCTGAATATTGACGCCGCGCAGGCGGTTGCTGATGAAATTACGGCAGCCGGCGGCAAAGCCATTGCCTACAAGACCAACGTGTTAGACAAAGCAAATCTGCAGCAAGTCCACGATCAGATCGTCAAGGACTTGGGCAAATGTGAGATCCTCATCAACGGTGCCGGCGGCAACAATCCCAAGTGCACCACTAAAAACGAGACCTATCAGCCCGGTGACGAGAGCGCCGAGGATTATCTGACCTTCTTTAACATTGACGAAGCCGGATTTGACTTTGTCTTTGACCTCAACCTCAAGGGCGTTTTGCTGCCCACGCAGGTCTTCCTGCCTGACATGCTGGGCGTTGCGGGCTGCTGCGTGCTCAACATTTCTTCCATGAACGCCTACCGTCCGTTGACCAAGATTCCCGCTTACAGCGCCGCAAAATCCGCGGTGGGCAACTTCACCCAATGGCTGGCGGTGCATTTTGCAGAGCAGAACATCCGCGTGAACGCCATTGCTCCCGGATTTTTCGTCACCAATCAGAACCGTGCCATGCTGTTCAACGCAGACGGCACCCCCACTCCCCGCACCGGCAAGATCCTTGCCGCTACGCCCATGAAGCGGTTTGGCGAGGCCGAGGAGCTGCTCGGCACGCTGGATTTCTTGTTGGATGAAACCAAAGCAGGCTTCGTAACCGGTATTACCATTCCCGTGGACGGCGGCTTCTCCGCATACTCGGGCGTGTAAAAAGGAGAAGAAATATGAGCAATATTCGCATTTTTGCATTTGCAGATGAATCCAGCCCTATGATCGATCAGCAGATCGTTGCCATGCACCGCAACGGTTTGCAGGGTCTTGAAATTCGTAACGTTGACAATGAGAATGTGTCCTTTATCTCCTTGGAAAAAGCAAAAGAAGTGCGCAAAAAAATGGACGATGCCGGACTGATCACCTGGTCTATCGGCTCGCCCATCGGCAAGATCGACATCGAAAAGGACGACTTTGCAAAGCATTTGGACGTCTTCCGTCACACCTTGGAGCTTGCTGATATTCTGGGTGCGGAAAACATCCGCTTATTCTCCTTCTTCATTCCGGAAGGCAAAGATCCCGCCGATTACAAAAACGAGGTCATTGACCGTATGGGCGCTTTTGCCGACGCAGCGAAGGGCAGTAATGTAGTTTTGTGCCATGAGAATGAAAAAGGCATTTACGGCGATATGGCCAACCGTTGCCTTGAGGTTTTGCAGGCGGTTCCTTCCATCAAAGGAATTTTTGATCCCGCCAACTTTGTGCAATGCGGGCAGGACACTCTGCAGGCTTGGAACTTACTCAAGCCCTACATCAAGTATATGCACATCAAGGATGCGCTGGCAGACGGCAACGTTGTTCCCGCAGGTCAAGGCATCGGAAACGTCAAGCAGATCGTGGGCGACTTCATTGCCAACGGCGGCAAGGAATTTACGCTGGAACCGCACCTGGCGGTCTTTGCAGGTCTCAGCGCTCTGGAGCGCGAAAACGAAAAGAGCGTTGTAGGACATCAATTTGTTTACGAGAGCAACGAGCAGGCATTTGATGCTGCTTGCAATGCATTCAAGTGTCTTTTATAACAAGGAGGTCTGTTATGGATATCGGCGCTCAATTATTTACCGTGCGTGAATTTTGCAAAACACCCAAGGATCTTTCAGAGACTTTAAAAAAGGTTGCCGACATCGGATATGAAACGGTGCAGATTTCCGGCACCTGTGATTATGATCCATCTTGGCTGCGGGAGCAGCTGCAGCAAAACGGTCTGCGCTGTGTGCTTACGCACGTTGCCGCACAAAAGTTGGAACAAGATGCTGCTGCGGTTGCCCGCGATCACGATGTATTTGACTGTGATCTGGTTGGGCTGGGATATTTCCCTTTTTTTAATGAAAACCAGACCTCGCAGGATTTTATCCGTCGGTTTGGTCCGGTAGCAAAGACGCTGCAGGAAAACGGAAAGCATTTTTGCTATCACCATCATGCGCACGAATTTGCCAAAGAAGACGGAAATCTGATCCTGCAGATCCTGTGCGATGCCTTCGACAAAGATGAATTATACATTACGGCAGACACCTATTGGATGCAAGCCGGCGGCGTGAGTCCCGAACTTTGGTTAAAGAAGCTGTCCGGTCGTATTCCCTGCGTGCATTGTAAGGACATTTCTTTTGACCGAAAGATGATGCCGGTCGGCGAGGGTAACCTCAACTGGGACGGCATTCTGTCAATTGCTCAGTCCTGCGGTACCCGTCATTTGTTGGTGGAGCAGGATGATTGTAACGGCGAGGACCCGTTTGACTGTCTCAAGCGCAGTTTTTGTAATCTACGCGCAATGTTAGGACAATAATTTGAATCGAACCTGTATAAAAGGAGAATCCATTATGGAAAAGAAAATCAGACTTGGCATTATCGGTTTGGGCAATATGGGAACCGCTCACGCCAAAAATATTTTAGAAGGAAAATGTCCCGAGATCGTGATCACCGCAGTGGCTGACCGCAACGAAGATCGCCTTAATTGGGCGAAAGAAAATCTGCCGGGTGTCACCTGCTTTACCGACCCCATTGAATTGATGGACAGCGGACTGGTAGACGGATGTCTCATCAGCGTGCCGCACTACGATCATCCCACCTACTCCATCGCCTGCATGCAGCGCGGTCTGCACGTCATGTGCGAAAAGCCTGCCGGCGTTTACACCAGGCAGGTGCGTGAAATGATTGCAGAATCCGAGAAGCATCCCGAGGTCGTTTTTGGTATGATGTTTAATCAGCGCACCAATCATATTTATCGCAAGATGCGCGAGCTGGTGCAGTCGGGCGACTACGGTCAGATCCGCCGCACCAACTGGATCATTACCGATTGGTACCGTCCGCAGTGCTATTATGATTCGGGCGATTGGCGTGCAACCTGGAGCGGCGAGGGCGGCGGCGTGCTGCTCAACCAATGTCCGCATCAGCTGGATCTGTGGCAATGGATCTGCGGTATGCCGGTCAAGGTGCAGGCACATCTGCAGTTTGGAAAATGGCACGACATTGAGGTGGAGGACGACGTGACCACCTATGTGGAATATGCAAATGGTGCCACCGGCGTATTTGTGACCACCACGGGCGATGCGCGCGGCACCAACCGCTTTGAGATCCAGATGGACAAAGCAAAAATCGTTGCAGAAGGCAATGATCTCAAAGTCATCGAATTTGACGTCAGCGAGCCTGAATTCTCCAAGACCAACGAACAACCGTTTGGCAATCTGACCTCGCACAATCTTGAAATCGTGACGGATGGTAAAAACGAGCAGCACGTTGGCGTGCTCAACGCTTGGGCAGGCGCCATTCTGCGCGGTGAGCCGCTGGTGGCTGCAGGTGCAGAGGGCATCAACGGTCTGACGCTGTCCAACGCCATGCATTTGTCCGCCTTCCTGGGCAAGGCGGTGGAGCTGCCGTTTGATGAGGATCTGTATTACGAAGAGCTGATGAAGCGCGTTGCCACCTCCCGCCGCAAGACCAATGTCAAGGCGGTCGTAGCTGACACCAGCGCTTCTTATGCGGGCAATCAATAATCCGTATCGGGATCAAAAGGAAGATCTTTATGCAAACAATACGTATCGGCATCATCGGAATCGGCAACATGGGAACCGCTCATGCTGCCTGCTTGGCACAAAATAAAATTGACGCTATGGTTCTGACTGCCGTTTGTGACGTCCGTGAAGAACGATTGGAGTACTGCCGACAAAACTATCCGCAGGTACAGACCTTCCGCGATTATCGCGAGCTGTTGGACAGCGGTTTAGTGGACGCAGTACTGATCGCAGTACCGCACCGCCTGCATTCGAAAATTGCCATTGAGGCGTTTGAGGCAGGATTGCACGTGCTGACCGAAAAACCGGCCGACGTTTCGGTTTCTGCCGCACGCAGACTCAACGAGGCGGCGCAAAAAAGCGGAAAAGTCTTTGGTATTATGTTCAATCAACGCACCAATCCCCTGTTCTGCAAAGCGCGTGAATTGGTGCAAAGCGGTGCATTGGGCGCACTCAAGCGCAGCGTTTGGGTGGTGACCAACTGGTACCGCACGCAGCATTATTACGACTCCGGCAGCTGGCGCGCAACCTGGAATGGTGAGGGCGGCGGCGTGCTGCTCAATCAGGCTCCGCATAATTTGGATCTGTGGCAATGGATCTGCGGTATGCCCGTGAGCGTTACTGCGTTTTGCGACGTTGCAAAATATCATCATATTGAGGTAGAAGACGATGTCACCCTTTTTGCCCGCTATGAAAACGGTGCAACGGGGTTGTTCGTGACCTCTACGGGAGAATATCCCGGCACCAACCGTCTTGAAATCTCCGGAGAACGCGGAAAGCTGGTACTGGAAAACGGCGTTCTGAAATGGTGGGATCTTGGAGAAAGCGAAGCAGACGTCCGTTTTTGCTCGCAAGAAAATTTCCCGTCAATCGAATGCAAGTATCAAGAGTTTACGCAGGATGCGCCCGAAACCGCACATGCAGGCATTTTGCAAAATTTTGCAAATGCCGTTTTAACGGGAGAAGCCTTGATTTCTCCCGGTTATGAGGGCATCAAAGAATTGACCCTTTCCAATGCCGCTTACCTGTCGCAATGGAACGGCAATATAGCCATTGACCTTCCCTTTGACGAATCGGAGTTTGACCGACTGTTGGCTCAACACGCCGAGACCTCTGACTGCAAAGAAAAGGCCGGTGTCTCACACAATCACACAGACTATGACCAACGCTGGCAAGTGCGCTGGTAATTGATCAACAAAAGCAGGAGGTATGTTTTATATGGATCCAAAATTCGTAAAACAGTTGGAAGAGTTCGGTGTCATCCCTGTCATCAAGATCGACCGTGCCGAGGATGCCGTTCCTCTGGCGACGGCATTGCGTGACGGTGGACTCAATTGTGCCGAGGTCACCTTCCGCACCGCAGCGGCACCCGATGCCATCCGTGCCATCAGCAAGGCATATCCCGATATGCTCATCATTGCCGGTACGGTATTGACGACGACGCAGGCAGATGAAGCCATGGCAGCCGGTGCGAAGTGCATCGTAGCGCCAGGTCTCAACCCCGCCGTGGTACAGTACTGCATCGACAAGGGCTACCCCGTTCTGCCGGGTGTTTGCACCCCCAGCGAGGTGGAATTGGGTCTATCCCTGGGCCTGACCCATCTCAAGTTCTTTCCTGCCGAGGCAGCCGGCGGTGTTGGTATGATCAAGGCTATGGCAGCTCCCTATACTGCCGTGCGCTTTATGCCCACCGGCGGTGTGAATATCAAAAACGTTGCCGACTATCTCAACTGCAAGGCCGTCTTCTGCTGCGGCGGCAGTTGGATGGTTCCCGCCGACAAGATCGCTGCCGGCGAATTTGAAGAAATCAAAAATATGACTGCTCAGGCAGTTACGTTAGTAAAGGAGATCCGATCAAAATGAAACGAGTCATTACTTTTGGTGAATTGATGCTACGCTTGGCGCCCGAGGGCTATCTGCGCTTTGCACAGGCCGAAAAATTCCAGGCAACCTTCGGCGGCGGCGAAGCCAATGTTGCCGTCTCTCTGGCAAACTACGGCGTGGATGCCGCTTTTGTCAGTAAGTTCCCCACCCACGAGATCGGTCAGATGGCGGTCAACTCTCTGCGCAAATACGGTGTTGATACCTCGCTGATCGTACGCGGCGGCAACCGTGTCGGCGTTTATTACGTAGAAAAGGGCGCTTCGCAGCGTCCCTCCAAGGTCATTTATGACCGTGCCGATTCTGCGATCGCACAGGCATCGGCTGCTGATTTTGATTGGGATCACATTTTTGAGGGTGCTGATTGGTTCCACTTTACCGGCATCACGCCGGCTCTGGGCGACAATGTTGCTGAGATCTGCCTGCAGGCACTCAAGGCTGCCAAGGCACACGGTCTGACCGTCAGCTGCGATCTCAACTACCGCAAAAAGCTGTGGACCCGCGAAAAGGCCGGCGAGGTCATGGGCAAACTGATGCAGTACGTGGACGTTTGCATTGCCAATGAAGAAGATGCTGCAGACGTGTTTGGCATTCATGCTGCCAACACCGACATCAACAGCGGCAAGGTGGATCACGAGGGCTACAAGGATGTTGCCCGTCAGCTCAAGGAGCGTTTTGGCTTCTCGCACGTTGCCATCACACTGCGCGGCTCTATTTCCGCCAACGACAACGACTGGGCCGCTATGCTGTATGACGGCAACGACTATTACTTCTCCCGCCAGTACCGCGTGCACATCGTGGACCGCGTGGGCGGCGGCGACAGCTTTGGCGGCGGACTGATCTACGCCATGCTGGACGGCAGAGATCCGCAGGCAGTCATTGAGTTTGCCGTTGCGGCAAGCTGCCTGAAGCACTCCATTGAGGGCGATTACAACCTGATGAGTGTAGCAGAAGTCGAGAGTTTGGCAGGCGGCAACGCCAGCGGACGCGTACAACGCTAACCGATCTAAAACGAAAGAAGGCTTTGCACGGTTTGTGCAAGGCCTTCTTTGTTTTTGCTCAAAGATAGGTTTCTTTACGGTACTGCGCGGGGGTGATACCTTTTGCTTTTTTAAAAACACGGCAAAAATATTGCAGGGTGGAAAATCCGCTTTGCTTGGCGCACTCTTCCAGAGTCAGGAACGGATATTTCATCAGGCTTTCCGCCTGCTTCAGGCGGGCGTTCACAATATACTGCGATGGTGAAATGCCGTATAAGGTCTTGAATAGCTTTCTGAAATAAACCTCGCTGACGTTGCCCAATTCAGCAAGCCGAGAAACACTCAAGGTATGATCCGAGAAATTAATATCAATATGCGCTTTGATTTGTTCAAGCTTTTTGAGGACTGATTTTTCCAGATACTGACTGTTTACGAAAAACTGAACAATACCGTAGATCTGATATAACAGCGACATTTCTTCCGGAAACGAATGACCTGTGGGATTCTGATGACACCGCAGCAGGCGGCGAAACAAGGTCCGCGCCTCGGAGGTGTCCTGCGGCGAATAGACGTCACTTTTTCTCGGGATATCATGATCGAAGGAGAAATCGCAAAAAATAAAATGATAGTTTTCGGTCAGCAGCGTCATCTCATAGATCGCTTGATCCGCAAGATAAAGGATATCTCCTTCCCTCACCGTGAACCGTGTTCCGTCATCAAACTGATATTGGCAGCTTCCCGAAAGGATATAAACAAAAGCATCGCTGTGCCGTCCGTTGACAATATGGCGGGCAGCGCTTTTTTGCATTTGCGAACGAATCACAAGAATCCGCTTTTTGATATACAGAGGTTGTACCGCAATGTCGGTTTTCTCCAAGCAAATCACCCAATCAATTCGTTTTATATAAATATTATAATATTAAAAAACCATCTTTTCAAGGTCTTTTCTAATATTTGTTTCGGAAAGTATAAAATTTCTTTTTTTGACATTTACTTTTTCTTTTGAAACGAGTATGCTATTATTAAGAGCAGAGCCCATCTCAAAGGAGTGAATTGATATGGCCGTTTACCAAGCTGAATTATTAGAGATCGGTCGTCAGTACTTGAAGAACGATGCAAAGGACGGCGTGCTAAAGGTTAACAGTGATATTATCATTGATTGTATGCAAAATTGCAAACTTTTGTTTGCCCCTGAAAACCGTTTCTTTTGTACGGTCGACTGTGACGGCCTTGTGCGCGATCTGCACTTTATCCGTACGCAACAATATAACGATGAATTGGAGCGCCTTGGGCTGCAGGACGGTCAGGAGGCTCTGGCGCATACCGGCGGTCCCGATATCGGACATACCTGTGCGCACTGGGAAAGCATCATTCCGCTGGGCATCTTTGGCTTGAGAGAACGCATTGTGCAATACCGTGATCTGCACGGCAAAACCGAAAAAAAGAAAGCGTTTTACGATGAACTTTTGCGGGTCTACGATGCAGCGTTACGATTTATGCTTCGGGCGGCAGATGCAGCTGATGCCAACGGAAATCACGAAATGGCGCGAAGCCTTCGCGTCCTGACGCAGCGTTCGCCAAGCACCCTGTTTGAAGCCATGCAGACCTCCTTGATCTATTACGTGCTGCAGCAGATGTTTGACGGCACGGTACTGCGCACCATGGGACGGATAGACCAATTATTTTATCCGTTTTACCGTAATGAAGATGCAGACACCGCAAAAACGCTGGTTGAGGCGTACTTGCAAGAGATCAATGCATTGGCTCCCACCGCCAACATTCCCTTCGCATTGGGCGGAACCGATCCCGACGGAAACAGTCTGGTCAACGAGCTTTCCTATCTGTTTTTATCCTGCTACGGCAAGGCGCATCTGCCCGACACGAAGCTGCATCTTTATTGTTCCAAAAATACGCCGAACGAGTTCATTGAGCAAGGATTGGACTGCGTCAGAAACGGCAATAACAGCATCGTATTTTTGTCGAATGAGGCCGTGATTGCGTCACTCAAAAAACTGGGAGCACAGCATAACGACGCCGTCAATTATCACGTAGTGGGCTGTTATGAATGCGGTGCCGAGCAGGAGTTGACCTGCTCGTGCAACGCTCGCGTCAATCTGCCCAAGGCGTTGGAGCTTGCGCTCAACAACGGTCGGGATATGTTGACCGGTAAAAAGATCGGTTTGGAAAACGACGGTACCTTTCCTTCGTTTGAAGCAGTATTTACGGAATTTTTGCGGCAGGTCGAGTATCTGTGCAAATGCGCAATAAAAATCACCGATCTGCACGAAATGCATTATGCTCAAACCCACGCGGCGCCTATTATGACGGCGACTTATCCGCACGCTTTGGAGCAGGGCGGAGACCTCTACGGTGACAATGCCGCAAAATACAACAACTCTTCCCTCAACGCCATCGGCTTGGCAACCGCAACCGATTCCCTTGCCGCGATCCGTAAATTGGTTTTTGAAGAAAAACAAATGACCATGGATCAACTCATCCAACTGTTAAAGACGGATTGGGCAGAGCATGAGGCGCTACGGCTGATGATCCGAAATAAGTATCCGAAGTACGGAAACGCAGATCCCGCCATCGACACGATTGCGCAAAAAACGGTCGATTTTTTATCCCGTACCGTCAGCGGGCACCCCAACAAAAAGGGCGGCGTTTATCGGTTAGGACTGTTTTCCATTGATTGGCGTTGGCAGATGGGAGAAAAAACCGCCGCTTCTGCTGACGGACGTCTTGCGGGACAGCCGTTGTCTCAAAACAGCGGAGCCACCTTCGGAGCTGACCGCTCGGGTGCAACCGCTCATCTGATCTCCGTCGCCAGCCTGGATTCCTCTGGCGTACCAAACGGCCTGATCGTAGATCTGGATCTGCATTCCTCCTGCGTGAGGGGAGAAAACGGTTTGCAGGCATTTACCGGACTGCTGCGTTCGTATTTTACGTTGGGCGGCTTTGCGGTGCATTGCAACGTCTTGGATACCGAAACGCTGAAAAAAGCCAAAGAAGATCCGGCTGCCTATCCGAATCTGCAGGTGCGTCTGTGCGGGTGGAATGTGTTGTTCTCCTCGCTTTCCGACAAAGAAAAGGACGAATTTATTGCGCGATCGATCCAACAAGGGAGTCTGTAATATGAAGGGAATCATTTCCGGCATCAAGCGCATGGAGATCCACGACGGCGCAGGACTGCGCACCACGGTATTTTTCAAGGGATGTCCGCTGCGGTGTATTTGGTGTCATAACCCCGAAAGTCTTTCCCCCGCACCGCAGATTGCTTTTTTTGAAGCCAAATGCTGCGGTTGCGGCAGCTGCAAGCTCGTTTGCCCCGAAGAAGCGGCAGACGGCGGAGTCGATTTTTCCAAATGCAGTCAATGTCTGCAATGCGCGCAGGTTTGCCCGACCGGTGCGCTGACGATCTACGGGCAGGAATATGAAGCAGATGAGCTCGCAGAACTGCTAATGCAGGACGCTGTGTTTTTTGAAACCAGCGGCGGCGGTGTAACGCTGTCGGGCGGAGAATGCTTAATGCAACCCGATTTTGCAGTAGAATTGGCACAAAAGCTACGCCAAAAAGGCATCAGCGTTGACGTAGACACCTGCGGCTTTTTGGCGCGCAGCGCGCTGGAGCGTATTCTGCCCTACACCGATGAATTTTTGTACGATCTCAAGGCAATTGATGCACAGGTGCACCGAAAATGTACGGGGCAGGATAACACCGTTATTTTGGAAAACCTCAAATTTTTGCTGCAACACGGTTGTAAGGTCGAGATCCGTTATCCGTTGGTGGTTGGCTTTAACGACGGTGAATGCCAAAAGATCGGGCAATTTTTGCAGGATCTTAAATTTACCGGAAAGATCAAGGTTTTGCAGTATCATTCCTTTGCAAAATCACGGTATACGGCGTTGGGCATACCCGATTCCCTGCCCGACACCGAAACAACGTTTGAGGACGTTGCCAATGCGGTAGAAATTCTGAAAGCATACGGTCTCAACGCCGTCAACGGCATTACAGAGGATTAAAAAAACGGATTCGAAGCAGTCTTGCTTCGAATCCGTTTTCTGTTGTTCCCTTATAAAGTCTGCATCCAATTGGCAATGAAGGGAGTCAGGCGTTCATAGCCGGTTGCATTTGGATGCACAGGATCACGCAGGCAAATATTTGTAGTTACCTGCATAACGGTGTTACTGATATAATCGTCAAAATACAAATCCAGATACGGAATCTCCCATTTATCACAGATCTGCTTGGCAACTTCCCAATATTCTTTCATATCAGAGACCTGATTCCACTCCTTGGAAGCATTTGGCATATAAAAAGAGATAATAAAACCGAATTTTGCATTGGGAAAATACTGTTTGGCGTGATAAATAGTCTCTTCAAAGCCACCCGCAAAAGTATTTCGATCAAAATCCTCAACGTCAAAAGAATCGCTCATGGTACCTACCTGTGCATAAACAGGGCCGCCGGGATGACCTGCGGCATCGTTGACACCGCCCTGCAAAATGACGTAATCATAGGTGTTTTGCTGCACCTTTTCCAATTGGTGCAGGATGCGCCACTGATCGCCGCGAGTCGTAGAAAAGCAATATCCGCCCAACGCCTGATTGTCCGCTTCTTCGAGGTCGCATCGCTTAGCAATGCGTCCTGCCCATGCGTATCCCTTGACGGTATCCCATTCACCGTAGCAAATCGAATCTCCACAGAATAAAACCTTTTTTCCTTTCAGATTATTAACAGCTTGCGAAGCAGCTTGAGACGAGACTGCCTCACTACTAGCCGAAATAACACTGCTTTCAGCCATTTCAGATGATGAAACCATAGACGATACCTCCTCTTCGGAACATGCCGACATCAACATTAAAAAAATCATGCAAAGCAAAAAACAAACTGTTTTTCTGATCATATTAATTACTCCTCTCTCTGCAATTCCCATTGTTCGATGGAATGCAGCGTTACATCAGCACCGAGTGCCGTCAGCGTAATACCCGTACTGTCTGCGCGGGAAGGCATCTTTTGCATACAGCGTCCTTCTTTCACTCTTCTCTGCTCTATTGTCCTTGGGGTGCAAGGTACACTCACACCGCGACAGCTTCATTATAACACCTTTTCTTGAGAAAGAAAGAGAAAATCTTCTTAAAAAAATGTAATTTCTTCCCGAATCGTTTTCTTCTTATTTTTGTTAAAATTCCAAACGTAAGATATTTACTTTTTTGTTGTCAATTGATATAATGAATTACATCAATAAAAAGAGTTACGGGCAAACCGTTAATTGAGGTGTTTTTTATGATCAAGGGAACCTTTTTGTGCTGGGAAAACGGCGCGGGTGAGCCTGCCGCCAATATCCGCCGTGCCGTCTTTGAACAAGAGCTCGGCTGGAGCAGAGAAGAAAACGAGGACGGCTTGGACGAGTTTGCCATGCATGCTATCGTTTACGACGGCAATGAGATCGCCGGCGCGGGTCGCGTGGCATATCTCGACGGAAAATACGAGATCGCACGCATCTGCGTGTTGCCGCAATACCGCCGCAAGCAGTATGCGGATTTTCTGCTGCGCATGATGTGTGACCGCGTGTTTTGCGTCGGTGCACAGACGGTATGGTTTACGCTGCCGATGCGCTGCAAGGGACTTGCCGAAAACGTGGGCTTTGAGGCTGCGGGAGAGATCGAAACGCGCCACGGTGAGGCGTATCAGCCCATGAAGCTGGAGGTCTCCAAATTTCATATGCAATGCGGACACGCATACTGTCCCGCCGCGGCACCTACTCCGCAGGACGTGCACTGATCATGATACGCTTTCTTGCCAAACGGTTGATCCGCGATCACAAAAACTTCACCTCCCCAAAGGTGCGTGAGGGATACGGCGTTTTGTGCGGGGCAATCGGTATTATCTTGAATCTTCTGCTGTTTTTGGGGAAATTCGTTGCAGGAACGGTCAGCAATTCCATCGCCGTGATCTCGGATGCGTTCAACAATTTATCCGACAGCGGGTCGTCTCTGATCAGCATGATCGGGTTTAAATTTTCGGGCAAGAAGCCTGACCCCGATCACCCCTTCGGGCACGGCAGATTTGAGTACATTGCGGGGCTCATCGTCTCGCTGCTCATTTTGCTGATGGGCTTTGAGCTGGCAACCTCCTCGGCCAAAAAACTGTTTGCACCGCAGCAGACGGTATTCAGTTGGCTGACGGTAGGAATTTTAGCCGCCTCGATCTTGGTCAAGCTTTATATGCTCGTCTACAATCTGAGCATCGGGAAGAAGATCAATTCTGCCGCCATGCGCTCGACCGGAATCGATTGTCTGAGCGACTGTATCTCCACGACGGTGGTGCTGCTGTGTACGCTGCTTTCCCCCATCGTCTCCATTCCGCTGGATGCGTGGTGTGGTGTGGGTGTTTCGGTCTTTATTCTGATTGCCGGCTTTCGCGCCGCCATCGACACCGTCAATCCGTTGTTGGGTATGCCGCCCGAGCCGGAATTCGTACAGCAGATCCGCGACATCGTGCTGTCTCATCCCGACGTGGTAGGCATTCACGATCTGATCGTACACAACTACGGACCGGGGCGCCGCATCATCTCGCTGCACGCCGAAGTGCCTTGCGATGCCAATATGCTGACCATCCACGAGGTCATTGACGATATTGAAACGGATCTCAGCCGCCGGCTGAATTGTCTGGCTACCATTCATATGGATCCCATCGCCACCAACGATCCCAAAACGCTGTCTTACAAGATTTTGGCGGCGCAAGCGGTCAAGGAATTGGAAGGCAATATCAGCATGCACGATTTCCGCGTGGTGCACGGGACGGGGCATACCAACCTGATCTTTGACGTAGTACTGCCGTTCGGATACCGTTTTTCGGACGAGCAGGTGCGACAGACCGTATCACAGGCAGTCAGCCGTAAGGACGCCTCCTGCCGCTGTGTCATTAACATAGATCGTGACTATAGCTCCTCCCCCGGAGAACGCTGAAACGGTCAAGGAAAGGACGATTATTATGAGATACTATTTTTTACGCTTCCCCGAAGGAAAATTCAAGGCTGTGACCTTCAGCTATGATGATGCGGTACGGCAGGATCTTCGCCTTGCTGAAATCATCAACCGTCACGGTATCAAGTGCGCCTTTAATGTCAACAGTGCTTGGCTCAACGACGCGCATCATTTGAGCACGCAAGAGCTGCAAGCCCTCATCAAAGACGGACACGAGATCACGGTGCACGGACAAATTCACCGCGCCCCCGGTGTCATCCGCCCCGTTGATGGCATTCGCGAGGTACTGATGTGCCGTTTGGAGTTGGAGCAAATGCTCGGGCGCATCATTCGCGGTATGGCGTATCCCGATAGCGGCATTACCCGATTTTCCAACCAAGCAAGCTACGAATCCATCCGCCATTATCTGAAGGATCTGGGCATTGTATATGCTCGCACGCTGGGCGGTGACAACGATCGGTTTGATTTGCCGCAGGATTGGTATGCCTGGATGCCGACGGCACACCATAAAAACCCGAAGGCGTTGGAATATGCCGAAAAATTCGCTGCCATAACCGATCCGGATCGCTGTCATCCCGCTGCTCACGATGCCCGCCTGTTCTATTTGTGGGGACACAGCTACGAGTTTGACAACGACAACAACTGGGAGCATCTTGAGAAGCTATGTGAGGTTTTGGGCGGCAAGGCAGACACCTGGTACGCCACCAACATTGAGATCTACGATTACGTCACGGCGTATCATTCTCTGGTACACAGTGCCGACGGAAAGACCGTCTACAACCCCACCCTGCTGAAGATTTGGTTCGAGGTAGACAAAAAGCTGTACTGCATCGAATCGGGTCAAACCTTAACCATCGAAGAATAAAAAGAAAAACGGAGATCAAAACTGATCTCCGTTTGTTTTTGTGTGTCGCTTAGACCGCACGAGTCACCTTGCCGGAACGCAGGCAGCGTGTGCAGACATTGACTCTGCAGGGAGTACCGTTGACAATCGCTTTGACCCGTTTGACATTGGGCTTCCAGGTTCTGTTCGAGCGTCTGTGAGAGTGGGACACTTGGATACCGAACTTTACGTCCTTACCACAAAATTCGCATTTTGCCATGCATAGCACCTCCTTCAAGTCATTACAATAATATCATATGCATGATTAAAAACCAATCGCGAATGATATAATACCAAATTGCAAACACAATTGCAAGTATTTTTTGAAAAAAAGTAAATTTTTTTGAATTCTCTTGTCTTTTTCACAAAAATCCCTTGTCAAGAGGGCCAAAATATGGTATGATAAGCATGACAAGAGAAGCGGGATTCCCCGTTTTTCAAACATTCCCCATGGAAAGAGGTGTTTCCGATGCAGACAGAAGAGTTATCACAGACTGATTCTGCGGAGGGAAGCGCTTTTTTGTTTCTCTCCGCCTGAAAGGAGAGGCACGGCGATGACCGTGCAAGTAAATTATGAATACTGTATTTACCGCCAGAAAGATCAACCTTCGCGACTCCTACAAGGATCACGTAGAGCAGAAGCTGGAGAAGATGCAAAAATTCTTTTCCGATGACGCCGATGCCACTGTCGTGGTATCGCTGGAAAAGGATCGCTTTACCTGCGAGATCACCATCCGCAGCCGTTCCATTATGCACCGCGCGGAATGCACCGCCAACAATCTGGACGACGCTACCGAGCAGGTGTTTGATGATCTGATCCGAAAGATCCGCCGCAATAAGACCAAGCTGGAGAAAAGACTGCGTACCGCCATTCCCGAGGTATCGGCTCCCGAGCCGCTCTTTGCCGAGGAGACGGAGTTCCACATCGTACGGGTCAAGAAATTCCCCATCGACGAGATGTTCGTGGATGACGCCATTCTGCAGATGAACCAGCTGGGGCACGAGTTCTTCCTGTTCCGCAATGTGGACACCAAGGACCTCAACGTGGTGTACCGCCGCAAGGACGGAGACTATGCACTCATCGAGCCGGTCGAAAAGGGCTGACGATAAACCGCTTAAATTACAAAAATCAACCCGCGGGCGGGAGCTTTCCTGCCCGCTTTTTTATGAAATGGAGAAATCAGAAAGCTATGAGTACGTATCGCTGCGCCGCTCCCTGTCTGTTCGGGCTGGAGAGCTTGGTCGCCAAAGAATTAGAGCAAATGGGGGCCCAAGAGGTCAACGCACAAAACGGACGGGTGTTGTTTTCGGGCGACGCCAAGATCGTTGCGCGCGCCAATATCCGTTTGCGCTGCGCAGAGCGCGTTGAGATCGTGGTGGGGCAATTCAGAGCCGTCACCTTTCAGCAGCTCATCGACGCCAGCGAACTGATCCCGTGGGAACAGTATCTGCGCGAGGACGATGCCTTCCCCGTGGCGGGCTGGTCGCGGGATTCCAAGCTGTTCAGCGTACCCGACTGTCAGGCAATTATCAAAAAAGCAGCCGTCAACCGTATGGCAAAGCATTACGGCATTGCGCGTCTGCCCGAGACGGGACCCAAGGTACAGATCCGTTTCTCCATTCTCAAGGATGAGGTAACCGTTCTTTTAGATACCTCGGGTGTGGGACTGCACAAACGCGGCTATCGCGAAAACAGTACCGAGGCACCTATCAAGGAAACGCTGGCTGCAGGTATGGCCATGCTGGCGAGATTATATGATGACAGCGTGGTGTACGATCCGTTCTGCGGCTCGGGCACGCTGCTGATCGAAAGCGCCATGCTCGCACGCAACATTGCCCCGGGGATTCGGCGTGCATTTTCTGCCGAGCGGTGGGGATTTTTACCGCGTGAGATCTGGACACAAGAGCGTATGGCAGCCATCTCAGAGATCAAAAAAGGCCTGCCGTTTCGTTGCGTAGGCAGCGACGTTGATCCGAAAGCAGTAGAACTGACGCTGCAAAACGCCAAAAAAGCAGGCGTTGCCGATTGCTTCACGGTAACGCAGGCAGACGCCAAGGATTTTTGCATCCCAACGCCGCGCGGCGTAGTACTGACCAATCCTCCTTACGGAGAGCGATTGCTGGATCAGGCCGAAGCCAAGCAGCTGACCCAACTGATGGGCAAGGTATTCGTCAAGGATTACGGTAAGCGGTATTTGATCATTTCTCCCGACGAGGAATTTGAGACGCTGTTCGGCAGAAAGGCCGACAAACGCCGCAAGCTGTATAACGGAATGATTCCTTGTCAGTTGTATCTGTATTATCAATAAAGAACATCCAATATACTTGGAATATGAATAATATTTAAACTTTTTTCACTTTTTCCATTTTTCCCCTTGATTTTTGGAAAAGTATTGGTAGAATAGTAATTAGCACTCGACACTCGAGAGTGCTAAATCGATTTCATATTTTATATGGAGGTAATTCATATGACAGTAAAACCCTTGACCGATCGCGTTTTGCTCAAAGCGGTCGAAGCGGAGGAGACCACCAAAAGCGGCATCATTCTGACTGCTGCAGCACAGGAAAAGCCCCAGATCGCAGAAGTGGTTGCGGTGGGTGAAGGCGCCAAAAACGAAGACGGCGTTATCATCCCCATGACCGTCAAGGTCGGCGATCGCGTGATCACCAGCAAGTATTCCGGCACCGAAGTCAAATTGGACGGCGCAGAATACATGATCGTACGCGAGAGCGACATTCTGGCTATCGTAGAATAATTTTAAGAGAGGATCGATGCAATTATGGCAAAAGATATTAAATTCGGCGCAGAAGCAAGAGCTGCTCTGCAGGCCGGCGTAGATCAGCTGGCCGACGCCGTCAAGGTCACCCTCGGCCCCAAGGGTCGCAATGCGGTGCTTGACAAGAAATTCGGTGCACCGCTCATCACCAACGACGGTGTCACCATTGCAAAAGAAATCGAGTTGGCCGACCCGTTCGAGAACATGGGTGCACAGCTGGTCAAAGAGGTTGCAACCAAGACCAACGACGTAGCGGGCGACGGTACCACCACCGCTACCCTACTGGCACAGGCACTCATTCGCGAAGGCATGAAGAACGTGACCGCAGGCGCCAATCCCATGGTACTCAAAAAAGGTATGGACAAAGCCGTTGCTGCTGCCGTAGAAGCAGTCGTTGCTTCTTCCAAGAAGATCTCCGGCTCCAGCGACATTGCTCGCGTTGCCACCATCTCCTCTGCCGATGCCAAGGTCGGCGAGCTGATCGCCGAGGCTATGGAAAAGGTTTCTGCCGACGGCGTCATCACCGTGGAGGAATCCAAGACCGCAGAGACCTATTCCGAGGTTGTGGAGGGCATGCAGTTTGACCGCGGATACATTTCTCCGTACATGGTCACCGACACCGACAAGATGGAAGCCGTTCTGGAAGAGCCGCTGATCCTCATCACCGACAAGAAGGTCAGCAACATTCAGGAGCTGCTGCCGTTGCTCGAGCAGATCGTACAAAGCGGCAAGAAGCTGCTGCGGATTGCCGAGGACGTGGAAGGCGAAGCGCTCTCCACCTTGATCCTCAACCGTCTCAGAGGTACCTTCACCTGCGTTTGCGTCAAGGCTCCCGGCTTTGGCGACCGCAGAAAAGAAATGCTGCAGGATATCGCCATTCTGACCGGCGGTCAGGTGGTGACCTCCGAGCTCGGTCTGGAGCTCAAGGACGTTACCTTGGATATGCTCGGCCGCGCCAAGCAGGTCAAGATCACCAAAGAAAACACCATCATCGTGGACGGTGCCGGCGATTCCGACGCCATCAAGGCTCGCATCAATCAGATCCGTACCGCCATCTCCACTACCACCAGCGATTTCGATCGCGAGAAGCTGCAGGAGCGCCTTGCCAAACTCGCAGGCGGCGTTGCCGTGATCAAGGTCGGTGCTGCTACCGAAATTGAGATGAAAGACAAGAAGATGCGTCTGGAGGATGCACTGTCCGCTACCAAGGCAGCCGTTGAGGAAGGCATCGTTGCCGGCGGCGGCACCGCCCTGCTGGACGCCATCCCCGCTGTTGAAGCACTGTGCAAGGATGCTATCGGTGACGAAAAGACCGGTATGCAGATCGTGCTGCGCGCATTGGAAGAGCCGGTACGCCAGATTGCCTACAACGCAGGTCTGGAGGGCTCGGTCATCGTTGACAAGATCAAGGCGAACGGCGCAAAGGGCTACGGCTTTGACGCATACAACGAGACCTACGGCGATATGATCGAAAAAGGCATCGTCGACCCGACCAAGGTCACCCGTTCCGCTCTGCAGAACGCTGCCTCGGTTGCATCCATGGTGCTGACCACCGAATCCTTGGTTGCCGAAAACAAAGAAGACGCCAAGGCAGCCACCGCTGCCGCTGCAGCCGCCGCAAGCGGCGGAATGGGCGGCATGTATTGATCCCCGTTTAAAACACAAAGAACATCCGACAAAATTGTCGGATGTTCTTTTTTAATTCGGCGAAAAATGAAAAGTTTTTTATTTTTGGTTCTTAAAAAGGAAATTCTTATTCTAATTCTTCTTCCAACTTGAGAATAACGGTACTCATTTTGACATTCAATGCATTGCAAAGTCGATAAAGCGTTTCTAAGGTCGGCTTTCGTTCACCACGTTCAATGGCACTTAAATGACTCCTTCCTATATCCGCAAACCCGCTCAACACCTCTTGCGACATGCCGCTTTTTTGCCTAAAAGACGCAATCACTTTCCCAACCTTAATTGGATCCAACGTGGGAATATACATCGTATCACCTCCATGCTTATTGTAGGAGATTTTTTAATCAGTTATGAATACATATGTTGACAAATGAACACTTATGTGTTAAAATATTTTCAAATCGTGGCTCTTTCATGGTCAATCTGACTATTGCCTTGAAAGTTTTGTTGGAGTTGTAAAAGAAAAAAGGAGTTTTCATAATGAAAAAAATCTTGAGCACTTTATTGATAGTTTGTTTTTGCGCCCTTCTTTTTGTCGCTTGTGACAATAACGCAAACGCCCCCACCGACAACACCGGAAACACTGACGATCCACAGAACGAATCTATTATCACATCCGATTTGGAAGAAGATAAAAATTGGGAAACCTTTTTAGCGGAATACGAAGCTTTTGTGGATGATTACATTGAGCTCACAAACAAATACAAAGCCAATCCAACCGATCTGACAATTGTCAATCAATATACTGAAATGAGCCAAAAAGTTGCGGAGTGGAATCAAGAAATTGATGAAATAAAAAATGAATTGGCAAACGATCCTACCGCGGCAGCAGAATTTGCTGATAAACTAGCTGATATCGTTAAAAAGTTAGAAAAAGCCCAATAAAATTTAACCTTCATCTCCAACACACGTAAAACAACAGCCTATCTAAGCAGATAGGCTGTTTCTCATATTCTAATAAATATTAATGTTTTAATGAGAATCCTATTGACAAATCGGGAAGGGATGTTTATAATAAAATTGTCTTAAATGAGACAGTTTTGAGGTGAATCTATGACTTCTCGCGACCGAGAATTGTTGAAAAAGTGTTTTCTGTTTTCCGACGGCGCCCTGCCACCGGATTTGGCAGTGGAGATTCGGCAATTCAGCACGGGACAGCTCGTTTACGGACCCGAATCGCAGCAGCGTTGTCTGGGCATCCTGTTAGAGGGACGTGCCATTGCACACAAGGACGAGACCGACGCGGTACTCAATCTCTTTACACCGGGGGACGTTTTCGGGGCGGCGGCGCTGTTTGGCTCGCAGGCGGCATATGCCTCACGCATCGTTGCCAAAGGAAAATGCCGCGTGGCGTTTCTGACCGAGGCAGCGGTGACCGAGCTGTTGCAGGCTAACCCAAAAGCGGCGCTGTCGTATATTCGATATCTGTCGGACAAGATTCGATTTCTCAACGAAAAAGTATTGATCTTCACCAGCACCCGCTGCGAGAGCCGTCTGGCATCGTATCTGCTCATCCGTCAAGAGGGTGGCCGGGTACATCAACAGTTATCAGGCGGAAAGTTGGCTTCCCTGCTGGCGGTATCGCGGGCATCCTTATACCGCGCTGCAGAACAGTTGGAATCGGCAGGCGCTATTCGGCGCGAGGGTAAGGAATGGATCATCACCGATGGACAAGCACTTCTCCGGTTTCGTGCCGGTGGCGGCGAAACGCCGCAAGAATAGAAAGGATCTGATCAAATGAAACGTTTATTCACACTGTTACTGGCTGTTTTACTGATGGGCACTTTGGTTGCCTGCACAAACGATAAACAGACGGCATCTGAGTCCTCGGCAGTCTCGCAGACCGCTTCGGAAAGCTATAAGGCGGTTGACCTGACCGTCATGGGACTTAAGGGCCCTACCGGCATGGGGTTGTCCAAACTGATGGATCATGCTGAAGCCAAAACTGCCGCCAACAATTACACCTTTCAGCTGACCGGTGATCCCACTGAAGTTGCCGCTGCGGTCATTAAGGGCGAAGTGGATCTTGCTGCCGTCCCCACCAATCTTGCTGCAACGCTGTACAAAAAAACCGCAGGCAAAGTGCAGGTCATTGCGCTCAACACGCTGGGCGTTCTGTATATGCTGGAGGACGGCAACGCCATCAACTCGGTCGCCGATCTTGCCGGCAAGACGGTATACGCCACCGGCGAGGGCTCCACTCCCGAATATATTCTCAATTATATTTTGAAGGCAAACGGTCTGGATCCTGAAAAGGATCTGACCATCCAATGGATGGGCGAACACGCTGAACTGGTCAGCGCCATGGCAAGCGGAAAGACGGTACTCGGTATGCTGCCCGAGCCCAACGTTTCCACCGCCATGAGCAACAACGCCAAGCTGCGCATTGCGCTGAATATGACCGAGGAATGGAAAAAAGCCACCACGGCAGCAGGCGATCCCACCGTGCTGACGCAGGGTTGTCTGATCGTGCGCAAGGAGGTACTGGACGCAAATCCCGCCGCTATTGAAAAATTCCTGGAGGAATACAAGGCAAGCGTGGATTACGTCAACGCCGATCCCGCCGCAGCGTCGCAGATCATCGCAAAGCACGGCATCGTTCCCAAGGCTCCTTTGGCGCAAAAGGC
>JAFQKX010000078.1 GCA_017414705.1 Clostridia bacterium
TTCAGTTGCCGCTTGCTTTGCCGTAGGAGCCGTCGGGGTGTTTTTGCTGCGCGAACCGCTGCTCAACGCCTTCGAGACTAAGCTGGAGGACTACGGCGATTACACCACAATGGATACCACCATCTCGCGCTTGAGCAATTGGGCGCCGTTTCGCGTTCTCAGCTTGTTCGTGATCTTGTTTGCCATCTTTTATCTGTTTTATAAAACCGCACGCCGCACGCGGCTGCATACCGTCATTTGGACGCTGATCTGTGTTTTGATGCTGGGTGTCTACGCTACGGGAGGTGTGCTGATCGAACTTATTTGCATTGCGTTTTTTGTGTTCGTCCTTTGTCGTTTGATCTCGAACCGTAAGTATTGGACGGCAGGCGGCAGCTTTGTAGGCGGCATCATCCTGACCTGCCTGCTGCTGATCAGCGCAATGCAGTGTGGTTGGTTTCCGCCGCAGGATTGGAGACTGCTGGAGCTGCTTGCCAAAGCAATTAAGCAATTCGGCTCATACGTCTGCTTCCGCTTGCCGGTGTCCTATTTCTTTGCTACCTTGCAGCCGTTTAAACTACATTATTTCGTCATGACCACAAGTTTTTGGCTGACAGTCATCAGTCTCCTTAATATCAGTCTGTATCCCGTCGCCATCAGTAATTTTCTTTATCTTTTCGAGCGTAAGCACAACCTGCTCATTTGGTTGACTTCCTTCGTTATGTATGCCTTGGTCATTTCACTGTCGCTTGGTATCTTCCGCCATTATCTGTTTTTGTTGCCGATTCAGATCATCAACGCTTCTCTGTACCGTCAAAATGCCACGACCCCCAAAAAGGCAACTGTGTTTTTTCTGACGGTCGGGTTGATCGCCGTTACATCGCTCTACAGCTTTTTGTAATCTTCAAAGGAGGTGTCCTTTTGCCGTTAAGTATTTTTGTCGACGCGTTGTCGTACACCTATCTTCGTGAGCAGTACAAGACCTTGGCGCCGGACGCCGACCTTGCTCCGTTGCGCCCGAATATTGGTTACAGCAGCGTCTTGCATTGCCAGCTTTATTGCAACCGCTATCCCGATGCGCGCGGTACCTTTGTGGATTGGACGAAAAAGCCCGAACCCAACCGCAGCGTGCGCGTTCTTTCCCGACTGCTGCAGCCGTTGGATCATATTGCGCCTTTGGGGTGGCTGTCACGCAAAGCGCTGGATCGTATCTTCTTTCGCTCCAACACCTTTGCCAATATTCCGTATCGTTTTCGTCCGTTATTTTCCAACTGCGGAAAGTATCTGTTTTTTGATCGCAAAAACTTAGAAAACGAAGAGATCTTTGCAGGCTATTGTGTTGTTTTACAGGATGAAGGACGTCGCAGCCTTGCAGATTGTATGGACGAATTTCTCAATCTGATCCAACACGATACCAAAAATATTTTTCTTTCCTTCGGCTTTGCCGATCAGATCGGACATACCTGTCAACGCGGTGCGCAGTACAACGCGCGCCTGCAGGAATCCGTTCGTATGCTGTTTGACGGCATCGCACAATATCACGAACGGTTTGCGCAGGAGGAGATCTTGTTGGTCTCCGATCACGGTATGAGCACGGTGCAGCAGTCTGTTCGAATCGACCTGCAGCGGCATTTCGGAAAAGAAAGTCCCAAAACCTATTTCTGCTACCGCGACACCGCAGTTATGTGCGTGTTTGCAACGCAGAATGCGTTAAAGGAGACAATTGCAGCGTATTTACAAAGCCTGCCCTATGGGCATTTGCTCACCGAGTCACAACGTCAATACTACGGCGTGACCGACCGAGATTTCGGCGATCTGATCTTTGTTTTGCACGAGGGCTTTGTGTTTGAAGATAATTGGTTTGGTAAAGCTGCACGCCGGTCGTTGCATTGCGGCTCCTCCCACGGCTTTTGGCACGGTGAGGGCATCTGCGATCAAACGGCATCGGTATTACTGATCAGCCAAAAGCGTGCATTGCAGCCGTTTTATGAGTATCCACAAGCGTATGAGCTGATTCGCAGCGTGATGCAGGGGTGAGCCTATGAGTTACTTTTCACGGCCTAATCAGGAACTGCAAGCGATGGTGGATGATTTTTTTGCCGCCGTCTCTCACTATAATGATTCAGAGTGTGATGCTCGTCTTTCCGTTTTGCTGCTGGGCAGTCTGTCCAAGGGTGAGGGAAGCTGGATCAGTACCAAGGACGGCGCACAAATGCTCAGCGACGTTGAGTTTTTTGTTATCTATCCCGCCGACTTCTCCATTTTGCCCGTCGCCAAGCAGCAGCTTGACTGCTTGATCCAAAGCAGCTTTTCAGGGCAAAAAAGCAGTCTGTTCCACGTTGATGCCACCTTTGTTTCGTCAGACCGCTTGCCGCGTATGGAGCACAAGCTGCTGACCTACGATGCAGTGCATCACGGAAAATGGGTTGTCGGCAGACCGCTGCCGCGGCAGTTACCGCAGGTAACCGAAAAAAGCCTGAATCGTTATGATATCCGCGACATTGTTGAGCATCGTGTTTTCTCGGTTCTTTTTTACGCAAGCGCGCTCAAAGAGGCAGGGGAGACGCTGCAGTATCGATATGTATTAGCCAAAAACTCCTTAGATCTGCTGACCGCGCTTTCGGCACAATACGGATGCCTTGCAACAACGCTGACGCAACGTGAGCAGGTGCTGGCTCAATTAGGGTTGCCACAGGAATACAAGGAATACCTCAAGCATTGTTTGAATTGCAAAAAAGATCCGCAAACCCAAGCAGATCTTTCTGTTACACAGATGCAACAGCGATTTTTAAATTTAGCGCAATACACGGCAGATGCCGTCCGCGTTCCCGCTTTTCACGCCGTCAAACACGCACGCCATCGTTTGAGACGGCGCGCGGGACAATTGAAGCGCTCTCTTCAATATCGACATTTCGTTTTCGGAAACCATCAAAAGCAGTTGCTGCTAGCCTTGCAGCGCGAGCAGAAACTAACGCCTTCTCAGCGGAGGGATCACTTGGTCTTGCACGGATATCCCGCCGAGTAACTGCAAACCTTTCAACACCACCGAGGTGCCTGTATGAATAAAGCATCCAAAAATTCCATAATCTACGGCTTCGGTATGATCGCATTGGCAGCAGCAGGTCTGCTCAATACGGTCGTTCTTACCCATGTGCTTGACGGCCGTACTTACGCTATGTATGGGCTTCTGATTACGGCAGCGAATGCAGCCGTAACAGTTATTTCGCTGGGCTATCCCAATTCTTATATGCGTTTTTATTACGATCACCCGCAGCGTAAAATGAATTTCCTGCTGCGTTGCATCGCGATTCCGTTGGTATTGCTGATTTTGCTTGTTTGCTGCTTGCTTGAGCCGCAGCGGTTCTTGACCTCAATGCTGTTTGAAACACAGCTATCTCTGCCCGCCGTTCTTCTTTTGTCTTGCTATCTTCTGTTTTTGCTGGTACATCAGTTTTCGGTGCGCGGTGTTCGAATGGAAGAACGAGCATGGAACTACGTTATATCGGAATGCGTGTTTAAGTTTGGGTTTATTTTTGCGGTTGCAACGTTGTTTTGGGTGCATCAAACCGTCTCTTTTTTGCAGGTCATTACCTGCCTTGCCGTCTGTACGTTTGCCGCGGTTGCCGTTAACTTTTTTACCTTGTTTCGATTGAAAACAAAGCAAGAAAAAACGCAGGATGCGCCGATGTCGCAAGCAAAGCTGTTTGGATTCGGGTTCCCCCTGATGTTGCACACCGCCGCCGTCTTGGTCATTCCGTTGATTGAAAAAATGCTCATCCGCCGTCTTTCGGGATGGGAGACCTTGGGCATCTATACCGCCGCGTCGGTCTTCTTTACCTTTGTCAATCTGTTTGCCAATGCCGTCAATAATGTTTGGGAGCCCATCGTTTACCAAAATTATCGGGAACGCAAAAAATTCCCTGCGATGCTTCATGACGTCGCTTTTTCTGCCACTGCCGTCTCAACCTTGGTGTTTGCGCTTTCTGTGCTGTTGCGCCGCTGGCTCGTTTTGCCGCTGGCGCCGCAATATCATGCAGTGGTTTCCATTGTGCCGACCGTGATTTACGCCGCCTGTTTTCAGATGACATCCGGATTTTATTCTGCGGGAATCAATATTGCGCAAAAAACCGTTCATTCTACCGTCTCTTCCGTGATTCAAATCGTCAGCTCTGCCGCCTTGTGCTTTGTGTTGATCCCGCGTTTTGGACTGTGCGGAGTTGCCGCTTCGGTGCTGATCAGTATTTTGCTCAGCCGCGGCTACCGTGCCGTGGTCGGTGTGCATTATTATTCCACCGGCGTGCGAGAAATCAAAAGCCTGCTGCTTTGCGTCCTTTGTTTGCCGATCTGTTTTGTTACTATGATTGATTACTCATTTCTGTCGGACGTCCTGCTGTTTGTTGCCGTGCTTGTAATGCTGGTGCTGATCGGAAACCGAGAGCTGTTGTTTTTGTTGAAAAAAGGAATTCGATTTTTCTTCGGCAAATCAAAAGAAAGCAGTCAATGACTGCTTTCTTTTTTCTTGAAAAACAATTCAGAGATCCCAAGCAGGACGAGACCTGCACCAAAGCCGCGCGCCAACCATTCGGAATTTATGCGACTTGCCAGCAGATATCCCGGTAAGCAACCGAGCAGCCCGTACAGAATAAACGGCAGGTTTTTCTTGAGCTGCAATACGCCGCGTCGGTAATAAATAATCAACGAAAGTGCTGCGATCGGCAGAAAAAACAAGAGGTTACTGCCTTGTGCCTGCATTTGCGGGACACCGGCAAACAACGTCAGATAAATAATCAAAACTCCACCGCCGCCCAACCCCATGGAGCTAATGGTTGCTGCGAAAAATCCTGCAAGCGAAGCAATCAGAAAATCATTCATCGCAGCATCATCCTCAGTCCGGCCCAAATCATAAATCCTGCAAAGATCCATCGCATCCACTTGGGAGAAAAACGCTTGAGCAGCCAAGTGCCGGCAATAGCACCCAAAACACCGCCGGGCAGATAGGGGAGCGTTGACGATATCGTGACGTGTCCGCGCGTAACGTATAAAACGGTGCTGACAATCGATAACGGGAAAATAATAGAGATGGCGTTGGCTTGCGCGTCCTTTTGTGAGTATCCGCAGCTTTTGAGCAGCGGCACCGTCAGCATTCCGCCACCCGCGCCGAATAACCCGTTGACCAATCCAATGGCTACCCCACCAAATACTTTTTTTAGAGATTTCATAATAAACACCCTGTGTTATTATGCTCCGTTTGGCATAATTCACGCAGGGCGTTTTTAAATGCTTATTACTCCAAAATTATATTGATTTGAGGTGGCGCATGAACATCTGTTTCAATGCTGCTGTTCGAAAGCCTTTTGTGTGAGATTTCGACCTTACCGAACGGGGTGGCGATGCTGCCTTTTGCATACGAAAGATTCCCTAAATTTGGATGGATCTTAATGACTTTGCATCCCGCTTCAGCGATTTCTACTCCAAGCACCGTTTCGGTCAAAAAAGCAACAGGTCCCGATGCCCAGCCATGGCATAAGCTGTGACGAAAACCGCGGTAGCAAAAATCTCCGTGATCGCCGTGCAGATCGCGTTTTTCTTTGGGACAGATCTCATCAATGCGACAAGTGTTTTCTAACCAATTCAAGTCAAAATCTTCCCAAAAAGTAGTTGCACCCATATCCAACATGGCGCCGTAATATTCCTTCAGAACATCGAAAACCTCTTGTGCTTCGCAAACTTGCATCATGGCGGTGAAAATATAATAGCTCATAAAGGTGGAAAGTCCCTTAGCGCCATTGCTTCGTAGTGTCTCATCACAGGATTTGTCACCGATTGAGGTCAGCTTCATAAGGGCGGCAAGTTGTTTGAATCCGCCGCATCCCGCTGTTTTTTTCTCTGCCACTGTACAGACTCGTCGGCATTTCTCTGCTAATTCTGTTTCTTCCAATAATTCGCACAGACGCGCACTTGCGCGCAGGCAAAGAATCAACAATGCACGGGTGCCTTCGCGGCTTTCCGCCTGTTCGCAGGTCGGCCAATCAATGAAGTGCCCCGCCATAAAATATCCGTTTTTATCCACATTGTAGAGAATCTGTCGGATCAGAGAAACGGTATATTCTCGTAGTTGTTCGGGGTATTGAGCGTTAACGCTGTAAAAATACCACTCCTCTAAATTGATCAGCCACCACAATGAATAGGTCGGTATTTGATTGATCCATTTCGGCAGTACGGCATCTTGCGCCGACAACATTAAAGCACGCATGATCTCGGGCGTTTCGCCAAAGATATATTTGATGGTCTTAAGTTCGGGTGACAAATCACCGATCCAAATCAGCCGATCCCTCTTGATCCCGTCCCATAATTCGTTTTGCATACAAAGATGACAGGTGTACGCTGCGGTGTCGTAGATTTGGTTGAGTGTTTGATCTGAACATTCAAAAGAGCCGACTGCTTCGTAGGGGGTGTAGACAAAGACACCTTGTACCGTCTTGATGGAGACGGTACAATTGTTGATTAGATGTAGTGATAAAAATCGATATCCCGTAGCGCCGAATTCATTGTTGGAATAGGACGGCATTTCTACTGTGAAATCACGAGCACTGTGATCGTTGCAGGAGCCTTTTTCGCCTAAATCGGACAACGCTTCGCTGACCGATTCTCCAAACGTCAGTCGAAACGCGGCACAGGCTTCTCCGGTTACCTGATAGACCGAGATTTGCGCTCCGCCATGAAACTCTGCTCCGAAATCCAAGAGCAGGGAAGACTGTGGATGCATGGTCACAACCCTGCCTTCCTGTAGCGCAACCTGTCTTTCTCGATTGCTCAGCAGATAATCTGCGTTGGTGATCGTCCCTGTCTTTTGCAGGATTCGTTTTGGCAGGAGATAACGCTTGACCCTGTGGTCAAAGTCGCCTAAAGATAACTGACTTGGAAACGCCATCAATATACCACCCTTTGCAGATTAGTCTTTTCGTTTGTATTCGTTCCTGCGAATACCGGGATATTTTTCATCTAAATACGCTTCGCGGTACGGATTCACGCCGTCAGGTAATTTTTCGGGCTGGTTGGATAGTGACCACGAAGGTTTTTTGTAGAAAGGATTATGAAATTTATTTTCAATCTTGTTGGATTTTTCTAATGCGTTCATACAGGCGCGAATGCATCCTTTTGCGCCGCATATCGCAAAATATCCCGTGTGTTTTAAAATATAATCATAGTATTCCAAGGCAGAGTTTGCGCCGGGCTTGCGACCCCATTTTGCCATGGCAAGCGAATAACAAAGAATGTAAGCCTCTTCTTCGGTCATTTCACTGGAACGCACGTCAAACGCCATGTTGGGGAACTCTTTCTTGTGAAACGGAGAACATTCGTTGTTGAATCCATGATGCGATAGCGTACAGCGATCCATATGTACGTCGCCGTACCAAACCTGCTTTTCTCCAAAATCAATTTCCAACCGTTTGCTTTCTTCTTTTACAGAAGGGATCGCATTGCCGGGGCAGGCGCGTGCACAAGCACCGCAATGCAGACAGATATCTCCGGTTTCCAAAATAGGGTCCGGCTCCAATTCGCAGTCGGTAAAGATTAACCCCAAACGAACTCGAGGTCCGAATTTCTTGGTCAGAAATACTTTGGAAAAGCCGATCTCTCCCAATCCGCAGCCTGCAGCAATAATACGGACGCTGCAAATAACGTCGGCAGGAACTTTTCCTTTTGCAACGGGTTCTCGGGTAACACCGTTTCCCTCGGGAACGGCAGGGTAATGTGCCACGGCTTCCCAACCATGATCTTCAATAAAACAACAAAGCTCGTAGGATTTTTTGGGGCGGAAGAAAGAGTTGAGCTTGTTGTAGGAGTAAAAGGTGTAATTGTGCCAATGCGTACCTTCCTCAATCCCTCGGTACGTTCCGCGCGGAATGCGCATGGCAACTGCAATGACGGATTTTGCGTTAGGAAAATATGTCAAAGGAGACATCAGCTCGGGTGCGTTTTTAAATCGTTCAATATTCCCGATGGCAATACAGTCCAACCCGATCTCTTTTGCTTTGTCCTTGATCGTTTGTGATGTTAAATTCATATTAGTTCCCTCTGTTTCCGCTTTTGGAAAAAGAACCGCCCAATACGGTTTCTTTTTTGTCGGAATTGCTTGCGCTGCTTGTACGAGAACCGATGCTCCATGCTTCTTGGGTGCGGAAATCGTTTTCAAACAGATTCCCGATGCGCTTGGTTTGCTCCAAACAGATCATGCAATTGCGGTTGCAAAGCGCAGCAATGCGGTCAGGCTTTGCTTTGGAAGAAAAACGATTTTCAAATGCGCCGTTTTTGCAGGTTTTGCATTTCTCGTAATCAATCTTTGCAACTTGCATTACCTTTCCGCAGATTTCAATTTCTTCAAATTCGGTTTTGCTGATGGCACCCAAGGGACAACTGTCCGCACAAACCTTACATTTGCTGCAGGTCGTGGTTTCTTTGAGGGGAGTTGGCTCCAACTCTGCATCCGTGATGATCATCTGGAATCTTTGGCGGGAACCGAATTGGTCGGACAATAACAGACCGTTATAAGAAATTTCGCAAAGACCGCAGGCAACGGCGGCGTAATCGAAATCAGGGAAAACGTTTGGCGCGGGTCTGTCGGGTGCTACCGGAATACCCATCGGTGACAATTCGCTTGGGTTGGGGAATAACGGAACTGCCTCCCAGCCGTTGTCCTCCAATGCGTTGGTTAAATCATAGCAGGCGAGAGAAAGAAACTCATCCTCCAACCAGTTTTTTCCGAATAACGAATAATCTCCGAAATTTGTGCCTTCTTCAATGCCGCGCAAAGCGCCTCTGCAGATGCGCTTCCCCAGCATAATAACGGTTTTTCCCTCCGGGAAGACCGAGAACGGATTGATCCGTGCGTCAAGCGAATCAAAACGGGATTTTGGCGCAAAGCCGATCAGGTCAATGCCGTCTTTTTTTACGATCTGCTGAATTGTGTCCATGATTGCTTGCATGCGATTACCTCCTTACGTTTGTTTCATTATAATATCGTGTTTTGTCGTTGGCAAGAAGAAAAAATAATAGATTTTAAGATTTCAAAACTTGTTTTTTGCTTATTTTATGATATTTTAATATCGAAAGGAGGTCGGTTTCTTGGAATTTCAGGAGAAAATGATTATTTCAGATCTCTGGGTTTATAAAATAAATTGTAAGGAAACAAAAGAACAGTCTGTTTTGGGACGAGAGTTCCATTCACTTTCTCTTCGGCTTTCCGGAAAAGTTCACTTTCAAATGGCGCAGCAGAGTTTTTGCTCTCATGCGGGAGACGTTCTGTTTGTGCCTGCCGGAATGAGCTACACTACAAGGGTTGAGCAGGAAACAGAAATAATCGTCGTCCATTTCAAAACCTCACAGGCTCAGGACGGATTACAACCTGCCTGTATTTGTGCAAATAGGAATGCGCGGTTACAGGATTTGTTTTCGGAACTTTATCGTGATTATCGCGTAGACGATACAAACTGGTTTCGCTGTATATCTCTTTTGTATTCTGTGTTGGAATTGTTGGAGCAGCCCGCCTTCGTCGCCCCAAAAAGGATGCGGATAGCCAAAGATTATATTGATCAAAAATACAATGAAAGTATTTCGATTGCGCAGTTGGCTGAACGCGTTGGATTAAGTGACGTTTACTTCCGAAAGGAATTCAAAGAAAATTTTGGGTTACCTCCCTTGACGTATCTTAAAAAAATTCGGATCAATCACGCCAAGCAGATGTTGCAAAGTGGTTATTACAGCGTCGGAGAGACGGCTACGTTTTGTGGCTTTGACAGTGTTAGCTATTTCTCTTATGAGTTTCGGCGTTTAACCGGAATGACACCAACGGAATACAAAAATTCTTATGCAAAATAAGAAGAGAGTTGCGTTGCAACTCTCTTCTTTTAGTCTTTAAACGATGATTTGATCTTTTCAAAGAAAGATTTTCTCTTTTTATAGTTTCCGTCATTCAGCCCGCTTTCGAACTGCTTGAGCAATTCCTTCTGCGAAGAGGAAAGATTGCGCGGCACCTCAATGGTGATGCGTACGAACTGATTGCCGCGTCCGCTGCCGTTGACGCGGGGGATGCCGCGATTGGCGAGCTTAAAAATATCACCGGGCTGCGTGCCCTCGTGCAGATTGTATTCTACCTTGCCGTCCAGCGTCGGCACCACCAGCTCGCCGCCCAAGGCAGCCTGTGCGTAGGTGACCGGAATATCGCACCAAACGTCGAATCCGCGGCGCTCAAAAATGGGATGCGGGCGCACCGTTACATTGACGATCAGATCTCCCGCAGGGCTGCCGTTCATACCAACGTCGCCAAGCCCGCGAATCGCAAACGACTGATCGTCGTCAATGCCTGCAGGGATGTCAATATCGCGCTTGAAGGTGTGACGGATCTTTCCTTTTCCGTTACAGCCCTTACACGGCTTCTCTACGATCTTGCCGCGTCCGCCGCAACGATCGCAAGCGCGTTGCGACTGCATGACACCAAACGGTGTGCGCTGTGCGGTGCGTACCTGACCGGTTCCCGAACATACCGAGCAGGTTACGGGCGAGGTGCCTTTTTCTGCGCCTGTTCCGCCGCAGTCGGTGCAGTTTTCAATGCGGGTAATGCTGATGTTCTTTTTGCAGCCGAATGCCGCTTCTTCAAACGCGATGGCAACCGATGCCGTTACGTCGCCGCCGCGGCGCGGTGCGTTGGGATTGGAGCGTCCGCCGCCGAAACCACCGAATCCGCCGCCGAAGAAGCTGCCGAAAATATCGCCCAGATCGCCGAAATCGACGTTGTAGGCTCCGCCTGCGCCGCCCGCGCCGAAGTTGGGATCCACACCTGCGTGGCCGAACTGATCGTAGCGGGACTTTTTGTCGGCGTCCGACAATACCTCGTAAGCCTCGTTGACTTCTTTGAAGTTTGCCTCCGCTTCC
Organism: Clostridia bacterium; assembly: GCA_017414705.1. GTDB lineage: Bacteria > Bacillota > Clostridia > Oscillospirales > Acutalibacteraceae > RGIG1913. The sequence goes on from JAFQKX010000078.1 coordinate 10,912, forward strand.
TTGTCTCCGGGATGCAGATCGGGATGGTATTTTTTGGCACACTGACGGTATGCTTTTTTGATCTCGTCCTCGGATGCATTTTTGTTGACGCCGAGCACTTCATAATAATCGCGTTTCTCTGCCATGGCTGTTCCTCTGCCGCTTTCTCAAAAAATCAAACGGGTAGGGGAGCAAAGCTCCCCCTTTCCCAAAAGCTGTGATGAAATTATTTTTGTTCGTCGTTGACGTCCTTGAAGTCAGCGTCGTACACGTTGCCCTCAGGCTGTGCCGCGCCGGCTGCATCGGCAGCACCCTGTGCCTGCTGAGCGGCCTGATAGACCTTCTCGCTCATCTTGAACACTTCCTGCTGCAATGCCTCGGTGGCTGCCTTGATGGCTTCCACGTCGGTACCTTTGAGCGCTTCTTTAACCTCATTGACCTTGGCTTCGATGGCGGTTTTCTCGTCTGCCGAAACCTTGTCACCCAATTCGTTCAAGGTCTTTTCACATTGATACACCATCTGATCGGCGTTGTTGCGCACGTCGGTCTCTTCGCGGCGCTTCTTGTCCTCGGCAGCAAACTGCTCGGCCTCTTTCACGGCCTTGTCAATATCCTCTTTGGACATATTGGTGGAGGAGGTAATGGTGATGGACTGCTCCTTGCCGGTGCCAAGATCCTTGGCGGAAACGTGCACGATGCCGTTGGCGTCAATATCAAAAGAAACCTCGATCTGCGGCACTCCTCTGGGAGCCGGAGCAATGCCGTCCAAATGGAACACGCCCAGCGTCTTGTTGTCTTTTGCGAATTCGCGCTCGCCCTGCAGAACGTGAACCTCAACCTAGGTCTGCCCGTCGGCAGCGGTCGAGAAGATCTGGCTCTTCTTGGTGGGAATGGTGGTGTTGCGCTCGATGACCTTGGTATTAACGCCTCCCATGGTCTCAATACCCAACGACAGCGGAGTAACGTCCAGCAGAAGCAGACCCTTGACGTCACCGCCCAGAACACCGCCCTGAATGGCAGCGCCTACGGCAACGCATTCGTCGGGGTTGATGCCCTTGAAGGGTTCTTTGCCGGTGAACTTCTTGATGGCCTCCTGTACGGCGGGGATACGGGTGGAGCCACCCACCAGCAGGATCTTATCCAACTGCGAAACCGACAGACCGGAGTCAGACAGTGCCTGACGCACGGGGCCCATGGTGGCATCCACCAGATCGGCGGTCAGTTCGTTGAATTTGGCACGGCTGAGCTGTGCTTCGAAATGCTTGGGGCCGGTCGCATCGGCAGAAATGAAGGGCAGGTTGATATCAGCGGTGGTCATGCCGGACAGATCGATCTTTGCTTTTTCGGCAGCCTCCTTGATGCGCTGCATTGCCATTTTGTCGCCCGACAGATCAATGCCCTGCTCGTTTTTGAAGTTTTCCACGATCCAGTTCATCACGCGCTGGTCAAAGTCGTCACCGCCCAGCTTGTTGTTACCGGCAGTCGCCAAAACCTCTTGTACACCGTCGCCCATTTCGATGATGGAAACGTCAAACGTGCCGCCGCCCAGGTCGTATACCATGATCTTCTGGTCGGTCTCCTTGTCGATGCCGTAAGCCAATGCTGCCGCAGTCGGCTCGTTGATGATACGCTTGACCTCTAAACCGGCGATCTTACCGGCATCTTTGGTGGCCTGACGCTGTGCGTCGGTGAAATAGGCGGGAACCGTAATAACCGCTTCGGTCACGGTGTCGCCCAAATAGCTTTCTGCATCTGCGTTGAGCTTCTGCAGAATAATCGCCGAGATTTCCTGCGGGGTGAAGGTTTTTCCGTCAATCGAGACAGTGTAAGCGCTGCCCATTTCGCGCTTGATGGATGCAATGGTGCGGTCAGGGTTGGTGATTGCCTGACGCTTGGCTACCTGACCGACAATGCGTTCGCCGTTTTTGGAAAACGCCACGATCGACGGCGTTGTGCGTGCGCCTTCGGGGTTTGCGATGACCACGGGCTCGCCGCCCTCGATCACAGCTACACAAGAGTTGGTGGTACCTAAGTCAATACCGATAATTTTTGCCATAATTGATTCCTCCAGATAATACTGTAAATGATTTGTTGTTTGTATAATAAGATCGGTTTAGCAGTTTGCAACCGACACCATTGCGGGTCGGATCACATTGTCGCCGATTTTATATCCTTTTTGAAAAACGTCTACGATAATGTTATCGCCTACGGATTCGTCCTGTATCTGCGAGACGGCATAGTGGAAATTGGGATCAAATTCCTCGCCCAACGCCTTGATTTCCTCCAGACCTAATTTGCCGAGAATGTCCAATAGCATTTTTTCGGTCATTTCCACGCCCTTTCTGAAATCCTCATACGGAGCGTCAGCGTTTGCAGTGGCGCGTGCCAAATTGTCCAGCGCAGGCAATAACTGCTGCAGCGTGGCGGCTCTGGTGTCAGCGCCGATGCGCTCCTTTTCTTGCGCGGTGCGGCGCTTGTAGTTGTCAAATTCAGCTGCGGTGCGCAACAGAAGGTCTTTGTTTTCCTGCGCCTGCGCCGTTGCTTTTTCTAACTCTTTTTTCAGATCCGCAACCTTTTCTTTTTTTGCAGACTCCTTTTTTGCGGTCGGCTGCGCAGCTTCGGTCGTTTCTGTGGTCTGCTCGACCTGTTCTGCTGCCGTTTCCTTAACGTTTGACATATGGGATCCTCCTATCGGATATACTGTCGTTGAGAATATTGTCCACCATGCTCGCGATGTGTTCCACATACGGGATCAAGCGGGGATAATTGAGTTGAATGGGGCCGATAATGCCGATCCTGCCGCCGCCCTTTCCGGCAAAGGAATAGTCGGCTGAGATCAGACTGGTGTGCCGCAACGTTTCATAGGGGAGATCGGAGCCGATGCGAATGACGGTTCCGGACGCCCGATCGTTGAGCAGCAGCGCCATGGCTTCTCGATCCGATAACAGTTGAATCGCAGCGCCTAAGCTGTGAGACGGAAATACGCCGTTGGTCAGCAATCGGATCTCACCGTTGGTACATAATGTCGTTTTGCAACCGTCTTCGATCAATTCGTATAATTCGTTGATCACGCCCGTCAGAGAAATTGCGTCGATTCCGACGGCAGCAGCCAGCGTTTGGATAGCACCTGTGCCGATCTGCGCTAACGGTAATCCCGCCAAAACCGAGGTCGCCATTTTAGAAAAGTCGGATAACTGTTGCGTGCTCATCGGTTCCTCCAAGCGGCACATCCGATTGCGGATCGTGCCTGAAGAGGTCATTAATACCAACAAGCATACGCTGCCGCTGACGGGAATCAGTTCCACGCGGGTCACCGCGGATTGCGAATCCGACGGCGTTGTTGCGATCACGGCGCACTGTGTCAGTTCCGAAAGAAGCTTGCCGGCACGATCGAGTAATGCGTCGGGAGATTCAATGCGGTAGGGAAACGCAGCTTCAATGCGCTTTTGATCCGCTTGGCTGAGTGCGCGCGGTTTCATTAAGCAATGTACGTAAATACGGTAGCCTTCTTCAGTCGGGATGCGTCCCGAGGAGGTATGAGGCTGTTCGATCAACCCCATCTGCGTCAATGCTGCCATCTCGTTGCGGATGGTAGCGGATGACAACGACAGAGAAATGTCCTCGCAGATCGCTTTGGAGCCGACCGGTTCACCGGTTACGGCGTAACGATCCACGATCAGTTTTAGTATGATCGCTTTTCGGGTGCTTAATTCCATTTACCTCACCTCGCTTTAGCACTCTCGACTCTCGAGTGCTAACAACATATAATTTACCACTAAATTGGCAAAAAGTCAATAGGGGAATGTGAATTATTTGTTAAAATAATTTGACTTTCTCTGACCTTCGTTTTGCCGGCTCTTACATATAATAATAAGCGGAGGTGTTCGAATGCAAACTTTCTTAATCTTGATCGGTGGATTTTTGGCAGCGATCGGCTTCATGGATCTGCTCTTGCTTCTGTGTAATTTGATTTTCGCCAGAAGCAACACGTCACGTCCCATTTTGACAGTATATGTCAGCGGCTCGGGGGAACATTGTGAATATCAGCTGTTTATCGCTCGTATCGTTGCGCGTCTGTTGGAGAGCATCGTGTGTCGCACCGTCTTGGTGGTGGATTCGAATCAGGATGCACAGGCGACCTGTTTGTGTCGGCGTTATTGTGAGCAACACGGAGAGCTGTTATACTGTAAAGAAGCGGATTTTTTGATGCCCAAAAAAGAAAAATAAAAAAGTTAAAAAAACAGCAAAAAAGTGCTTGACAAACGGGGGAGGATGTGATATTATACTCGAGCACCCGCAAAAAGGGGTCTGAAAAGAGCGACTTTAAGCGGATGTAAAGGACCTTGAAAATTAAACAACGACAA
>JAFQKX010000079.1 GCA_017414705.1 Clostridia bacterium
CCGCCGAGGAACACGTCGTACATATCCACACCTTCGATTTTCGATTCGACGTAGACAGCATTTTCTTTGATTTCTGCGCCAACGTAAGTTACATCCGCGTTCTGCGTTGCATCATTTGTATCCGTTTGAGATGACAAGACAGACTGTTGATCCGAAGCATCGTTTCCGTCAGTACCGCAGGCCGTCAAAGACAGCAACAGCATAATTGCCAAAAGAACGGCAATTGTTTTTTTTAAAACCCGATTGCTCATCGACAAAACTCCATTCTATCCCATAAAAGTTGGTTATAGTATAACATAAAAAATTTCGCAAAAATAGGTCATTTTTTCTTAAAAATATGTCTTTTTTTATATAAGCATCATCAAATTGCACAAACTTTCCACAATAATCCTGTAATATCCCAAAAATAACCACCAAAAATCCTTTTCAAAAAAGCGTTGCTATAAAAAAAGCACCATTTGCCCGATAGACAAATGATGCTTTCTTTTTTGGAGCGGATTACGGGGCTCGAACCCGCTACCTCCACCTTGGCAAGGTGGCGCTCTACCAGATGAGCTAAATCCGCGACTGCGAGGGTTATTATACTGCAAAACCCTCCCAATGTCAAGCAAAACTTTTAGATTTATTCCACAATAATGCGAACTGCACCGTTGGCACGCTCCAATAGCTTTTTAACGGAAGAAAAGAAGACGGGATAGGTCTCTTTGACACCGCGCATGGAAATGGCAATCTGTTCGCCGTCCTCCAACTCATTGCAAAGGCGCGCCTCATAAAAACGCATAGCAGCTTCAAAGCCGGCATTGCGCACGGCATAGGCGTCGCGGAACAGGTCACTGTCATCACGCGAAACGATCATACTGATGATACGGGCAACGTTGATACCGACCAGAGAAAGAAACTCGGCAGAGGTGGAGTCCTTGCCCGCTGCTTTCAACAAGTCTGAAGTGACCTGCACCGAATTCATCAGATCTACAAAATCCTCCGATTCACCGCCGGTGATAACACCGCCGTTTTCCACATCGGTGCGTCCGAGCAGATAATCGGTGGAAACGCCGTAATAGTTTGCCGTATGGGTCAGAAAATCCAATCCGCATTCACGGATGCCACGCTCATAGTGGGATAACAAGGCTTGGGAAATGCCGAGATCCGCTGCCGCAGTTTTTTGGCTGATCTTTTTGCTTTTGCGCAGCGAGGCAATGCGCTCAGAAAAACAATCCGTCATAATTACACCCTCAAAATTATACTTACCGTAATATTATAACTTCATTTCGGGCGTTTGTAAAGGATTTTTTGTCAAAAACAGGTAAAAATATTACAAATAGGCATATTTGGTGTTGATCTGCTCTCTCCCCCGCTATATCTTGTTTTTGTTACTCAAAGAAAAAACAGTACAAGCTGTCAAGCTGCACTGTTTTTTAAAAACGATCCTCGCTCGCCCATTCTTCCCGAGGCAATACACAGATCTCATTCTCGTCCGGATTTCCAAAATAACTTGCAAGGGCCCCCGGTGTTTGGGTGAGGATGTATTTTTGATGATGCGATAAATGCCGAATTCGATATTCCCAACGCTGCGCGTAGGAACGGTTTGGTGTTCGAAAGACCTGTGCCAAACAAAGCGGCGGGTGAGTTTGAGTATACTTGGCTCCGCCACCTAAAACACCGAAATGCTGCTGCACGCGTCGTTGCAAACAGTTGGTCACGCCGGTATAATAAGATCCGTCTTGACAACGCAACAGATAAACAAAATACTCGTTTTGAATTGGTTTTGTGTTCATAGTCTGCTTATTGCGTTTTTTGATCCTTTTCTTTATAATACAGCATACAATGGCAAAAGCCTTCAAACTCGGGGTCACGGATCTGCTCACGAAATTCCTTACACATACACTTGGTATCCTCGCTTTGCTCGCGAATGCAAGGGCAGTATCCGCCGGTTTGCTTGAGACCTTCCTTGACAACGCGGACGATCTCTTCATTTGGATTATAACGAATCTTCATTACGCATTCTCCAACAACTGTAATACGCCGGCTTTGTCGCGGTAACCGGAAGCAGTGGCTACCGTTTTTCCGTCCTTGACCACCACCAACATGGGGATATACTGCACCTGATAGCGTTGCGCAAGCTGCGGCTGCTCGTCCACGTTGACCTTGCAGACCATAACGTCATCGCGCTCGGAGGCGATCTCCTCCAGAACGGGGGCGATCATTTTACAGGGGCCGCACCAAGTAGCCCAAAAATCGATCAAAATCGGTTTATCTGCCTTAGTAATCATTTCATCAAAGTTTTGCATTGTGAGCTCGTATTCCATAATTTTCACTCCTTTTCGGTTTTATTTATTATACAACAGATCGACGCGGTGCGTCAAGTGTTCTGTTGAAAAATCAGCGCAAAAGTAACGGCAGGATCAATTCGGCAATCAAACGATGTCCGTTTTGATTGGGATGAGGATCGATGGGTAATTTAAATAATTTACGCCCGCTTTGCGTGTTCACACAATCCTTTGGAGACTGTGCAAAGGCAGTCAATACGTCAGCGATCAAAATCCCGTCATCGGCAGATTCGAGCTGCCAAATAACCTGATTGATGCGCTCAATATAATCCATGCTCAGCTCATTGAGTGAAACGGACAGCTCCGGTGCATAAAGTGAAAGCTTGGTATCCCGAAAGGGATTGTAGACGGTCTGCAAAATAATGCGGCAGTCGCTGTTTTGTGCACGAACCTCCCGAATAATTAAGGGTAATTCCTCTTGAAATTGTGTAATTCCTTTTTCCAGTTCGTTTAAAAAATCCGTATAATCATCGTCCGTCAGCTCGGAAAAGCTCGAAAAAAGCGAAGAAAAATGGTCATAAAAAAAATCCATCGTTGCGCCCAACAAATTATTGGCTCCGATGCTGACAATGACCCAATCCGCATTGACAAGCTGCGGATAATTTTGATTTTTCAGAGCCGACAGCAATTCGTCGCTATCCATTCCGTTGCCCGCATAATTGGTGACGACACAATCAATATTTTCTGCCAACAACATCTGATCCAGCAGTTCGGAATACCGTTGCTTTTGCGGATTGGAAAGCGCGTGACCCGAGGCAATGGAATCACCCAGCACCGTCATGCAAGCGCTGCGCATTTCCGATTCCTGCACATGAGACGCGGTATTGGAAGCGTTGCGCTGTGCAGTACATCCGCATAACAAAAAAAGCACCGATAAAACGCCGGCGAAGCTGCCGCGAAAAAATTTTTTCAGGTTCATAACAATCCTCCGTTTTGATGATCGTTATATTATGAACCGAACAAGCAAAAAGAATGCATAAAAAACAACCGTTGAACAATTCAACGGTTGTTAAAATTTGTAATAAAACTATGCTTTTTTCTTGGAAACGATTACTGCAATGGCCGCAGCACCACCGCCGACAACGGCGCCGATCACGATCCACAGCCAAAGCATGGAGCCGGATTCCTGATCGTCTTCATCCGTATCTGCATCTGCTGCAGCATCGGTATCGGGTTCAGAAGAGAGATCAACGGAAGGCTCCGAAGAAATCGTAGTTGTCGGCTCTTTTGAGGTCACGTCAGTGGCCGAAGAGGTGGGTTTCGTAGCGGACGAGGTTGCGGTCGGCTTGGAAGAAGTGGTGGGAACGCTGGGAACATTGATTCCCAAAGCCTTCAAACCGGCACCCGTCTCCAAAGAGAAGTTATCGAAGGTAACGGTAACACTCTTGCTAGCTCCCTTAACACCGTACAGGAAGAATCGGAACATTTTGATGGGCATTTTTTTGGCGTTGTTGCCCAATTTGTTCAGGGGAAGGATGATTTGGTTCCAACCGCTGACAAAGCCGCCGTTAATGTTGTTTTGGTTAATGGCAGCCATGCTGAAATACATTTCGTTGGCATCGCTGATCTCGGAGATCTCAATGCCGGATCTTGCCCAGTCGATGACATTGCTGCCCCAATTGGTTGCATCGCCGGGCAGATACATATAGAAGCACAGATAGGTATTCTGAGGATCGGTTACCTTGATATCCTTCATCTGGCGGATAACGAATCTGGTCTTGGTATTGTACAGCTTGGTTGCCTGACCATCCTCAAAGTTCTGATCCGGAGTTACGTGAATGGAAACGCCGGATTTTCCCTGCAGATAGTGCTCGGTCGTATAATTGACCTGTTCGCTCGCCTTGCCGGATTTGGTGGCAGTGCCCTCAACCGTTTCTTGTTGAGCAGGGGTAGCTTCACCTTTAATATTATTAAATTCAGCGGGAAGTGCTACACCCAAGGGATCCACGATGCCGGTCTGGTCAGCACCCTGCGTAGAGCCGGTACCCTCACAGTTGGAGATAATACCAACGCTACCTTTGAATTCCACATACTTACCGTAAGTATCCTTTGCAGCAGAGACGGACAGACCGCTGACCATCACCATAACTGCCAGCACAGCAACGATCAAGATGCTGATGCTACGCTTGATTGTTTTCATAATTGAACTCTTCTTTCAATTTACGGGCAACGTACGCCCCAAAGTATTATATAACATGTCAAATAAAAACTCAATACCTCAAATCATTTTTATTCAAAAACACAAAAAAGTATCCGCCGTTCTTCAACGGCGGATACTGAAAGGGAATGCTTTATTGCACGAAGGCGTCGTGGACGGCCTTCATTGCGGTCTTGGCATACTGTTTTTCAATCAAGACCGAGATCTTGATCTCGCTGGTGGAGATCATCTGGATGTTAACGCCTGCCTGATACAGTGCTTCAAACATCTTTGCGGCAACGCCGGGGTGCGTTTCCATACCGGCACCGACCAAGGAGATCTTGGCAACGTCATTGTCGCTGAGGATCTCTTTGCAGCTGCCGGAGTCAACCATAGACTGCAGGCAAGACATAGTATCGTCAAGCTGTGCTGCGTCCACCGTGAAGGTGATATCCTTGGTGCCGTCACGGCCGATCGACTGCAGAATGATATCCACGTTGATCTTTTTCTGTCCGAGCTTGGAGAAGATCTTGAAGGCAACACCCGGTTCATCCTTCAATCCAACGATCGAAATTCTTGCAACATCCTCATCCTTAGCGATTCCGCTGATCAGCATCTTTTCCACTTTTGCTACCTCCTTGACTAAAGTACCGGGACAGTGCTTCATACTGGAAAGCACTTCCAGTTCAACATTGTATTTTTTGGCCATTTCAACCGAGCGGTTGTGCAAAACCTTGGCACCGAGCGTGGCAAGCTCGAGCATCTCGTCGTAAGTAATCTCATCTAACTTTTTGGCATTGGGAACCACGCGGGGATCGGCGGTATAGACGCCGTCGACGTCGGTGTAGATCTGACATTTATCGGCTTTGAGCGCCGCTGCCAATGCGACTGCAGAGGTATCCGAGCCGCCGCGGCCGAGGGTGGTGATATCGTCAAACTTGTTGACTCCCTGGAATCCCGTCACGATGATAATATTTTTCTTGGCCAATTCTGCCGAAAGACGCTCGGTATCCACACTTTTGATTCGGGCGTTTCCGTGGTTGGAATTGGTATGGATCTGAATCTGCCAGCTGGTCAACGAAACTGCCGGTAAACCCATTTTTTCCAGCGCCATGGC